>NZ_JBSUGC010000006.1:0-298879 GCF_054065485.1 Vreelandella sp. 2A-K22 | reverse complement strand
GTGCGGCGACTGGCGCGGAATTTGACGTTGGGCATGGCACTGTCTGGGTGAATGGCGATATTCGCTATATTGCCATGCAGTTCAGTAGGTTAGAAGCATTCCTGGGGGCCGGTCTCACGGATTCAGGTAACTATTAAGCGAATAAACCCGGAAACCATACCCCATGAAGGCAGGGGTGCATAGACTGTATATCTATACATAAAGCGTAATTAAATACAAAAATAGCACTAACAGACAGAGATTACTATTTATAAACAGCGTTTGCTAACAAATGTAACCAGTGAAGCGTGCTAACTAAATAATCTGTGTTAACTATAGACGAAAACTACGCTTTTAAAAGCTAAAGTATAATCTGTGTCAAATATTTTCCCGCTGGATAGAAATAACGTGCTCTTTTACCTGCGACCAGCAGTTAATCTCAAGCATTTTGTAAGCATGGGCGGAAGTGTTAGCTGTTTCCTGGCATTCTAGCCATGTTTTTTCGAACATTAAGCGCATTGTTTCGCTGTATTGCGTTGAGGAAATCGAAATGTCCCGGGTAACACTTTCACAATGGCAAATGTTGGCCGCCGTGGTTGACCACGGTGGATTTGCGCGTGCGGCAGAGGCGGTACATAAAAGCCCCTCCACGCTGAACCATGCCGTTCATAAATTAGAAGAGCAGCTAGGCGTGCAGGTGCTGGAGCCTATTGGCCGACAAGTACGGTTAACCGAAGCGGGCGAGCTGCTGCTTCGGCGCGCGCGTCAATTAATAGAGAGCGCAGCGTCACTTGAAGATGTCGCCACCCGGCTAGCCGCTGGTTTAGAAGCGGAAGTGGTAGTGGCAATCGATCAGGTGTTTCCCGCTGCTGCTCAAGCTAAAGCGCTAGAGCGATTCTCTGAAACGTACCCGCAGGTGCGCGTTCAGTTGCACGAGAGTGTTCTCAATGGCGGCATTGAGATGCTCTATGATGGCCGCGCAGACTTGGTAGTCTCCGGCATTGAGGCGCAGGGCTTCTTGGGCGAGCCGTTGGTCACGGTGCGCTTTGTTGCCGTGGCGCATCCCCAGCATGCGCTACATCAATTGGGCCGCTCGTTGGATCTACGCGATCTAGCCCAGTATCGGCAGTTGGTGGTGCGTGATTCAGCGCTGCGCCAATCAACCAATGCTGGCTGGTTGAAAGCCGAGCAGCGTTGGACCGTCAGCCACCTCAATACCTCACTGGATATGCTAAGGCGTGGCTTGGGGTTTGCCTGGATGCCGGAAACACGCATTGCGGAGGAGTTAAACAGCGGGCAATTAAAGCCGCTGCCACTACCCGCGGGCGGTATTCGTGAAGTGCCGATTCAGATGATTTTTCGCGACCGAGACCGGGCAGGGCCAGCGGCTCATGCGATGGCCGCCGCACTGAAACAGGCCGTGGTGAGCGAATGCGCGCTGAATGATTCGACTGACTCGAATGAAAGGCCGTAAAACATCCGCTTGAGCGTTCCTGAAGCGGGCGTATGCTGAAGAAAAGAACGTAATTGTTAGCACCTCTAATGACTTTCAGGAGACGCCCAATGGGATTACTGGTAAATGGCAAGTGGCAAGACCAGTGGTATGACACTAAAAAACACGGCGGCGAATTTGTTCGTGAGTCCGCTCAGCTTCGCGACTGGGTGGGCAGCCATCCGGAGACTGACGGTGACTGCTACCCAGCGGAAAAAGAGCGTTATCATTTATATGTCTCGCTAGCCTGCCCCTGGGCGCATCGCACGCTGATTATGCGTAAGTTGAAAGGGCTAGAGCCGTTGATCGGCACGTCCCATGTTAGCCCCTTGATGCTCGACCAAGGCTGGACGTACCGTCAGGACGAAGGTGCCAGTGGCGACCCCGTTAACGGCGTCGACTACCATCACCAGCTGTATACCATGACCGACCCCCACTATACCGGGCGTGTCACCGTGCCCGTGCTATGGGACAAACAGCGCAGCGCCATCGTTAATAATGAGTCTGCAGACTTGCTACGTATTTTTAACCGTGCGTTCGATGAATTGACCGGCAACGACCTGGATTTTTACCCAGAAGATCTGCGCGGTGTCATTGATGACGTAAACGCCGATGTTTACGACCACATCAATAACGGCGTTTATAAATCAGGCTTTGCCACTGAACAGGCGGTTTATGAGAAGCACGTGAAGGCGTTGTTTGACGGTCTAGAGCGTATGGAAGCACGCTTGGCCGAGCATCGTTACTTGGCGGGGGAGTGGTTAACCGAGGCGGATATTCGTCTCTTTACCACGCTGATCCGGTTTGACGCGGTTTACTATGGCCACTTCAAATGCAATTTTAAGCGCATTGAAGATTATCCCAATCTTTCCAATTACGTGAGGGAAATCTATCAGTGGCCGGGAGTGGCGGAGACCGTCAATATGGATCACATCAAACGCCACTACTATTATAGTCACGACACGATTAACCCAACGCGAATCGTACCTGCTGGGCCACTACTCGACCTTGAACGGTCTCACGACCGGGAGCGTTTACCGGGGCAGGGCGTGCGGCGTAAATAGATGCGTATCGCTAACTAGCAAAAAGGGCCGCCCAGTTGGGCAGCCCTTTTTCTAATGCTGAGATTCTACTGCTAGCGTTTCGTTGCTATTAAAAACGTTGCTATTAAAAACAATGGGGAAGCGTTAGCCATTATCATCGATATCTAACGCTTCACGGGTACGCTGCCAAGCGCTTTCAGCGCCCTCTTGGGTAGTTTGCCAGGCATCGCGAGCGTTGGCTTTAGTCTGCTCCCACCACTCGTTATTGTAAGCCGGGAAGGCTTCGACTTCTTCCTGGCTGGCTTCGACCATAATGCGATGTTCTGTATCACCATCGGCGTCCGTTTCGGTTTCGAGGGTGAAGTAGTCGGTATCAACAACGATCTCGCGGCCGCCGAGGCCCAGTACTGAACCGCTTTCGATCACAATCGCGGTAATGCGCATCTCTTCATCAAACAGGATGTCATCGACGTCACCAATCTCTTCACCGGAACCGCCGGCAAAATAGACCTCTGCATCAAGAATGTCGTCGGCAGAATACATGCCCTGGGGCTCATCCTGCGCGTGAGCATTCATGGCAACGCTGCCCATAAGGGCGGTACCGATAACGGTTGTGAGGATTGTCTTACGCATAGCATCTCTCCATGTGGCTACGATAGATAATAGATCGGTGTGCTTGTAGGTGTATTGGGGGATAACGTAACTAGAACCACCAACACATCGTGTTGCTAAAAAAAACGACCTACCAAAACGGAAATGGTGTAATTAAGGGGGGGCTTATAATGCTATTACTGCTTATCAGCCCAGTCATCGGCTTGACGCTCTGCTTCTTCGCGCTCTAGGCCGTACTTCTGCTGAAGCTTGCCTATCAATTGATCCTTTTTACCACCGATCTGATCCAACTCATCGTCGGTGAGCTCGCCCCAGCTTGAGCGTGCCTTACCCTTCATCTCTTTCCATTTGCCTTCAATTTGATCCCAGTTCATTGCATCGCTCCTTGAGAATAGTGAACTTGATTAGGCACTTTTTCAGGTTAGACCATATGTGCATGAGCGCAAGTCCTTGTTTCACTGTGGTGTAAGTTAAAAGTACTGGTCAGACGCCAAATGCAATGGTAGGATGCGCGCTCCTCGCATGTGTTGACCCCTCCATCACGACGGTAAGCGTTTAACTGCATAGTTATTAATGAGTAGATGTTAATAGTTATTTGTAGTGTCGCTTGCGGGAACATCTCGCCAATTGCTAGATGTTCATTGCTGTGTAGATGGCGCGCCTCCAGTATTTCACCAAACGGGTGAAATCGGCGCAGAAGGTCGCCACAACGGTTGGCCCGCTAATGCGTTGTTTGCCAACCGGATGCTAGGTGCGACCGGCGTCTCCGACTCCACTGATGGCTTTGACCGCTACGGCGGTGCCTGTTATCGATAATGACCATTCTTCATGTCGTTGTGCGATGACTGAGTCAGAGACGCTTATGATGTTTTTTGCCGGTACTTGCCGGCCTACCAAGGTGTGATTAATGACCTCGACTTCTGTCGCCTCGCCGAGCTTCGGCGATCTGGCTCTTTTGCCTGCCGTTCTGTCTGCTGTTGAATCACAGGGCTACCTCGTTCCCTCGCCGATTCAGGCACAAACTATTCCTGCGTTGCTTGAAGGCCGCGATATGCTGGGCCAGGCCCAGACGGGTACCGGCAAAACCGCAGCGTTTGCATTACCGTTACTGTCACGTTTAGAGCTGACTCGCCGTGAGCCCCAAGTGTTGGTTATGGCGCCAACCCGCGAATTGGCTCAGCAAGTAGCTGCCTCGTTTAGTAAATATGGCCAAAACCTGAAAGGTCTCGAAGTTGCGACCCTATGTGGTGGCCAAGAGTACCGTGAACAGCTGGGCGCCCTTAAGCGTGGCGCGCAAGTGGTTGTCGGTACCCCCGGCCGGATTATCGACCACCTGGACCGCGGTAGCCTGAAGCTTGATGGCCTCTCCGCCCTAGTGCTGGACGAAGCTGATGAAATGTTGCGCATGGGCTTTATCGACGACGTAAAACGCGTGGTTGCCGATACCCCGAAAGATGCTCAGCGTGTGTTCTTCTCAGCGACACTGCCCACTGAAATCGAGCGCATCGTTAACCGTTACTTGGTTAACCCAGTGAAAGTCGCGATTGAGTCGGGCACCACGACCGGCGAAAACATCGAACAGCGCATTGTGCGTGTTGATGGTGGCGCTAAGCTTGAAGCTCTTTCGCGTATTCTTGAAGTCGAGCCGGTCGATGGGGCCATCGTCTTTGTACGTACCCGTGCCGCTTGTACCACGCTCGTTGAGCAGTTGACTGCTCGTGGCGTTAACGCTGCTGGCCTGTCCGGTGATCTTGATCAGAGCCTGCGTGAGCGTACTATTACGCGCTTGAAGCGTGGCAAAGTCGACGTACTGATCGCTACCGATGTAGCTGCCCGTGGTCTTGACGTGTCGCGTATCACTCACGTTATCAACTACGATCTGCCTCAAGATGCAGAGGCTTATACGCACCGTATTGGCCGTACCGGTCGTGCGGGCCGTAGCGGTATCGCGATTACCTTTGCTGGCTTCCGTGAAGGCCGCAAAGTGGGCTGGATGGAGCAGGCAACCGGTCAGAAAATGACCGAAATGCCGCTACCTGATGAAGCCGCTATTCGTGCCCATCGCGATGACGTCTTCTATCAGCGTGTTATCGCCTCCTTAACGAAGGGCGCCGAAGAGCAGCGTGCGCTGATTGAGCGTCTGATCGAAGAAGGCCATGACCCGATCGAGCTGACTTGTGCGTTTGCCGCTATGGCGCGTGCTGACGAAGCGCCGATCGGTCGCCTGCAGGCGCCGCGCAAAGAGAAGCCCTCGCGTGATGGAGCGTCTGGCGGTAAGCCGGGTGCACGCCGCGAACGCACTGGTGCGCCAACTGAAGGTATGACGCGCTACCGCGTATCGGTTGGTCATAAAGATGGCGTCAAGCCTGGCCAACTAGTCGGTGCCCTCGCCAATGAAGGCGGCATTGAAGGCGCGCGTATCGGTCGTATCGATATTCGCAACGCTTTCTCTGTGGTCGAACTGCCGAGCGGCTTGCCCTCGACGATTCTGACCAAGATGGCCCGTGCCCGTGTGGCCGGTCGTCCGTTGGAAATCAGCGAAGACAGCGCACCGGCTGAGCGCGCTCCACGCCGTCGTCGTGACGAAGGTGATGCGCCGGTTCGTCGTCGCGAACGCGCCTAGGTCTTCATCAATGTAAGGATTAATCAGCTGCCGCCAAGCGGCAACTGAGAAGATCTCGACGCCCTCGTACCGTTACTGGTGCGGGGGCGTTTTTTTGCTACCTTATTCACCATTCACCATTCACCATTCACCATTCACCATTCACCATTCACCATTCACCATTCACCATTCACCATTCACCATTCACCATTCACCATTCACCATTCACCATTCACCACTTCAAGGAGGAAACCATGTCCGCACCACTACACGAATGGAATCTGGCACCCAAGGAAGCGATGGCGCTGCAGTTGCAGTTGGCGAGGCGATTGGAACTTACTGATCGCCTAGCGCCGATAACGCATATCGCCGGGGTGGATATTGGGTTCGAAGAGGGCGGCGAAATCACTCGGGCAGCGGTGGTGGTATTGAAATGGGATCCTGCCACCGCACCCGATTTAAGCGTGGTGGAACAGGTCGTCCATCGCGAGCCCACCCGAATGCCGTATATCCCCGGCTTGCTTTCGTTTCGAGAAATCCCCGCCGCGCTAGGCGCGTTTGAAAAACTCAGCGTGATGCCTGAACTGGTGATGGTCGACGGCCAGGGGATTGCACACCCACGCCGGTTAGGCGTGGCGGCTCACCTAGGGCTATGGCTCGATCTACCTACCATCGGTATTGCCAAGTCACGCCTATATGGCCAACACGCCGAGGTGGGCGAGCAGCGCGGCGACTGGGTGCCACTCTCCGCGGGGCAGGAAACCATTGGTGCCGTTTTGCGTTCCCGCACCAAGGTCAAGCCCGTGTACGTATCACCTGGCCACCGGATCACTTTAGAAACCTCGCTGGCCTGGGTGTTGCGCTGCTTGGGGCGTACCAAGCTACCTGAGCCAACGCGGCTGGCAGATCGGCTGGCCTCTCGGCGTGATCAGCGTAAGTAGCTTTCGATTGCCAATGGCTAAGGGCTATACAAACGCCAAAAAACGTCGCAGTAGGCTGGAGGCCTCTTGGCAGTCAGTAATGTTCGCCAGCAGGGTGTCGGGCTCTTCGCCTTGGTCGCGTAGGGCGGCGCGTTGGCGTTCAAGGTAGGCACGCATCACCGGCGCCGTAAATTCCGGGTGAAACTGCACGCTCCACTGGCGCGGGCCGTAGCGCAGCGCCTGGTGGGCGTCGTGGCTGTTATGGGCCAGCACCGTGCAACCTTGGGGCGCCTGCATCACCGACTGGGCATGGGTCAGGTGGGCGGCAAAGCTTTCCGGTAGTTGGCTAAACAGCGGGTCTTGCTGGCCCGCTTGGGTGAGTCGCACGGTGCGCGTGCCCGATTCGCGGCCAGCCGGGTGGTAGTCACTCATGCCACCAAAAGCGGCGGCCATTAACTGGTGGCCATAGCAAACGCCTAGCATGGGAATGTCGTTTGCCAGCACCTCCTTCAGCCACGGCTTCAGTGCTTCGCTCCAGGGTTCCGCCTCACTGACCATGCTGTGCGAACCGGTAATCACAATACCCGCGAGTGTATTAAGTTCAGGTGCGCTGGGTTGGCGGGTTGCATCCCACACCTGTAGTTCTAAATGCGCGGGCAGCGCGATGTTAAGCTGCTTTATAAATAGCCTTTCAAAATCACCGTGCTGGTCGACGACTTCCGGAAAAGCGTCGCCGGTTTTAACGATCAATACACAGGCCATATCACTCCCTCGGTATGATGAAACGCAAACATTGAACAAAGGCCTTTCAGGAAGAGCGCAAAGGCGTGAAAATAGCCTACCATGGCTGCTTAAATGGTAAGAACGCATTAATTATGCACATCATAAGGAGACAATAATGCAACAGATTACCCGTGCAGGCGAACCGCTGGATGTGGCTGGCACACTGCCTGCAAAAGGGCAGGCGGCACCGGCGATGACGCTGACCAACACCGATCTGCAAGACGTTACGCTCGATACGTACGCAGGAAAGCATAAAGTGCTCAATATCATCCCCAGTGTGGATACGCCCACTTGTGCCATGTCCACGCGTCACTTTAACGAGCTGGCGTCTAACCTTGCCGACACCGTGGTATTGGTCGTCTCCGCGGATTTACCCTTTGCAGCCAAACGCTTTTGTGGCGCGGAAGGATTGGATAACGTCGAAACGCTGTCTACTTTCCGCCACCCCGAGTTTCGCGAAGCCTGGGGCGTAGCGCTGTGCAACAACTCCATGGAAGGTCTTTGCGCCCGTGCAGTCGTCGTACTGGATACCGATAACCGGGTGCTGCACAGCGAGCTGGTGAGCGAGTTGAAGGACGAGCCTGATTATGATGCTGCCTTGGCGGTGCTGAGCTAGGCTTTGTAAGAAAACTGCCTGCGCTCAACAATATGGCGTTAAAAATCGCCTCGTGCGCGAGTCCGATCGAAATGCTCATTTACACCCGTAAACTCCGCTTTCTCGCCGATTTTTGCCTTGTCTAGTCTTCGCTCGCTGACTTTTCGTACAACCCCTAACTCGTATGCCGTGTAGCATGCCGCTCTGACGCCCTCACCAGCGCGCGAATCAAGCGCTGCTGGGGGCGATTGAAAATCAGCCACTCCGGGTGCCACTGCACGCCAATCAAGAAGTCGTGCTCCGGTGACTCAATGCCCTGCACCAAGCCATCCCGGTCGCGTGCAACGATTTCAATTCCTCTGCCCGCCTGGTAAACGGCTTGATGATGTAGGCTGTTAACCCGACACCAGGTAACCCCTAGCAGGCGGTGCAACTTACTTGCCCCCACGATATCAACGGTTTTGCGCGGCAGAACGGTGCGTCGCCGTTTTAACCCTTCGTGGGTGGTGTAGATATCGGGATCCAGTGTGCCACCAAGATGCACGTTGATTAATTGTGCCCCTCGGCAAATACCCAGCACCGGTGTATGCAGCGGAATAAAACGTTCAAGCAGGGCTAGCTCCAGCTCATCCCTTGCAGGATCTAAACGAACATCTAATTGTACTTCGCCACCGTAGAGGTGGGCCTGAATATCGTCGCCGCCGCCAATGATCAAGCCGTCCAGGCTTTCCGGCTGCGGGCGCGAAGGCGATAACCGCAACGGTTTGCCGCCATGCCGCCAGACGGCGAACCAATCAAACCACCACGCTAAGTGGCTTTTTTGGTCAGAGGTAGTAATTCCGATAAGCGGCCGAGTCATGTGGATAGTTACTCACTGTGACAGGAAATGAAGAATGCTAAACGGGTTTTATATAGCTGGGCTCTACAACACAATCAGTGTTCGCGGCGAAGCAAACGAACTAGTTTTTCTTTTACGCGGGTCAGCATCGGTCGGTTATGGTCGGCGATATATTCAGCGCAGCGAGCGAGTAACACCTCAGAATTAGCGGCAAGTTTCTCGACTTCCACCCAGCGATTCCACTCGGTCACTGAGCCCCACCCCGGCTGGGAAAGCTGAGCGTTGGGTAAGCGGTAGTGAAAGGTGGGGCGCGGCTTGGTAAGCTGCGTATGCAGCAATTCATGAGAGTGGTCGGGGCGTAGATAGGCAAATAGCGGCAGCATATCCAGCTCGCGATTGCGCGTGGGATTATGGTGCAAGTAGTCGTCAATTAACGTGTCGAGATCAGGCGAATAGTGGCTATCCAGTATTTTTAACGCATAGGCTTTGTGAAATGGATTCGCGTGGGGCAGCATCTCACGGGTAATATCGACTTTAATTTCGTCGCGCAGCCAGCCAGCCAGCAGCAGGTACGCACGCAGCATGGCTAGCAAATAGTCAACGTCGAAACGCTCCGCTTCAGGGTTTAGGTGTAAGCCGAACCCATACAGCAGGCTGGCATCGGTGCCCTTAGCGCCATGCTCTCGTAGTGTCTCGAACAGCGCGTCTAAATCTTCCAGCTCATTCCAAGGTATCGGTGGGCAAACGATTTCGGTAGGCACCAGGCCTGTGACCATGTCGCCAATCAGCTCGCGGGTTTTGTGATGGAACTCGACCCGGCGTTGATGCTGATGGCGCGCCCACTCGCTATCTTCTGGGTGAGGGTCGTCGGCCAGCGATTTGTCGGGATGTGCGTATTGGGTGTCGAGCTCGATACCAAATTCGCCCCAGCGGGTATCCTCAACGAGTAGCCGATGGGGGCTTACCACGTTAAGCTCCCCGCCAAACAGTTCACGTACGATCATCGCCGTGTCTCGGGGCGGTAGGCCAGCGAACTCGATTTCAATGCCAACGTGCCGGATTTTCCCCTGGCTGTTTAAGCGGTTAGGTGGAGCTTGTAGCGTCATCTCGGCGTCCTTGAGGTGAACGTTTAAGTCTTCAGCCTATCATAGTCACGCGTTGAGACTGAGCGTATGACGGGCCATAGCGGCGGCAAATGATAAGCAGGACGCCATCTAAGCTAATTTTCAGGAGTAAGGCGTGCGACAGCACTGGTTAATCAATTCGTTAATAGGTTTTGTCTTGTTTGTATTGGCAAGCCTAGCAATGACGAGTACGGCAATCACTCAGGCCCAGGCGCAAACGGTGTCGCTGCCCGGCCTGAGCAGCGGTTCCGAAGAGGAAAGCGCTGACGTTAGCGGTGAAGAGTTTCAGAAGTCGCTCACTGACGTCATCACCATGCTTGAAAACGAAGAGCGGCGCACAGAGTTGCTTAAATCGCTACGCGAATTGCAGGTAACCGCAGACGCTGCCAGCGCAGATGAGGGCGTAGTACGCCAAGGATTACTGGGTGCTCTCGCCGATACCTTAAGTGACCTGGGTGATCAGGCCCAGGCGGGGGATTCGCCGGTTGATCAGTGGTCACGCCAGCTGGTTCAGGGCGTAGATGATTTGCGCGCGCTTAACGATGATGCCGACCAGGGGGAGGCGATTCGAGCGATTGCCGAAGGGGCGGTGCTGGCCTTGGTTTGGGGCGTACTGTTGGTGCTGATGATTGCCTTTGGGCGCATGATCGCTACCCGGCGTGAGTGGCCGTTGGATCTGCCTCGGGATCCCAAGGGCTGGCTGATGGCAGTGCACTTTTTGCGTCGCATGCTGCCCTGGGCACTGTCGTTTGCCATTACCTTGGGGATTGGCCAGGTGCTGCCCGATAGCCCTGGGCGTACGCTAGTATTGGTAGTGGCCTATATCTGCCTGTGTGGCAGGGCGCTATCGGTGGTGTTTGAAACAGTCATCGCGTTCTTTAGCCGTGGCCATCGTTTTACTGCGGTTCAACTGCTTCAACAGCGTGCGCTGCGCGGGCTGTTTGTGATTGGTGCTTTGATTGCGCTTGGCGACGCGGTCAACTCCACTCGTCTCGTTGAAATGCTGGGTAGCGAGCTGTCGAGCCTAGCCTCTGTGCTTTCCAATATGCTCGCGGCGTTGCTTGCAGCGCGGTTTATTCTCAAGTTTAAGCGCCCCGTGCGCCACCTGATTTGCAACCGGCCCTTCAAGCAGCGGCGTGACGCCAGCACCGCGGTCGAAATGATTCGCTCCCTGGGGGGGCTATGGCACATACCCGCACTGCTGCTGGTGAGTGGTTCGCTGCTGGCGATTTTTATCACCGTGGGCGATGTGGGCACTGCTCTGGCGCGCTCGATTATTTCCGCCAGCCTGCTGGTACTGACACTGGTAGTCACCGGGTTGCTGCGCCGCCAAGCGGAACGGATGGGTAAGCGTCGCCACCGCCGCCGTTATAGCCAGTATCGTAAACGTTTAGAGCGCTTCGGCTTCGTGTTGGCGCACATCTGCTCGTGGATGGTGTTTGCCGAACTCTCAATGCAGGTGTGGGGCAGTTCGTTCTTCGGTTTGGGCCAACAAGCCGTGGCCAGCGCGCGGATTGGCCAAGCGCTGGTTAGCTTGGGGGCCACGGTGTTGCTTGCATGGCTGGTATGGATATTTGCCGATACCGCCATTCAGCGAGCGCTAACATCGTCAGCCCGTTCACGTGGGCGGCGGGTCAATCAGGCCCGGGCGCAAACCATCACGCCGATGATCCGCAACGTCATCTTTGTAACCATTCTGATTATTGCCGTTATCGCCGGGTTGGCTAATTTGGGTGTCAACGTCACACCGCTGCTGGCGGGTGCTGGTGTGATCGGTCTGGCGATCGGTTTTGGTGCGCAAACGTTAGTGCAGGATTTGATTACCGGTATTTTTATCTTGATCGAAGATTCGTTAGCGGTCGATGACTTCGTGCAGATCAATAACCATATGGGCACGGTCGAGGGGCTGACGCTGCGCACTGTGCGGCTACGCGATTTGGATGGCATTGTGCACATCATCACCTTTAGCCGCATTGAGTCGATTCATAACATGTCCCGCCAGTTCGGCATCGCGCTGATGCGAATACGCATTCCGTTTGATATGAAAATCGACGATGCGATTACGCTGATGCAGGAGACTGCCCAGGAGCTGCGCCGTGATCCGATGATGCGCCACTACATCTGGTCGCCGCTGGAGATGCAGGGCGTTCAGGGCTTTGAAGATGGCTGCCCCATTTTACGCATGCGCTTTCGCACCGCGCCGGAGATGCAGTGGGATGTCTCGCGGGCGTTTAACCTGTTGCTGAAGCAGCGTATGGAAGCTCAAGAGATTGACCTGGGCGTGCCGCGTCTTAGTGTCAGTATGGAAGCACGCGCTGAAGACCGCATGGAGGCGACCGCGGGTACTTCATTCTCTTTAGAAGAGGGCTCGCAAGAACAAGCCGGGCAAGAAAACACTTCGCCTGAGAGTGAACAAGGCAAGCATAGCGCGACGCAAGCAAGTGACTTCAACCCACAGGAGCATAAGAAACCAACACCTCCGAAGCCCGCGCCGCGTCCGACAAAAGCTGAGATTCGCCAGGATGAACAGGCACGCAGGCACGATAATACGAATAATCGTGCTGCGTCACATCGGCAAAAGCCCCAGGCACAGGGCAAGCCCCAGAGCGATTCCTATGCCAGCCCCGGTGGCGAACACGGCGATGAGTAGCCACGGGCCCCGCCAGCGGCGCCAACGGTTGTACAACGAGACCGCGTGGCTAACGCGGTCGACCAGTTCGTCGTGACGGGAAATGGCGTGATCCGGCGGCAGCGAAAAGTCGTTGGCGACATCGCCCTGCCAGTGGGCGCCGTGGCTGAGCCCCAGGCGCGCTCGTAGCTTTCCGATATCGCTGACGGTGTCGTGCAGCGTATCGTAGGTTTCGCGGCGTTCGGCAACCGCGAACACCGCCTCGGCATCCTGGCGTAGCGCGCTATGCTGGCAGCTAGCCACGGCTTGGCTGATTTCTTGTTCGTTGGCCTCGGGGGAAACCGCGAGGCGCTGGTACAAATCGCGCATAGGGTCAATTTATTCTCATGGGCCAGTGCATCCTGCGAAACGTCTAGCGTTACATGGTCTTAGTAAGTTTGCATCAAATAATCATAGGCGTTTTTAATACGCTGAAACCGCGCTGAGGCCAAGGCGACCTGTTGTTCACTTTCCGAATAGAAGCGGTCTGGATGGTGGAGCTGCGCCATCCGCCGATAGGCGTGGCGAACCTCTACCCGGGTGGCACCTGGGGTAAGTCCCAGCACCGAAAGCGCCCGCGTGGTGCGATCGGGCGGCGGTGAGGCGCGCTGCTGGCGATGCTCTTGTTGGCGATGCTGGTGACGAGAATCTTGCTGGCGAGAGCGGCGCCGTTCGCGCTCGGCCTGTTCGCGCTGCTGTTGTTGCCGTTGCCGTTCCTGCTCCTGTTGGCGCGTCTGTTCACGCTGGCGCTGCTGTTCCTGTTCGCGGGCTTGGCGAGCCTGCTCCTGGCGTTGCTGTTTCTCCTGCTGTTTTTGTTGCTTTTGCTGGTGGCGTCGCTCTTTCTGTTGTTGCTGCTGTTCGGCCCGAGCATTGGCCTGTTGGTGGTACTGCTCAGCGGCCTCGGCTTCGCGTGCTTTTCGGGCATGATAATCTGGGTCGTGTGCCTGCCAGTAAGCATCACGGCTGGGGTCTTCGGGTGTGGCAAGGGGTGTGCCGGTGAGCTCTTTAAACAGAGTATTCAAGGTCATTGGTGCGATACTTAGCAGGTCGGCCAAAAAACGCAAAATATAGTGGTTGGCCAGGGACAGCTCGCCGTCGTCAGTGGCGACGGTAATCGCTTGATGAATAACGCTCAGGCTGCGTTCTGTGCCGCATTCTTTGCGAACCACCTCGGCAGCTAGTTGGATCGCTTGCAAGTCTTGGCTACGGGCAATACTCATTACTGGCCCCAGCTCATGCCCGTGGCGAAACTGTGCGGTCACCTGAGCCAGGCGGCGGCGCCGCTGCCCCTCTGAAACATGTTGACGGTGCACCAGCACCCAGGCCAACAGCAGCAGGGTTGCCGTATCCACTTGGCTGCGGCTCTTTAATAGCAGCAGCTCAAAGGGTGAAAAACGGGCAATGGACATTTCCTAGCTCCATAGGTGAAGAGGTGAGCAGAGGGGTGGCTTTAGGTAGCGCCATGATCAAGTTAGCCATGGTATATCATCGCGTTAGGCAAAGGAGTAGGAGATTGATGAGTTGATCAACGTTGAGCGTAAAAACAGCTTTCAGCTGCGTCTTACCCGGCGGCTCAAGGAAGAGACATCGCATAACCT
Organism: Vreelandella sp. 2A-K22; assembly: GCF_054065485.1. NCBI lineage: Bacteria > Pseudomonadati > Pseudomonadota > Gammaproteobacteria > Oceanospirillales > Halomonadaceae > Vreelandella > Vreelandella sp. 2A-K22. The sequence goes on along the minus strand of NZ_JBSUGC010000006.1, from coordinate 284,625 downwards.
CGACGTCTATCTTTTTGTGCCTGGCGATTTGGGATTAAGCACCCAGCTTATCTCAGAAGAAGCCTTTTATCATGCCGCTATCAATGTCTCGCGCACCTACTACAGTGACGAGTATCTCTTACCGCTGGTGCACAGTCGGCTGGCCAGCCGTAATCGGCTCGGCAGCGACTCGTATCGGTTGAGCTTGAGTCTCTACGCCTATCAATACGTGGAAGCGATGGAGCGCACTACTCGAGCAATGTTGGTGAATGCCAATAAGCTGCGCCATGCTCGCCAAGAGGAGCGCGAAGAGAACAGTGAGGTGCAAGAGAGTGCCGTTGCCCTACGTGACCAACTGCATGAGATGATCGACTTGAGCGATGGTATTCTCAAGCGGCTGCGTCGCCACCAGCCTGATGACGAAAGTCTATATAAGTACTTTGCCAATATCGATAACTACCTCTCCTGGTTTACCGAGCAACAGCTGCTGGCGCTGGTGGCACACATGCCCCGCGGCGGAGAGTTTACCGATATTCGCCGACGTTTTATTAGCGTGTGTCACCGGGAGGGCGAGTATCGCCGCGAACAGCAGTACAACGCCGAGCGCGTGATGGCTGATCCCACGCGGATGTCGAATAAAATGCGCTTGTTGCGGCGCCTGATTGAGCACCCGATTACCCTGAAACAAGAGGCATTGGAGCTGGGTGGCGGCGAGCAAAAAGCGGTCAAAGCGCTTGCCACCGCCGTGGTAATGGCCTTTGTATCGTTAGGCGTGCTGCAGTTGCGTAATGCTCTGGGAGATATCACCGCGCTGTTCGTATTAGCCATGGCGCTGCTCTACGCCCTGCGCGAAGTGTTTAAGGATGATTTGCGCAATACCCTGTGGCGCTGGCTGCGTAAAGGCCGTCCCAAGTGGCGGCGCCAGTATTTAGACCCCACGCGCAACGCCGTGGTGGGCCGCCAGTTGGAGTGGTTTGACTACAAGCGCTACGCATCGCTGGGCGATGATATCAAGCAGATGCGCCGCCGTACGGTAGCCCAGCGTGAAGAAGTGGTGCTGCACTATCGTTCAAGCTCACGTATGTCGCCTACGCGCTTTTTGAGCGGCTACGAGCATACCCGCGAAACGCTCAATCTGGATATCTCGATGCTTACCCGACTAATGAGTAAGGGCAAGCATCACATCTATCGTTTAAAAGATGGCCAAGCGGTTCGCGAGGGCGTCGAGCGTCGTCATCTGTTTAACTTAGTGATTCGGGAGACGGGCAGCGAAGATACTCCTTACTTGGCCCGCTGGAAGGTTGTCGTTAGCCGCTCGGGCATTGTCGATGTCGAGAAAGTCGAAGAGAGCAGCGTGGTGAAGGAAAGTAAATAACTAAAGTGCCAATAAACTGCGCTAGGTCAACTCAGCCTCAATGCGTTCTTTGAGATCGCTGGCCAGCATGGGCAAATCTTCAGCAGCGAGCTAGGCTCAAAGAACAAGCAGGATAATCTGCATCTGCGGCTCAGTCTTTAAAGGTTGAGTTCAAGGAGGAGTACAATGCAAGCTATCGATATTATGACGCCCAAAGTGGTGAGTGTGGGGCCTGACGCCGAAGTACGTGAAATTGCGCAACTGCTGCTCAAGCACCGTATTAGTGCGGTGCCTGTCGTAGATAGTGAACGGCGGGTGATTGGCATTGTCAGCGAAGGTGATTTAATGCGCCGGGTAAAAAGTGACAGTGATCATGGACACTCCTGGTGGTTATCGCTGTTTACCGGCGGCAAGGATGCTGGCGACTATGTTAAGTCCCATGGTCGTAAAGCCCATGAGGTCATGACCCCGAATCCAATGACCGTGGAAGAGAACACGCCGCTGCATACCATTGCGCGAATGCTGGAAAAACATCATATCAAGCGGGTGCCTGTGCTACGTGATGGCAAGTTAGTGGGTATTGTTAGCCGTGCTAACTTGCTCCAGGGTATCGCCAATGCCGCAGTGGCGCCAACCCAGTCGCCCACGGATGATCGCCAAATTCGTGAGGCTATTCTCAAAGAAGTTGAGAATAATACCGGCGTACAAGTTGAAGGCATTAGCGTGATTGTGGATGGCGGCGCTGTGGAGGTATGGGGGCTGGTCGAATCCCTTGAACAGAAGCAGGCGGTAACCGTTGCTGCGGAAAACGTGCCAGGGGTTACCCAAGTCGAAAATCATCTGGGCATGATGCCGCGGGGCGTGGGCTATATGTGACCTAAAGCCCGCTATTAAAATAGCGGGCTCTGCCTTCTTTACCTTAAACCACTGCTTTAATCGCCTGCTCTAAGCTGTTCACGCTGCGCTCTGTGTGGTGCAGCTTATCGAGGCCAAATAGACCGATGCGGAAGGTTTGGAAGTTATCGCCTTCATCGCACATTAGCGGTACGCCGCCCGCCACTTGCACGCCCGCCTGGGCAAGTTTGCCCACTAAGCCACTATCGTCGCTATAGCACACCACTACGCCTGGGGCTTCAAAACCTTCCGCAGCAACGCTCACAAAACCGTGGCGTTTAAGCATGGCGCGGACTTCCCGGCCAATCGCCTGCTGCTCCTCTTTTACCTTGGCAAAGCCATAAACACGGGTCTCCTGCATAATGTCCCGTAATTGCCGCAGTGCATCGGTAGGCATGGTGGCGTGGTAGGCGTGCCCGCCATTTTCATAGGCCTGCATAATGCTGTGCCACTTGCCCAAATCGCAGGCAAAGCTGTTGCTCTGGGTCTCACTCAAGCGCTGCGTGGCACGTTCCGAGAGCATTACCATGGCGCAGCAGGGCGAACCGCTCCAGCCTTTTTGCGGCGCGCTTACCACCACATCAATGCCGAGTGCCTGCATATCCACCCACAGAGTGCCCGCGGCAATGGCATCCAGTACAAACAGGCCACCTACCTCGTGAGTGGCTTCGGCGAGCGCTTGAATATAGTCATCCGGAAGTAGCAAGCCCGCAGAGGTTTCGACTTGCGGGGCGAACACAACGGCAGGTTTTTCGCTACGAATCTGCGCGACGGCCTCCTCAATGGGCACTGGCTGAAAAGGCGAGCGCGGGTCATCGGCCTTTAGACGCCGTGCTTTAAGCACCGTGTGCTGGTCGGTTAAGCGACCCATCTCAATAATTTGCGTCCAGCGGTAGCTGAACCAGCCGTTGCGAATAACCAAGGTTTTCTGGTCAACGGCAAACTGGCGCGCCACCGCTTCCATGCCAAAGGTGCCGCTACCGGGCACGATAACGGCCGCTTGGGCGTTGTACACCTCTTTCAGCGTGGCTGAAATATCCCGCATCACACCTTGAAACTGCTGTGACATGTGATTCAGCGAACGGTCTGTGTAGACCACCGAGTATTCAAGCAAGCCGTCGGGGTCGACGTTGGGTAGTAAACCAGCCATGGCGTTCTCCTGTTTTTAGAAACAGCCTGTTGTTAGAAGCAAATAATTAAACACGCATCGTGAGTCACGCTAAAGCGCGAGGTTGCGTTTCAGAATACGGATAACTTCGTCGCGATGCCAATGGTGATGGTCTAGACACTATAAACGGGTTAGCGACTAAAGTTGCACATGAGTAAACGTTTACGTCGACGGGGTAAGCGTTTACTTTGTGGGTTATGCAGCACTTTTAAGCTGCTTTTGTGCTGTTAACCGGCTACGGCTAAGGAGAATAGATGACCATTAACGTTACCGTTTGGGGTGAAAACGTCCACGAACAAACCAATGAGGTCGTGGCGCGAATTTATCCAGAAGGTATGCATCACTGCATCGCGGAAGGTTTAAACGAAGCGGAGGGTATCCACGCCAACGCGGTTACCTTGCAAGATCCCGAACAGGGTTTAAGTGAAGAGACTCTCGAGAATACCGATGTGCTGCTGTGGTGGGGCCACGCTGCCCATGGCGATGTGTTGGAGGAAACCGTCGACCGCGTGCAGGTGCGCGTGTTGCAGGGGATGGGGCTAATTGTGCTGCATTCTGGGCACTACGCAAAAATCTTCAAACGCCTGATGGGCACGACCTGCTCACTCAAGTGGCGGGAAGCGGGAGAGCGCGAGCGGCTGTGGGTCGTTAACCCTGGTCACCCTATCGTTCAGGGCCTGGGCGACTATATCGAGCTGCCGCATACTGAAATGTACGGCGAGCCGTTTGCGGTGCCCAACCCCGATGAAGTGATCTTTATCAGCGCCTTTGAGGGTGGTGAGGTATTCCGTTCAGGGCTGACCTACAAGCGCGGCAACGGCAAGATTTTCTACTTCCGCCCAGGTCACGAAACCTATCCGATCTATTACAACGAACAGGTAAAAACCGTGCTGAAGAACGCTGTGAAATGGGCGCGCCCGGAAGGCTCCCGCTGGATCGATAGCTGCCCCAATGTTCCTGCCGACCAGGCCCCCAACCCGGTGGAAATCAAAGGCGAAGGGCTGCATAAACCTGGCGAGGAGGGCTTCAAATGATCCGTTTAGCGATTATTGGCGCTGGCAGTATGGCGGGTGAACACGCCAAGCACTTTAGCCGGATCGAGGGAGTGGAAGTGGTGGCGGTGTGCGATATGGAGCTGGCCAAGGCCCGCGACTTTGCTGGCCGTTTTGGTATCGCCGATGCGTATGACGACCTGGAAGCTATGCTGGCGCGGGAGGATATCCAAGCCGTTAGCAACGTCACGCCAGATGGTGTTCATAAGCGCACGTCATTGGCCGCGATCACCGCAGGTAAGCATATCCTGTGCGAAAAGCCGCTGGCGACGAATGCGGATGATGCGCATGAAATGGCCCAAGCGGCGCAGGCCGCTAAGGTCATCAATATGGTCAATTTTAGCTATCGCGATGCCCCGGCCATTCAACACGCTCGCGCGCTGATTACCGCTGGGGCGATTGGTCAAGTTCGCCACGTAGATGCCAGCTATCGGCAAAGTTGGCTGGTCAGCAATGAGTGGGGGCGCTGGGATCAGGAGAGCCAGTGGCTATGGCGGCTCTCGGAAGCCCATGGCAGCAAAGGTGTACTGGGCGATGTGGGTGTTCACATTGTTGATTTTGCCAGCTTTCCGGTCGGCGATATTACTCGCGTTAACTGCGAACTGACCTGTTTTGAAAAAGCTCCAGACAACCGGATTGGTGACTATTTGTTGGATGCCAACGACACCGCGCTAATGCGAGTGACGTTTGCCAATGGGGCCAAGGGCACCATTCAAGCCACCCGCTGGGCGACCGGGCATCACAACTCGTTAACCCTGAGTGTACACGGCGATAAAGGTGCTATTCGCGTCGATTTAGACGCCTCAAAAGACGACGTGCAGGTGTGTTTGGACGATGACGTTCACCCGGCGCGCTGGAGCACAGTGAAGGCACCGCCAACACCCAGTATCTATCAGCGTTTTGTTGAAAGCATCCGCAGTGGTCAAAACGACCAGCCGGACTTTGCCCGCGGGGCGGCGATCCAAACCGTTCTTGATGCCTGCGTTATCTCCAGTCAGGAAGATCGCAGCCTGGAAGTTGCAGTGTAATCAGCGTCGCAACGCCGGGCGTTTTTCGGCACACTGGAGGCATTCCAGGTGAAAAATAGGGCGGGAAATAGCCGGTGAGAGATTCGGTGATAAAGAGCAAGCAAAGCGCCCAAACGGCCACCATCCGAGAAATTGCCCGGCGGGCCGAGGTATCGATTGCCTCGGTGAGCCGGGCCCTGAACGGCAAGCCAGGGCTCAGTGATGCCCTGCGTGAGAAAATTTTGGCGATTAGCCAAGAAGTGGCCTACCAACCCAGCGCCGCGGCTCGTCAGCTAATAAGCGGTAAAACGGCGGTGGTAGGCATCTCTCTCGGCCGTCAGGATATCGAGCTGCGCCCTTACTATATCTTGCTCTACCAGCACCTCACCGTGGCCCTTCATCAGCAGGGTATGGTGCCGGTGTTCTTTAATCACCAGCAAACCGCCGAATTACCCGAACGCGCGGGGGCGGCTATTTTGCTTGGTGAAGCCCCAGACGATGAGCGCCCGGCACTGCTTAAAGCCGCTGCGATTCCTTTTGTGCGCATAGGTGATGCCAGGGAAGGCTTTTCGGTCGCCCCGGACGATCGGCAGGGGCTGTATGAAATAACGCACCACCTCATTACCCAGGGTCGCCATCGGCTGGTTTTTATGGGGGGTGAGCTAGAGGTGCCGCGTCCCCATAGCCGTTTGGAAGGATACCGGCGGGCATTGGCAGAGGCGGGGCTCGCCGAACGCTTGATCAGCCTACCGCACCGCTTCGCGTCAGACTCCCTTAACAGCTATCGCTATCTAAATCGCTATTTAGACGGAGAGAGCACTCAACCACTGCCTTTTGATGCGCTGGTATGCGCCACCGACGAACTAGCGTTGGGCTGTGTAGCCGCGCTGGAAGACCGCGGGATTGAAGTGCCTTTTCAGGTCGCGGTAACAGGCTTTGATGACCTGCCCACCCTCGCCACTGGGCTCACTACCGTACGGCAGGATATTGCCGAGATAGCCGAGACGAGCATGGCACTACTGGCAGAAGCGAGGGCGGGAGAAGCGCCCCGACACGTATCGCTGCCGGTGGCGCTGGTGTTACGGGAAACGAGTTAGCGCGGCGGCAACTGCTCCGGCCTAAAGGCGTCGGGGAGCAGTGCTTGCATATGCAAGCTTGGGTGGCTGCAGGTTCGATCTGTGACGACCTATATGCTGGATACCTGTATCTGTTCATTCATTATGCGCGAACAAGCAGCATCGGTTATCAGTCGCCTAGCCACTGAGGTTGGGCAGGGGAATCGAATAGTGGGATTGACGCTGACTTATGCCGAAATTCGCTATGCAGAAATGCGCTATGGTCAAATCGGCAAGAAAGCATCTGCTAAGCACAAGTCTCTTGTTGATGAATTCGTGAAGCGATTGGATGCCGTATTGCCCTGGGATAAGCAAGCCGTGGATGCAACCGTTGAGATAACGCGGGTGTTAGCTAAAGCAGGCACGCCTATTGGCTCAAACGACTCGGCCATTGCAGGGCATGCAATCGCCTCGACTTGCACCCTGGTTACCAACAACGTGCGTGAATTTAGCCGTGTACCAGGGCTGGTTTATGAAGACTGGATTCATTAACACTGGCTATTTTTACGTGAACAGTCAGTTTTATGGAGACAACACAGTGAATCTATATTTTCGAATGATCTGGCTACTACTGACGACGAAGCGTCGACGCGGTTGGATGCGCCTGAATGCCCTTGAAAATACCCTTGAGGGAATTGTTTTACTCAATGATATCGATGTGAATGGCCACATGAACAATGGCCGGTTCATGACGGTCTGCGATCTTAACCGCATTGACTTGTTCATTCGCACAGGCTTGGCTCGAATCATGCTTCGGCGCAAATGGATGCCCATCATCTCTTACCATGACATGAACTACTATAAGTCACTCAAGCTGGGTCAGCGTTATCGCTGCGGCATGAGCATGGAGCGCTGGGACGAGAAGTATTTCTACATGCGGCACTGGTTTACCAACCCTAGCGGTGCCACGGTTGCTGAGGGTGTTTCACGTGCGGTGATTCGTGGCAGAGACGGGGTCATCCCACCTGAAGAAGTGGTGGCCGCAGTGGAGGCGTATCAACGGTTGTTCACGGAAGAGCTTTTATGACCGAGGTGCTGTGGCTGATGAAGGGCCTTGGCGTCGCTGCATTGCTATAAAAAGTGCACGAAACGAGTTTGGCAGGGCGACATGCATCCTTAAAGCCAAGGCTTGACTGAACGTTTGGCTCTATAATCTCGTGGAGTGGCCTTAATAATGCGAGAGAATGCCTTTGAAAAAGATGAAACGCTATTAAACCCGCAACGCTCGGAAATCAAGCCAATAGGTAATTCAGTATCTGTCAAAAGACGTGATGCTTTGCGGATGCGCCTCATCAATATATATTGATGAGGCGCCATACCAAAAGTGGCTTTAAAGGCACGAGAAAAGTGATACTTGCTTAGGCAAGCCACGCCCGCCAGTTCGTCAAGCGAAACATCATTAGTCAAGTTGGCCTGAATGAAGTCAGCAACTTGGAGATGCCGCGCTCGGGATAGCTTAGGGCTTTTGGTAACTTCGTTTTTTACTACACTGCTATATTTTTTTAAAACATGAAGTGCAAAAAAACCAAGCGCTTGCTCTACATAAAGTGTTGAAATAGACGAAGGAGAAGCCAACTCCTCTTTGAGTCCGTATGCTAAACCGGTCATTACGGGGTCTTGGATATTCATGCGATGATGGTCGATTCGGATAACCGGGCTCGTCTGACCAAAGTATTCGATTGCCTTTAAGTGAAGAAACTCAGGTGACAAGTGTATTCGGCAAATGCTGGGTGTCTGGCTTGCCTCTCCTAAGCGCGGCTTCCAGTAAATCTGATTTTCTAGAGCAGGCGCAATGAACCAATCATATCTTCGCTTTTGATAAGAACGCCAATCGCCACCATTGTATTGGTACTCACCAACTTCCTCGTTAGAACTATACAATACGAATTGATGCTCTTCTGTGGCAGGACGTAAGTTTTCCTCGGGCTCGCGGGGTTGTGTATGCCAGCCGACATAATAACTCTCCAATTGTAAGCTGGATGAGCTAAGCGCTATTTCGCCTGGAATATATTTTTCGTAATCATCTCCGCAAACTGGAATGGGGCTTTCGCTTTGCATAATAGTCATCCTTGGTTCCCGGTACACCGACTTTGCGTATAGATCAGCTTACTACCCGCCGAAGCTGGTTGCCCAGGGAAACCCTTCACAGGAAATCAACACTTCACGTTCGCCAGCTCACCGAGGAGGGTAACCAGGCCTCGTAAAGCCACTACTTAGCCAAACACTGATTAGAAAAGCGGTCACGCATAGGACTGCAGCGGTCAGAAGCAGCATGGGGAATTTCCCCAACTGGTACAACCAACCGAAAGTGATGCCTGCCACCATGGTTCCGCCGTAGGCCACAGCACTATATATCCCCATAAGTCGTACCCGTTGCCGTTCATCGAGCTGCGTGAGGATAGAAACCAAGCAGTTGAGTCCTATCTGGTTTACGATGCCCCAGAGTATACAACCCAGCACCAAGCTCCAATATTGCTGAGCTAAGATCAGAAACCCAAGGTAGATGCCGGCAATGGCTAGGAGGACTGGCTTGATTAATTTCTGAGGTGTCCATATGTCGAGTAAGTTTCCCCCCATACCGGCCAAGCCGAACCCAAGGCCGTAGGCCAATACCGCAAAGCCCGCATAAGTCGCCGTCCGATCCAGCCCTTGCTGAACCTGGCTCCCCAGAAACGTATAAGTGCCATAGAAGCTCACCATATATAGGAAGCTGATCATCAAGGTTGGTTTTGCCTTAGGGATGGCCAGGGCCTGTACCAGTGTTGTGGATCCACCCGAGACGCTTCTGTCCCCTGCGGGAAGACGGGAAAATCCTAGAGTGGCAAGGGAGGCCATGAGAAAGACTAAATAATAGGCATAGCGCCACGACAGTAAATCCGAAACGAAAGCGCTCAATGGAACGCCGGCCACCATGGCTAGAGACCACCCAGTGATCACTTTGCCCAACGTAGCTGATTCGCGCCCTTTCGGTGCAATAATGGCCGTCATCGAATACAGAGTTGGCAGCATGACGCCCGCCCCCAAACCAGCCAAAGACTGGGCTAAAACTAGCACCACATAGTGAGTTGCTAGCCCTGAAGCAAGAATGCTTGCCGCCAGAATGCAGCCTGCCAATTGAAGCGTCAGGCGATACTCGAGGCGTTGAGCCAGACCTGTCAGAAACAGCCCGGCCATTGCCGTCGAGCCGCCGTAGGCGGAAACAGCCCAGGCTACCTGAGCTACGCTGGCACCCAAGGAGTGACTTACATCACTCAGGATGGGACTCATGAGGAACGCGTTAGAGCCAATGACTGCCACACCGAGTAGGAGGACAACCGTACGGAACGTAAAGCTGCCGTCATTGTCTTCCAGATTCTGATAAATCGTCATGAGGTCTCCCGATGCCCATATCGAAATGGCATCGGTTGGGTAAGCTCGCCGGCCTTCACGACATGCTCAAGGTTCTGAGGATCATGAATAGAAGCGAACCCCTTTGCAGGATCCGCCTTCACTACGATGAGATCAGCCATATAGCCTGGTGCCAGCGCTCCAAGTTTCCCTTCCAGACCCAAGGTCCGGGCATTATCGCTTGTGGCTGCCTTGATGGCCTCCTGTGGGGAGAGACCGGCATATTCCATCAGGAGATCCATTTTCAGCGCCATGGCGACAGATCACTTCCAGCGCGGCAAGGGTAGGCATTTTTGTATACGACGTATGTGGAAATAACTATCGAACACTGCATAATTTGAAGTAGATGTATAGCTTCTTGTGCCTCTGCAAAGTCAGTCTGCTTGATTAGCTGATTTAATATGGTAATCCGTTCTTGGTTGCTGAGTTTGTTAAACCCGTTTAGTGATTCTAAAGCTATTTTTGAAGTGAGCCTTGGCTGATTGAAAAAGGGTAACGTCCTAATATCTTCAGGTAAGAATAGCTCTATATATGTATGTGGCATATATATCCTTCTTGAACGCCGTTTGTAATCATTCTAGTTAAGACCCAGGTAGCCGAGTTTGCTAAAATTGCTTTAGATTTTCCGTTTGTTGCTTAATTCGCCGCTTGATGAAGCCTTGAAGAGAACGCCAGAGTTCCTGAAAGACCGAACCGAGGCAGTGGCCCGGTTATGGCGGATTGGACAGACTAGCTAGGTTTCGTGGAAGCCGTCCTCTGCGCTGCAAGGGCGGCTATTGGGCTTGGTACATGGGATGTGGTCGGTATCGATCAATTCTGCAAACGGCAGCGAGAGCGGATACAAGCCGCTTCCTAAATGGGGTAACTTTGCACCATCACGAGCAATAGCCCTGGAAAGGGCTGCCGGTGAACTACGAAAGCATCTTGATCGCCTGACAGAGCACGAGCGTTTACGAACTATAAAGTGGCTTGGCGGCATTCTGCCAAGCTATCGACAGTCATAGGAAAAGCCGTCAGCTGAATAAAGCGAAACGGCTTCTTTGGCGTAGAAATATTAACGCGGTGGCAACTGCTCCGGCCCGAAGGCGTCGGGGAGCAGTGCTTCCATGGTGTAGGTTTTGAGCAGCTCTCCGCTGCCGGATAGCACCTTGATCTGAGTCTCTGGCGTGGCGAACTCGCGAATGCGCTGACGGCAGTCGCCGCAGGGCGTGCATAAGTGATCAGCGGGGCCCATGACGTAGACGGTCGCCAACTGGCGTTGGCCTGCGGTCACCATGGTGGAAATGGCCGAGGCTTCAGCACACAGGCCTTTGTAGTGCGCCACTTCCACATTAGCGCCCGCAAACTGCTGACCGTCAGGGGTCACCATCACCGACGCCACCGGGTGATTAGAGTAGGGCACATAGGCGTTAGCCCGCGCGCTGAATAACTTCTCAACGATCTCTTCTGATACTTCATCCGTTTGCTGACTCATCACAACTTCCTCTTAAGCGCGGGCTGCGTCGTCGCGTAACACGGTGTCCAAAGCAATCAGCATCATGTCGTCAAAGGTAGTTTGACGGTCTGCGCTGGAGAGCGAATCGCCTTTCAGGATGTGATCCGATACGGTGCAGATGGTCATGGCGCGGGCGCCAAACTCAGCGGCGACGCCGTAAAGACCTGCGGCTTCCATCTCGACGCCGACAATGCCGTAGCGCTTGAGCATTTCAGCCATTTCGGTTTGCGGGTTGTAGAACAAGTCTGCAGAGAAGATGTTGCCCACTTTGACCGGCACGTTTTTGGCCTTGGCGGCGGCCACTGCGTGCTGGGTGAGTTCAAAATCCGCAAGCGCGGCGAAGTCGTGGTCGTTAAAGCGCATGCGGTTGACCTTGGAGTCGGTGCTGGCGCCCATGCCGATGACCACATCGCGGACGTTGACATCGTCGCGCACCGCGCCGCAGGAGCCCACGCGAATTAGCGATTTTACGCCGTAGTCGGTGATCAGCTCTTTGGCATAGATGGAGACCGACGGAATGCCCATGCCGTGGCCCATCACGGAAATCTCGCGGCCTTTATAGGTGCCGGTATAACCAAACATGTTGCGCACGTCGTTGACCTGACGCACATTCTCCAGGTAAGTATCGGCGATGTATTTGGCGCGCAGCGGGTCGCCGGGCATCAGTACGGTATCGGCAAAATCACCGGGAGCAGCGTTAATATGTGGGGTTGCCATCAAAGGTCTCCTTTAAGCGGCGCTAGTCGTTAAGCGGCGTCGGGTAGAAAGCTTTTGCCATCGGCCATGGCCGGTAGCAGGAAAAAGTCGGCCAGGGTTTGGCCAATATCGGCAAAGGTGCCGCGCTCGCCCAGCGGGCCGGGGGTAAAGCCGGGGCCATGTACCAGAATGGGGATGTACTCGCGGGTGTGCTCGGTGCCGTGCCAACTGGGGTCGCAGCCGTGATCGGCGGTGAGAATCAGCAGATCATCTTCGCTTAGCGCAGCCAGTAGATTAGGCAGCTTTGCATCGAAATCTTCCAGCGCGGCGGCATAGCCCGGCACGTCCCGGCGGTGGCCATAGACCGAGTCAAAATCGACAAAGTTGGTCATGATCATGGCGCGCTCGCCTTCGTCGCGTTGGTTGGTGCGCTCGATCTCTCTGAGGGTGGCGTCCATGAGTGCGTCATGGCCGCTGGCTTTTACCTTGTGGGTAATGCCGCAGTGGGCGTAGATATCGGCGATTTTACCAATCGAGACCACTTCGCCACCGGCATCGGCGAGCTTTTGCAGTACGGTGGGCGAGGGCGGCTCAACGCTGTAGTCGCGGCGGTTGCCGGTGCGGGCGAAAGTGGTGCTGTCTTCGCCAATAAACGGACGCGCAATGACGCGGCCAATGTTATAAGGCTCCAGCAGCTCGCGGACGGTTTCGCACAGCTTATAAAGCCGCTCAAGGCCGAAATGCTCTTCGTGAGCGGCGATCTGAAAGACCGAATCCGCCGAGGTGTAAACAATTGGCTTGCCGGTGGCGACGTGCTCTTCACCCAGGCGGGTGATGATCTCGGTGCCTGACGCGTGGCAGTTGCCAATCACCCCAGTGAGGTCGGCTTCTTGCACGATGGCGTCGAGCAACTCAAGGGGGAAACTGTCGGTTTTATCTAGAAAGTAACCCCACTCGAAGCGTGCCGGGACTCCGGCAATTTCCCAATGGCCGGAAGGGGTATCTTTGCCGCTGGAAATTTCTTTGGCGTGGGCGTAAGCACCTTCCAGACTATCCGGCAGCGTGACGCCTTCGGCAACGCTGCCCGTGGCATCGCGGTGGGCGTGAAATAGCCCCAGCTTGGCCATATTGGGCAGTTTCAGCGGCCCTGAACGGTTGGCGTTATCCGCTTCGTCACGGGCGCAGGCAGCGGCGATATGGCCCAGAGTATCGGACCCTTCATCACCGAAGGTAGCGGCATCCGGGGCGGCGCCAATCCCAAAGGAGTCAAGTACCAGTACAATCGCGCGGCTCATAAGGTTTCTCCACGGAAAGTGTCTTGTAGCAGGGTGTCGGCGCTGGCCGTACCTTCGCCAATCGAAAACGCCGCGCGCAGCTGTTCGGCGGCACGTTCAGCGGCGGCTTCACTGCGGGCGTGAACCGTCGCAATGGGGCGCTGGCTATCCACGCTTTCGCCGATTTCGACGATATCCGTAAAGCCGACACTGTGATCGACGCTGGCGTCGTTGCGCAGGCGACCACCGCCCAGCTCCACCACGCTCATACCTACAGCGCGGGTATCAATACGTTGGACCACACCGGCTTGCTCGGCATACACGGGTTTAATAACGTCGGCCTTGGCCAGGTAGTGCTCTGAGCGTTCCATAAAGTCGCTGGGGCCACCGAGTTCGTGCACCATGCGGGCGAATACTTCAGCAGCTGCGCCAGAGGTTAGCGCCTTCTCAAGCTGAGTAAGCGCTTCTTCACGTGAGCCTGCGAGCCTGCCGGCGATCAGCATTTCTACGGCCAGTTCACGGGTGACTTGCATCACGCGGCTGTTGGGGCGGTCGCCACGCAGCAGGGCCAGAGTCTCAACGATCTCTACGGCGTTACCGGCGCAGGGCGCCAGCGGCTGACTCATATCGGTGAGCAGGGCGGTGGTGGGCGTGCCTGCCTGGGTGGCCACATTGGCGATGCTTTTGGCCAGTTCGCGGGATTTTTCTGGCGTGGGCATAAAAGCGCCGCTGCCGACTTTAACGTCCATCACCAGCGCATCCAGTCCGGAGGCCAGCTTCTTGCCTAGAATAGAGGCGGTAATCAGCGGAATCGATTCCACCGTGGCGGTCACATCACGCACGCCGTAGATGCGCTTGTCGGCGGGGGCGAGATCACCCGTTTGGCCAATAATCGCTACGCCAGTGGATTTAACCACCTCGCGGAAACGCTCTGGTGCGGGGTAGGGGTCGTAGCCGGGGATTGATTCGAGTTTATCCAGGGTGCCGCCAGTGTGACCTAAGCCGCGACCGGAAATCATCGGTACAAAGGCACCACAGGCGGCCACCCAGGGGCCGAGCACCAACGAAACCAAATCGCCTACGCCGCCGGTGGAGTGCTTATCGACAATCGGGCCGGGCAGGTTGAGGTCGCTCCACTGCATCACGTGGCCGGAGTCGCGGGTAGCGGTGGTCAGCGCAACGACTTCTTCACGGCTCATGCCGTTGAGAAATACTGCCATGGTGAAGGCGCCTATCTGGGCGTCGCTGATGCGATCATCAGCAATGCCCTGCACAAAGGCTTTAATCTCTTCCGCGGGCAGCGGCTGGTTATCACGCTTTAGGCGAATCAGCTCCTGGGGAAGAAGGGTGTGTTTAGTCGCGTTGGCAGACATTAGTAACCTCCGTCAGTGGTGGCCGCGTTGGTGTTGCCGGTCAACGTAGCCAGCAGATTGCTCAGCAGGCTAGAGGCACCAAAGCGGAAGTGAGCGGGCGTCGCCCAGCCTGAGCCCATAATATCGTTAGCAAGAGCCAAATATTCTGCTGCGTCTTCGGCGGTTTTGACGCCACCTGCTGCTTTAAAACCAACGTCTTGGCCACTGGCCTTGATGGCTTTGAGCATAATTTCTGCGGCTTCCAGTGTAGCGTTAACAGCTACTTTGCCGGTCGAGGTTTTAATGAAATCCGCACCGCCTTCAATGGCCAGTTCGCTGGCGCGTTTGATCAGCGCAGGTTCTTTGAGCTCGCCGGACTCAATGATCACTTTGAGCAGTGCTTGACCAGCGCAGGCGGCTTTGCACATTTCTACCAGCTCAAGGCCGGTCTCTTCGTCGCCTGCCATCAACGCGCGGTAGGGAAATACCACATCAACTTCATGGGCGCCGGAGGCAACCGCATCGCGGGTTTCACGGGCGGCGGCCATAATGTCGTCGTCGCCATTAGGGAAATTGGTGACCGTGGCGATCTTCACCTGCTCGTTTAGCTTGTGAGCCGTAAGGGCACGCTGGGCGGTGACAATAAACTGTGGGTATACGCAGACCGCGGCAGGGGTGCCAAAGGGCGTTTTCACCTGCTGGCAGAGCGCTTCAATGGTGCTGTCCGTGTCGTTGTCGTTCAGGCTCGTCAGATCCATGAGGGTGAGTGCTTGGCGGGCGGCTTGGACGATATGGGGGGAGGCGGTCGCAGTCATGGAATTCTCACAAATCAGTAAAAGATAAAAACGGGCACTGCGGATAAAGCCGCAGTGCCCGCCACCTTCAGTAAAACCCGCTGCGTTAAGCAGTGACGTTACTTAGGGCGATAAAGAAGCCAGCAATCGAGGCCGACATCAAGTTGGACAGTGTACCGGCCAATACGGCTTTGACGCCAAAACGAGCAATCTCTTTGCGGCGGGTAGGGGCAATGCTACCCAGGCCACCCAGCAGAATCGCAATGGAGGAGAGGTTCGCAAAGCCACACAGCGCAAAAGAGAGGATCGCCATGGTGTGCGGTGTCATCATCTGACCCGTCGCAGCTACCACCTGTTCCCCATCAATGTAAGGCGCTAGGTTGATGTAGGCGACAAACTCGTTGACCACTAATTTTTGGCCAATGAATGAGCCAGCCAGCGTCGCTTCTTCCCAGGGTACACCCAACAGGAAGGCAAGCGGGGCAAACAGCCAGCCCAGGATCAGCTCCAGGCTCAGCGATTCAAAGCCCACCCAGCCGCCAATGCCACCCAGGATGCCGTTGATCAGGGCAATCAGGGCGATAAATGCCAGCAGCATCGCGCCCACGTTGGCGGCCAGCATTAAACCCGAGGTAGCGCCCGATGCAGCAGCATCCAGTACGTTGGCAGGTTTATCTTCCAGGGCTTCAATCTCTTCTTCCACCTTGGTAACGCTGTCGCTGTCGGTAACGTCTTGGGTTTCCGGCATGATCAGCTTGGCGAACAGCAACCCGCCCGGCGCCGCCATAAAGGAGGCCGCTACCAAGTACTCCATGGGAATACCCAGCGCGGCGTAGCCCGCCAATACTGAACCGGCGACCGACGCCAGACCACCACACATAACGGCAAACAGCTGCGAAGGCGTCATGCGGGCGATAAACGGGCGCACCACCAGCGGCGCTTCGGTCTGGCCGACGAAAATATTTGCCGTTGCGGAAAGTGATTCAGTCCGTGAGGTGCCCAGGGCTTTTTGCAGGGCACCACCTAAGATGCGAATCACCCACTGCATAATGCCGATGTAGTAGAGCACGGCGATTAGCGAGGAGAAGAAGATAATGACGGGGAGTACTTTGATGGCGAATACAAAGCCGACATTATCCACATCGGCTAAGCCACCGAACAGAAAGCCGATACCGTCGTTGGCATACACCAATATTTGGCTAACACCGGACGAAATGGCCTGCAGCACCGCTTGGCCAAACGGCACGTAAAGTACAAAGGCACCGATACCCGCCTGGATAGCAAAGGCGCCCAGCACGGTACGCAGCCGGATCGATTTACGGTCGTAGGAGAAGATCAGGGCAATGGCCACCAGAGTGACCATGCCTACCAAGCTCATAAGGAGTGTCATAAGGAGATCCTTCGAGTCCGGGAACCTCTAATTAACTATTGCGCTTGCCTATACGGCGTTAAAAATCGCCTCAAAATGCTCATTTACTGCTCGTAAACTCCGCCTTTTCGTTGATTTTTGCCTTGTCTAGCCTGCGCTCATTACGTTAATCAAAGGCTCCTAAAGCGGTTATAGTAAGTTGAGCTTGACGGAGTAGATCATCGCATTCTGATAATCGTTGGGGGTACCCAACTTATTCTCAGAGTAGCGGTACTGAATGCCGGTGGTGATCAAATCGCTCGGATGCCACCATAGGCTCAGTGCACCGTTGGTGCCTACACTGCCCGCTGTATCGCCCACGTAGTTCTGCTCCAGATACTCATCGTCGCGACCAAAGGTCTGTTCGTGCCAGTTGGTGACGCTGAAGTCCTGGTTGAGTGCAGTGAAATCATAACCCGCGACCCAGCCTGCCATATAGCCGTTCATGCCGGTATAGCTGTTACTTTGTACCCGCGCAGCACCGATAAAGGGCTTGAACCACAGGCCATTGTCGAAGGTAGTGCGGTAACCCAAACCAAGAATCTGATCCTGCTCGCGGCTGTCATAACCGTAATCGCGGAAGTCATACAGGTGGGCGTAAATCGACAGCGGGCTGTCACCCAGGTAAATGTGTGAGGTCACTTTACCCGCGGTGCGGAAGTTGTCTTTACCACCGCTGGACTCGTCGAACTGGTCGTTGGTGGGGTTCTCGAAATCAAAGAAGCCGTAGAACTCGCCCCAGCTAAAGCCAGCGCCGCCTTCGATTTCGAGAAACATAAAGTCGCTTTTCGCCGCGTTGGAAGCGGTGCGCGCCTCGGTGCCGTTTGACCAGTCCAGGTAGTTAACCGAAACGTTGGCGAATGACCACAGCCGATCTAGAGGATGCGACTGAGCAACCTCATCTGCCATTAGCGGCGTAGTGAGCATGGCCCCTAATACGCCAGCGCCAAGCGCGATCTTAGACGAAGGGGGGCGAGAGTGTG
Source organism: Vreelandella sp. 2A-K22 (assembly GCF_054065485.1). Classification (NCBI taxonomy): domain Bacteria; kingdom Pseudomonadati; phylum Pseudomonadota; class Gammaproteobacteria; order Oceanospirillales; family Halomonadaceae; genus Vreelandella; species Vreelandella sp. 2A-K22. The sequence goes on along the minus strand of NZ_JBSUGC010000006.1, from coordinate 266,667 downwards.
TACGAGCAGTCATGAGAGCCTCAACATTGGTTGTCGCGGAGCCATTTGGGTGTGGCTATCCGAGGTTGTAGTCGTGCGGGCTGGCGTTAATGTTAAAATTATAACATTCAGTGTTATTTTTCTAACGTTGATTTGCAAGAGTTGTCACATCAACGCTATTTAAATGTCATATGGCTCTCATTGTGGCACTAATAGTACCAATAGCCGTCGTAGCAGTGGAAATTACGCCGCAGCTCGCTCAGCATAGAAATGAAAATGGACGCAACACCGATGCTCTCGTTGCGAAAATCACAACAAGAGGGGTTTGCCAGGAGATGCCCACCATGAATGGCCGTAGTGCGCTGCGCCTTGCCAAGCTTCAGGAAGCGCTTGCCAGTGGCGGTACTCTTCATCTGCGCGATGCCGCAGAGCTATGCGATGTTTCCGAAATGACCATCCGTCGCGATCTGACGACTCAGGACACTGCCATTAGCCTGCTGGGTGGACGCCTAGTGATGGCAAACTACCCTGGCGTAACGCCTATTTATGACTTGACCGAACAGCAGGCTAGTCACTACCAGGCCAAGTATCGGCTTTGTCAGCGGGCGCTAGCCTACATAGAAGAGGGCGATACGCTGTTTATTGACTGCGGCTCAACGCTAATGCCGCTGCTGAGCCAGTTAAGTCATTTCCGAGAGCTGACGGTAGTGACCTATGCGCTTAATGTTGCCAATGCCGTTGCCGCCCTGCCCAACGTGCGCTTGGTGCTACTGGGCGGGCTGTTTTATGCCACCTCGCAGTCATTTGGTAGTGACAATATGACCGCTGCTATCGAGCGGTTAGGCATTAATAAGGCACTGATCTCCGCTGCAGGGGTGGATTTAGAGCGTGGTGTTAGCTGCTTTCACTTTCACGAAGTGGCGCCTAAACAGGCTGCCATTGCCACCGCTATGCAGCGCCTGTTGGTGGTAGATGCCAGTAAGTTCAGCGTAGTTCGCCCGGCCTATTTCGCTGCTCTGGACGATTTTGATGTGGTGGTTACCGACGAAGAGGGAGCCCCGCAGTTGCTTAAAGAAAATGGCCGCGTTGTACCTGAGATAGTGGTCCCCACCGTCACAGTGGCGTAAGCGATTTCCCCCTTGCTCATCCCAGTCAATACCTGGGGTGCGGCAATGCGCCACTTCTTTCATGATCTCGATCAATAGAAAATACTTTAGTCTTAACTGCTTAAGCCTTTAGTGCTTAGGCCGGCGAGGCTCGTCGCCAATTCCCATCCGGCGACGCATATTTTTCCCGGAGCAATGGCGCCCAGCGTCACGTGTGCACTGTCCTTGAGAGCGTTTTCCTAGCACGTTTTCAAGAGCGCCATGCAGAGCATGTTTTGGGAAGAGTATGGGGTGGTAGTTAGCCTGCTATGTAGAAGGGCGACATGGCTAGCTAGTGTTTTAAACAACCTCTGACGAGATCACACCATGCAACGACGCTCACTTTGGCGCAGACGAGGCACGCTAGTGCTCCTTGCGCTGTGTCTGTTTCTAGCAGGCTGTAGTTCAGCGCTGCTAGACCCAAAAGGCCAGATTGGCGCTGAGCAGCGCACACTGATTCTGACCGCCTTTGGCCTAATGTTGATTGTAGTTATTCCTGTGATTGTCATGACGCTGCTGTTTGGCTGGCGTTACCGGCGTAGTAATAGCCTGGCTAAATACACGCCTGATTGGGCGCACTCCAACGTGATTGAAGCGGTGGTGTGGATCGTGCCCTGTGCGATTATCGCGGTGCTCGCCCTGTTGACCTGGAAGACCTCCCATAGCCTTGATCCCCACAAACCGCTGGAAAGCGATGTGGCGCCGATCGAAATACAGGCGGTGGCGCTTGATTGGAAGTGGCTGTTTATCTACCCCGAGCAGGGTATTGCCAGTGTTAACGAAGTGGCCTTTCCGGTAGATACACCGGTGCGCTTTAGGGTCAGCTCAGGCTCAGTGATGAACGCTTTCTTTATCCCCCATCTTGGCAGCCAGATTTATGCCATGGCGGGCATGGATAACGATGTCCATCTCATCGCCGATGAAATTGGTAGCTACCCTGGTCGTTCCACCAACTACAGTGGCGCGGGCTTCTCTGGCATGACCTTTGAAGCCAAGGTGACCAACCCCGAGGATTTTGACGCCTGGGTGGAAACGGTACGCGCTGCTCCACAAACGCTGACCTACCCAGAAGGTTATGAAGCGTTGGCGGAACCTAGCGAATCGAATCCGGTTGAGTACTTCTCAGCCATTTCACCATCGCTGTATGAAAGCATCTTACGAAGCTTCCATACCGGCGGCGAGCATCAGATGGACGGCGATCATGCTGACTCCCACGATGGCGAAAATGAGAAGACTGCCGATCACGCGGCCGAATCAGGTCATGTCACTAACAACCATGCTAGTCAGGATAATGCCATGCGCAGCCACTCCTCTAGCGTAGAAGTGGGAGGTTAAGCCGTGTTTGGAAAACTCACGTTAGAGTCAATTCCCTACCACGAGCCGATCATCATGGTCGTCGCGGCCTTTATGGCCATTGGTGGGATCGCACTGTTTGGTTTAATCACCTATTACCGTAAGTGGGGCTGGCTGTGGAACGAGTGGTTTACCTCCGTTGACCATAAAAAGCTCGGCATTATGTATTTCATCGTCGCTCTGGTGATGCTGCTGCGCGGCTTCTCGGATGCGATAATGATGCGCACCCAGCTGGCGATGGCCGCCGGGGATGCAGCGGGCTATTTACCCCCCGAACACTACGACCAGATATTTACCGCCCACGGCGTGATTATGATCTTCTTTGTCGCCATGCCCATGGTCATCGGCTTGATGAACCTGGTGGTGCCGCTGCAAATTGGTGCCCGCGACGTAGCTTTCCCTTTCCTGAATAACTTAAGCTTTTGGCTGTTTGCGGTCTCCGCGATACTGGTCAATATCTCGCTGGTGGTGGGCGAATTCGCCAAAACCGGCTGGCTCGCTTACGCGCCGTTATCGGGGATCGAGTTTAGTCCCGGGGTGGGGGTCGACTACTGGATATGGGCGTTGCAGATATCCGGTATAGGCACCACGCTGACCGGTATTAACTTTTTCGTGACCATCATTAAAATGCGCACCAAAGGCATGACGATGTTCCGCATGCCGATCTTCACCTGGACCTCGCTGTGCGCCAACGTGCTGATCATTGCTTCCTTCCCAATTTTGACCGCGACCATCGCGCTGCTAACGCTGGATCGCTATTTGGGTATGCACTTCTTTACCAATGATTTTGGCGGCAACATGATGATGTACGTCAATCTCATCTGGGCCTGGGGCCACCCGGAAGTTTATATCCTGATTCTGCCAGCCTTCGGCGTGTTCTCTGAAGTGATTGCGACCTTTGCCCGTAAGCGGCTGTTCGGCTACGCCACCATGGTGTGGGCGACCATTTCGATCACCTTGCTCTCGTTTGTGGTTTGGTTGCACCACTTTTTCACCATGGGGGCGGGCGCCAACGTCAACGCCTTCTTCGGCATTATGACAATGATCATCGCCATTCCTACCGGGGTGAAAGTGTTCAACTGGCTGTTCACCATGTTCCGCGGCAGCCTGGAACTCACTTCGCCGGTGCTATGGACGCTGGGCTTTATTATCACCTTTACCCTAGGCGGTATGACCGGCGTTATGCTGGCGGTGCCCGCAGCTAACTTTGTGTTGCATAACAGCCTGTTCGTTATTGCGCACTTCCACAACGTTATTATCGGCGGCGTGGTGTTCGGCATGATGGCGGGGCTTACCTATTGGTTCCCCAAAGCGTTCGGTTTCACTTTGAACGAAAAGTGGGGCAAGCGTTCGTTCTGGTGCTGGTTTATCGGCTTCTACGTCGCCTTTATGCCGCTTTACGTACTGGCCTTCTTTGGTGCCGTGCGCCGCATGCAGTCCTACGCCAACCCCGAATGGCAGCCGTGGATGATTCTGGCTTGGGTAGGCGCGGTAATCATTATGCTGGGCATTGTCTGCACCATCATCCAGTTCTGGGTGAGTATTCGCGACCGCAAACAGAACGCTGATGTCACCGGCGACCCCTGGAATGGCCGCACCTTGGAGTGGTCAACCTCTTCTCCAGCGCCGTTCTACAACTTTGCACGTCTGCCGGAAGTGGGCGATATCGACAGCTTCTGGTCGCAAAAGCAGCGTAGCGAAGAGCAGCTTGAAGAAGCCCCCTATACCGATATTCATATGCCGCGTAATACCGTGGCCGGGCCAGTTATCAGCTTCTTTGCGCTGGTCATCGGTTTCGCCCTGGTGTGGCATATCTGGTGGTTAGCTGGCGTCGGCGCCGTGGGTGTATTCATCAGCTTTATGGCACGGGTATTTAACGACGATATCGACTACTACGTTCCCGCTGCTGAAGTTGAGCGAATCGAACGTGAGCATCAACAACGCGTGGAGGCGCAAGCGTAATGTCGACTGATACGCTAAATCATAGCTCGCACCACCCGGTAGAGCACGAAGAAGAGCATCACGATGCCTCGGGCACGAAATTGTTTGGTTTCTGGGTCTACTTAATGAGCGATTTGGTGATCTTCGGGTCACTGTTCGCCACTTACGCCGTGCTGATGAAGGGCACGGCGGGTGGGCCAACTGGCGCTGATATCTTTGAATTACCTTTGATCCTTTTCGGAACCTTTGCACTGCTGATCAGTAGTTTCACCTTCGGTATGGGCGTTTTGGCAATGCATGCCAACCGTGTTGGCCAAGTGAAAGTGTGGCTGATTATTACCTTTCTACTGGGCTTGTGCTTCCTGGGGATGGAAGTCTATGAATTCCAGCATCTGATCCATGAAGGGTACGGTCCGGACCGTAGCGGCTTTTTATCGGCCTTCTTTACCCTAGTCGGTACTCACGGGTTGCACGTTACGTTTGGCATGATCTGGATTTTGGTGATGTTGGTACAGCTTTACACCAAAGGGTTGAACGATATGACCCGGCCGAGGATTTTGTGCCTAAGCCTGTTCTGGCACTTCCTCGATATTGTCTGGATCTGTGTCTTCTCATTCGTCTATCTGATGGGAGTGTTGTGAGATGAGTGCAAGTTCAACCAATGCCCATGGCAGCGTTAAGTCGTATGTGACAGGACTGGTATTGTCGCTGATACTGACCATTATCCCTTTTGCGGTGGTGATGAGTGGCGCTTTTAGCGTATTGGCTACCGTGATTGTGATAGCCGTGACCGCAGTGTTGCAGATACTGGTGCAACTGGTCATGTTTATGCATATGAGTACCAAAGCCGACGAAGGCTGGAATCTGATGTCCTTCGTCTTCACACTGACGATTCTCGTCCTAGTGGTAGGAGGCTCGCTGTGGATCATGCAGCATCTGCATCTCAACATGATGATCGGCTAATCTCAGCGCCCAGCCGCTGGCGGGATCTGTTCGAGCTGACCAAGCCGGGCATTATCGGCGGCAACCTGATTGCCACCCTGGGGGGCTATTTTCTCGCCGCCCAGGGGCAGTTCGAGTGGCTCAGCTTTGTCTCGGTCATGGTGGGGATTGCGTTAATCATCGCGTCGGGCTGTGCGTGTAACAACGTTATTGACCGCGATATTGATGCATTGATGGCGCGTACGCGCCATCGCCCCCTGGTCAGAGGCAGCATCTCTATCACTCAAGCGCTGGGCGTTTCGGCGCTGCTGGGTGTATCGGGGGTGGTGTGCCTGGCGCTGGGCACCAACGGGCTAACCGTTGCCTTGGCGGTGATTGGCTGGGGCGTGTATGTGGGGCTTTATAGCCTCTATATGAAGCGCCGCTCGGAGTACGGCACCTTGGTAGGCAGCCTCTCCGGCGCCATGCCGCCGGTGGTAGGCTACTGCGCAGTCACGGGGCAGTTCGACAGCGGTGCCATTATGCTGCTGGTGATTTTCTGCCTGTGGCAGATGCCGCACTCCTATGCGATTGCGATCTTCCGCTACGCTGATTACCGCCGCGCGTCGATTCCGGTACTGCCGGTGGTGCGCGGAGTGAAAATGGCAAAACACCATATCCTGGGCTACATCGTGGCGTTTATACCCGCCTCGTTGGCGCTAGGGCTGGCCAGCCAAGCGGGCGCGGGATATCTGTGCGTGGCGCTGACCATGGGCGGCTATTGGCTCTACTTGGCGCTGCGCGGCTACCGTTTAGACGACGATGTGCGCTGGGCCAAAAAGGTGTTTGGCGTCTCTATCCTTACCATCACCGCGATGAGTTTAGTCATGGTGCTGGAATCGATGGTGCCGATGTGGGTTTAGCCCTCACATACCGTTAAGCCGTTAATAAAACGCCCCAAGCAGTTATCTGCTTGGGGCGTTTTTATTGGCTAGGGAAAGTTTCTGTAACTCAGCTTTCCCGCTGACTGGCCTGAATGGCGGTTAGTGCAATGGTGTAAACGATATCGTCGACCAGTGCGCCCCGGGAAAGGTCATTCACTGGCTTGTTTAGGCCTTGCAGCATGGGGCCAACGCTCACTACGCGGGCGCTACGCTGCACTGCTTTGTAGGTGGTATTGCCGGTATTGAGGTCAGGGAACACAAACACGGTGGCTTTTCCTGCCACCGGCGAGTCGGGGGCTTTCTGCTTGCCCACGCTCTCGATGGCAGCGGCGTCGTACTGTAGCGGGCCGTCGATGGCCAGGTGCGGCGCGCGTTCTTTAGCAATCCGGGTGGCTTCGCGGACTTTATCCACATCCGCGCCGGTGCCGGAGTCGCCGGTGGAGTAGCTGATCATGGCGACACGAGGCTCGATACCGAAGGCTTCAGCGGAGCGGGCGCTTTGTAGGGCGATTTCGGCCAGGGTTTCAGCGTCTGGGTCGGGATTCACCGCACAGTCGCCGTAGACTACCACCTGCTCGGGCAGCAGCATAAAGAAGATCGACGAGACTTGATTATACTCCGGCGCGGTTTTAATCAACTGGAAGGCGGGCCGCACGGTGTTGGCGGTGGTGTGTACGGCGCCGGAAACCAGTCCGTCGACTTCATCTAACTGCAGCATCATGGTGCCGAGCACCACGTTATCTTGCAACTGCGCTTCGGCGGTTAGCTCGTTGAGTTTGCCACGACGACGCTCGACCATCGGGCCAATATAGTTCGCACGGGTGCTTTCAGGGTCAACAATCGTCAGCGATTCTGGCAGTGTCAGGCCGCGGTTGCGCGCTACATTTTCGATATCGTCGCGCTTACCCAGCAGTACGCAGTCGGCAATGCCGCGGCGCTGGCAGATTATTGCCGCTTCTACGGTGCGCGGTTCATCTCCTTCCGGCAGCACTACGCGCTTTTTAGCCAGCTGGGCGAGTTTAACCAACTGGTGGCGAAACGCTGAAGGTGAAAGGCGGCGGGTATAACCACTGCTCAGGTGGGCTTTCAACCACTCAAGATCCATATGGGCTGCGACGTAACGGGCCACCTGTTCGGCGCGCTCGAAATCGTCCATAGGGATTTCGCTGCTTAGCTGGCTGAGGTGCTGTGCTGTGGTCAGGCTGTCGGTTTCTACTGCCAATACCGGTAGGCCCGTTTTGAGCGCGGGGCGGCACATCTCGATCATGCTGTCGTTGGGCATAAAGCCGTTGGTCAACAGTACGCCCGCTAGCTGAATACCGTTCATGGTCGCCAGCGCTGAGGCCAGCACCACATCGTCGCGGTCACCGGAGGCCACTACCAGGCTACCCGGGGTGAAAATATGCAGTGCGTTGGCAGCACTGCGGGCGCAGAGGCTAGTGGAGAGTACCCGACGGCTGGCTGCCTCGCCTTCGTTCAACAACTTGGCATTAAGCGCTCGGGCCACATCCAGAGTGCGCGGGGCGCTAAGCGTTTTGCTGTAAGGCACCACACCAATCAGGTGGAATTTATCGGTCGCCAGGGCGGGGGAGTACTGGCGCAGTTCAGCGAGCACTGACTCTTCCAACTGCGGTTTGAAGGTGCCCGGTGCTGCAGAAAGATCATCTTCCTGCGCGTAGGGCAGATTTTTCATGCGCATCAAAATGCCGCCCAACGTGCGGCTGGAGCTAACCCCACCAAAGCTGCGGGCGTGCATATCAAGCTGCTCGGCCAGCGCCTGGGGCTCGTTTAAATCACCGGATCCGACAAGAATAATCCGCGCGTTAAGCGCATTGGCGAGCTGGGCGTTGGTTTGGGTGGCGTAGGTGGTGTGCTGGGTGGGCACTACGCCCTCTACCACGACTAGGTCTAGGGTACTGCCATCGCGGTGGGCCTGTTGAACAACCTGTTCATAGAGCTCGACGGCATTTTCCATCAGCTCATCGATTTGGTCGTCGCGCAGCAAGCGCTCAAGGCGTGCCTGGGAAATCGGCGAAGGCGGGCGCTGATTGAGTGCCCGGGAAACCAATGCGGTGGATCGATCCAGGCCTGGGCCGTTCAGCTCGTTCTGCATAAACGGCTTTAAAAACCCGGCTTTCAGGCCGATGGTATCCAGCGCTTGAATTAACCCCAGACAGGCGGAGGTAAGCCCGACGCCCTGGCTGGTAGGCACTAACAGAATCGCTTGTGGCTGGTCGGGGTGAGTCATACACGTGTCTCTAGGCAGTGGCGGGTTTCCATGGCAATGCGGCCTTCTTCATCGGTAGGGATCACCCACACCTGGGGGCCTTCATGGCTGGCGCTATCCAGCTTGCCCTCTTTGCCGCGGATAGTCGCTTCGTTAGCGTCGTTATCCAGAGCAAAGCCGAAGTGGGGCAATAGGGCGAGCACACGGCGACGTACAATCGGCGAGTTTTCGCCGATGCCGCCGGTGAAAACAACCCCATCAAGCTGGGGCAGGGCGCAGGAGAGCCCCGCCAGAGATTTAGCGATCCGGTAGCAGAATACCTCTACCGCCAGCTGTGCGGTGGCGTGCCCTTGTTTAGCAGCCTCCTCGATTTCGCGCATGTCGTTGGTTAAGCCTGAAAGGCCCAGTAGGCCGCTCTCTTTATTGAGCACGTCGTCGATTTTGTCTAACGACCAGCCCAGTTGGCGGTGCAGGTGGGCGTGCAGGCCAGGGTCAACGTCGCCACTGCGGGTGCCCATCACCAAGCCTTCCAGTGGAGTAAGGCCCATGCTGGTATCCTGGCTTTGATTGTTCCAAACCGCGCTGGTGGAACAGCCATTGCCCAGGTGGGCAGTCAGCCAGCCGCCTGTGCCACGGCTACTCAGTTCGCCCGCCCGCTGGCTAACATAAGCGTGGCTGGTGCCATGAAAGCCATAGCGGCGAATGCCATGCTCAGCGTAGAGGCTTTCTGGCAGAGCGTAACGGTAAGCACGCGGCGGCATGGTTTGGTGGAAAGCGGTATCGAACACTGCCACTTGGGGCAGGTCTGGAAAGACGTCTTGGGTCGCCGCAATACCTGCTAAATTTGCTGGGTTATGAAGGGGGGCAAGCGCTGCGGTGGTTTGGATAGCCGCAATGACGCTAGCGTCGATGAGTGCGGCCTGGGTGAAGTGCTCGCCGCCATGCACGATGCGATGGCCCACCGCCGCTGGTAATCGGCCCTCCATACGCTCAAGGATCGCGTTAAGTGCTTGGGTGTGGTCAGCGCCAGGAAGTGGTTGGCTGAAACGATCACCGGCGCTGTTTTTGCCCTTGAGGCATGCATCCTCGCTACCCAAGCGTTCCGCTATGCCCTCAAGTCGCGGTGCCTGAGGGTCGGAATCAATCAACGCGTATTTAATAGAGGAGGAACCGCAGTTAATGACCAGCACCGGTGCGTTCATAAAAACCTTTTCGCTAGGAGGTTATTGAGCAAAGGGGTAGACTTTAGTTTAACATGTTGCAGCGCGCAAAAGCAGCGTCAGGCTTTCGTTAGCCTTCTAGGCAAAAGCTTGGCATGCTGGGATCTTTGCCTACCTGGCTACTCGCCATCTTACACCTTCACCCCTATAACGAGCCGTACCGTTCTTATGTCAGCGTCCTCTTTGCCGAAACTACTACCGCGCCATTTGGCCATTCTGTTAATGATGACCGTGGCCACCATGTTCGCCGCCAATCACGTTTCAGCTCGGCTGGCGTTTGATAATGGCACCGGTCTGTTACTGGCGGTATTAACCCGCTCGGGGGTTGCCTGCCTGATTTTAGTGGCGCTAGTCATCGTGCAGAAAAAGCGCTTGTGGCTGCCCGCAGGCTCTTGGCCGTGGCAACTTACCGTGGGGCTACTGATTGCGATCCAAAGCGTTAGCCTCTACTCGGCGGTGGCCAGGCTGCCTGTGGTGATCGCACTGCTATTGGTCAATACCTTTCCTATTCAGCTGGCGCTGCTCAGTTGGGCGTTGGGCGGCCCGCGCCCTACTCTGCGTAGCTGTCTGATCATGGGCACGATTTTAATCGGCTTACTGGTAGTGCTGGATATTCCCTCATGGATTGCCAGCGCCGATGGCATGGGACCGGGTTGGATAGCAGGCATTGGTTTTGGAATAATGGCGGCCTTCGTATTTGCTTGCGCGCTGTGGGTTACCGAGCACCGCCTTGCAGGAGTGGGCAGCACCCTGCGCAGCCTGTTGACCATGCAGACCGTGTTTATTGTCATGATCATTGGCGGCATCGCCGGTGTAGTGCCAGGGGGGATGAGCCTGCCGGATAACAGTACCGGCTGGCTAGGGCTGACGCTGCTTGGTCTGTTGTATGGTTCGGCGTTTTCGACGCTGTTTATTTTTGTACCGCGACTCGATATGGCACGCAACGCACCGGTGATGAATATCGAGCCGGTCGCCTCCCTGGTACTGGGCTACTTCGTATTGGGGCAAATGCTTAGCCCCGGCCAGTTGGTAGGTGGTGCAGTCGTCGTTGGCGGTATTGTCGTGCTGAGCTTATCCAAGGGGCGGTAAATGTTTGCGTTCTTCATAGTTATGAATCACAATACAAGTGTGTAAGGAAACACTGTTTTTTAACTGAGGTGCAAGCTATGAAGATGTCCATGTTGTCACTTACATCGGCGGTACTCCTGGTTGGTGCAGGCGCATTTGCAACCACTGCTCAAGCACAACAGACTTTCGGTAATCCGCAGGCTTACCTGGGCGCTGATGCCATGTTCTGGAGCCTGGATCCAGATAGAGGCTCGTCCCGTGATGACGTAGGCTTACGCCTGCGCGGTGGCGCCCAGTTCAATGACTACTTTGGCATTGAAGGTCATTTAGGTACGGGCGGTTCCGACGGTGGTGCCGAGTTAGACTATATAGCGGGTGCTTATGCTAAAGGGATTATTCCCATAGCACCTGAAGTACGTCTGTATGGCTTAGCCGGTTTTACGGAAGTAGAGTTTGACCGCGGCGACAGCGAAAGCGACTTTTCCTACGGCGCAGGCGCTGAGATGGATGTGGCCAGAAACCTCTCCCTCAGCGCGGACTATATGCGCTATCTGGATAAATCAGCTTACTCCTTTGATGCTGCAAGCGTAGGTTTACGTTACCGGTTCTAAATCCTTAGCGTAACAGCGTAGCGAATGACTAAACCCCATGGCCTTTATGCCATGGGGTTTTTTGTTTTATAGGCTTGTAGAGAGCGTTTATGTAGCAGTAGATAGACATAGGTATATTGTTAGCGCGCTAATTAGTTGTTAGACTAAAGCCCCCTATGCGATTCCCTACACGATGCGCGCCCGTTGAGAGGCGCTGGCCAGGTGGTTTCCTGGTGGCTAACAAGTGAGCTCTGCATGACCCCCGATCAAATATTTGCCCGATGGGTGAGGGTAGCCCTTGCTACCTTTGTACTGCTTTTTATCTATTTTCTGGTGGCCGATAGCTTTATGCCCATGACGCCCGAGGCGAGGGTGATGCGGCCGGTCACGCGAATAGCGCCCGAACTCAGCGGCCCAGTGAGTGAGGTGCTGGTCAGTAATCACCAGCATGTAGCAAAAGGCGATGTGCTGTTTCAGATCGACCCTGCGCCGTTTCGATTAGCCGTTGAGCAGGCGCAGCTTAATCGCGAACAGGCCAAGCGGGAGAATGCCCGGTTGGAAGCAGAGCTTACCTCTGCCCAAGCGGAGCTGGCGTCCGCTGAGGCAACGGCTGCCGAGCGTCGGGGAGAACTTCAGCGTGCTGAAACCCTTGTGGCGCAGCAGAGCGTATCGCGCCAACAGTACGAACAGCAGGTGGCTGCTGAGCGTACCGCACAGGCCAGTGTGGCGGCAGCCAGGGCTAAAATCGTCAGCCTGGAAGTGCAACTGGGCGAGGCCGGTGAGACGAATCTGCGTTTGCGCCAAGCAGACAATGCGCTTTCCAAGGCGCAGTTGGATCTTGCTCATACCCAGGTGCGCGCCGCGCAAGCCGGAAGTGTTTCCAACCTGCAGCTAGATGTAGGCGACTACGTTCAGGCGGGGCAGCCAGCGGTAGCAGTAGTGGCGGATGCGATAGATGTCATTGCCGATTTTCGCGAAAAGAGCCTGCGCCATGCGGCACCTGGTGACGCAGCGCAAGTAGTGTTTGATGCTTGGCCAGGCCAGGTATTTGATGCGCAAGTGCTCGCCATGGATGCCGGTGTTCGTGAAGGACAGTTGTCTGCCGATGGTCAACTGGCTGATATTCCCACCACCGATCGCTGGATACGCGATGCCCAGCGGATGCGTGTACACCTGGTGCTAACTCAGCCAATCGCGAATTTATTACCCAGCGGCGCCCGCGCCACGGTGCAGCTTCAGCCAGGAGATGCTGCTTTGGCCAAACCATTTGTGTGGTTACAGGCACATCTGATCAGCTGGTTGCACTATGTTTATTAAGAGCCCGTATATTAAGCGCCTGTTGTTGACCCCGTTTAAAGGTTGGTGGGGGAAGCGTGACTGGGCTAATGCCAAGGGAACTGCTCGCCCGGTGTTAACCCAAAACGGCCTGCGTCAGTGCTTGCGGGTGGCCGGTGGTGGCACGCTGGGGTTTGTGGTCAGCCAGCTAATGGGCTGGAACTACGGGGTGTTTTTTACTGTTTTCCCGATGTTCTTGCTGGGCATGGTGCCGATTCTGAATGGCCATATTATTCGCCAGTTTTTAGCCAACGTATCGCTTAACGTGCTTGAAGTCAGCCTGGTGGTGGGGTTACTCAAACATATACCGGTGGTGATGACCCTGGTGGTGATGGGCATTTTTCTGTTTCGCTTTAACCTGATGGCGAAAGGGCCGCTGTTTCTGTTTGGCGCCAACGGTGTGCTGACGCTCAGCATTCTGCTTCACTTCGCCAGCTACCCCAATGTGGACTTGAGCGATTTACTGGCCTGTAATCTCGTCGCCAGTGGTTTGGCGGTGTTTATTGCCATGCTGATGCATACGCTGTTTCCCGACGTGGAAGCCCGCAAACCGCCGCCCAGGGTTACCAAAACACCCTCGCAAATTCGCCATGAAACTTTAATCGGTGGATTAACCGCCACGCTCTCATTTGTAGTGTTTCAGATGTTCGACTTGCAAGGGTCGCTCTCTGCGCAGATGGCGACCATCCTGGTGCTGTTTACGCTGGGGTACTCTGGAGCGAAAGTATCAGCCGGTAAGCGAGCCATAGGAACCCTACTAGGGTGCAACTTGGCTCTATTAATGCAGTTATTCTTATATACTCAGAGCCACCATTTCCTGCTGGTGGTGTTGCTCTACTGGCTGGGGTTAATGCTTTTCGCTCGAGAGCATATCCATGAAGGGGGCGGTTCAGGGATTGGCTTTGGTGGACTGACCACTCTGGGGATTCTGTTTGGTCAGTCGTTAGGCCCGCATCAGGATCTGGTGTATAGCGCGCTCTATCGCTTCTCTTCCATGAGTGTGGCACTGGTTCTTACGCTTCTGGCTATGGCTTCCCTGCACTTCGTGTTGAACCGCTGGGCACCAACGCGGTTACCCGCCAACAACCCGGCCTAAATTAATTAGCGCAACTTTTTTAATAAAGGCTACTCTGATGAATGTGTCGACGTGTGATTAGCCGTGCTACTCGCACCTTTCACACACGGCGTTTTCCCTACTAACGGATTAGAGGTGTTCGTCATGGCAACTGGTAAAGAAGATAAAGCGAAAGGAACGGCCAACAAAGCAGCGGGAAAAGTGAAAGAAGCCACGGGCAAGGCAACAGGAAGCGCTAAAACTGAAGCCAAAGGTAAGGCCCAGCAGGCTAAAGGCGAACTGCAAAAAGGCAAAGGCGACGCCAAGGAGAGCCAGAAAAAACAGCGCTAGTTATGTAACACTGATACCAACAGGGGGGCTTCGGCCCCCTGTTGGCGTTTAAGTGGTTTTAAACAGTTGTCTTGCTCAAACGAAAAAACCGCTAACCCACTAGCAGGTTTTTCGCATTATTGAAGCGGCCTGATCTTAGTTTAATTCCAGCGATAAACTCATTTCCACGCCAGCGTCATCTACTCTGAACCAGTACTCCATGTTTTTGTAGATGTCACCATATTGCTTGAGCATATCAATATCGGACGCTGACAAATCATCTGATGGTATCTGTTCCACAAAGTCTGCCAGTGAATGGTAGAACTCGCCTGTTATGTGTCCATGAACAAGCAGATTGCGCTCTGAGGCAGGGGCTTCCAGCTCTTTCTGCAGTGTCGCCGAATCACTGATACCAGCGCCCAGTACAATAGCCGTGTCAGACATGGCGGCGTAGAGTTCCGGTGCCTCAGGGGGCAGCATCATGCTCTCGACTTGCTTGGCTTCCCCACCGGGTTCAAGCCCTAGAGTCCCTAACTCCGGCGCGAAAGAGCTTGCGGCAGAAAGCAGGGAAAGAGGATTTTGTGAAGCAAGCGTCAGGAGCCCCGTCATGGTAGGTTCGCCGTCTGTCATTGTCAGACTGTTGATACGAGCTCTGAAGCCAGATAGTGACTGACCAATCATCATGGTGATCGGGTTATTAATCGCCATGTTGATCTCATTCCAGGAGCTGTTCAGATCTTGTAGTTCATCACAGCTGAAGGGGTTCTGGCGCACTTCCTGAGCATATTTCTGAACGGTCTGAACCAACAGCGGCATGTTCAGACCTAAGCCATAGCTGGCCATACCTTCTGTGCTACCTAGGCCCGGCACCTGAGTCGTCAGAGTGCGCAGGTCGCTGACAATATCCTCATCGGTTTCTAGAATCAGGTTCATTTCCATGCGGTCAAGATCGTTCTCGCGCGAGCCCATTACAAGGCCAGGGAAGCGGTTCGTGATACGGTCGATATCTGCCTGGCAGGCGGATAAATCCAATTGCTCGGCATCAACCGCTTCCATCAGTGCCTGAGTACCTGAGTGAGTGGGGGTGCTCAGCTCATTAAGTAGGCGTGAGGAGTCGATTTTCCCCGCGCCGTAAGGTGTAAAGCCATGGCGCTTTTCAAGCTCTGCCAGTGCATCGGTATCACCGATGCTGCTGTCGGGCAGGGTGTTGCCCAGCACTTGTGCTAGCAGCTCGTCACTAGCATTCTGTGGTACCACAGACACCAGCAGTTGCTGGTCGTCAATGGCTAGAATCGCCTTGACGGGCCCCTCAGGCGTCAGCACCCAGTATTCAGTGCCGTTGGTGGTGGCCGTGCTCAGGTTAATGTCTGCTTTGGTCAAAATGCGTTGCAGCGTTTCGCGGAAGGCATCTTCATCCTGCAGTTGCATACGTAAAACAGGCAAGACACCCAACCCATAGAGGGCGGCCTGAGGGTTCATTTTCAGGCCTAGCGCATGGACATCGTCCAGTGTTTCAACATCGACCAGTTCTTCACTCATGGCGATCAATACCGTCATCAACGAATACATCACTTCATCGTCTATCTCGGGCAGTGTCTCGCGTAGCTCATCCAAACTAGACTCAATGCTAGCCTTGGGTTGCATGCGTTGATAACGATCAAAAGCATCTTGTTCAGGCATTGCTTCACGTGTTGCCATGAAGTAGGGAGAGTCAGCCGGAATATATTTCAGCATGGGAGCTGCATTATTTTTCGGCGCTTCCTCCTGTGTGGCTGCTGACGTTGATTCGTTATCATCGCTGCAGCCGGTTAACATGCCTGCGCTGAGCAGAGCCGCGGTTACCGCCAAGGAAAGTTTGGTTTTCATCTGGAATCGGTTCTTTGAATGGTGTTGGTTTTAAATAAAACGCTATGAACAGAGCGCTGCGCAAATGAGAATCATACACGAGCAATGTATAATTAATCTACTTGGACGGTAATTACTTTTAATATTGTTAGAACAAATTCAGTGGCTGGCCTGTGGCGATTGGATATTAATGTGACCCTTGAGTTTTGCTAAGACTCAAGGGCCACATATAGTCACAATGCTGTTCAGTAAGTCGCTATTTTAAACTTCCTGATACAGCTCACTGCCTTTGTTGCGGAACTTCTCTGCCTGCTCTTCCATGCCTTTCATCACCGCTTCCTGATCGCCGTTTAGGCCATGTTCGTTGGCGTAATCGCGCACCTCCTGGCTGATCTTCATGGAGCAGAACTTTGGTCCGCACATGGAGCAGAAGTGCGCCACCTTGGCGGAGTCTTTGGGCAGGGTTTCGTCGTGGTACTCCCGAGCAGTATCCGGGTCTAGCCCCAGGTTGAACTGGTCTTCCCAGCGGAACTCGAAGCGCGCCTTAGAGAGTGCATTATCCCGCCGCTGTGCTGCAGGGTGGCCCTTGGCGAGATCCGCCGCGTGGGCAGCAATCTTGTAGGTAATGATGCCGGTTTTGACGTCGTCTTTATTGGGCAGGCCCAGGTGCTCTTTGGGGGTGACGTAGCAGAGCATGGCGCAGCCAAACCAGCCGATCATCGCCGCCCCAATGCCCGAGGTAATGTGGTCGTAGCCGGGGGCTATATCGGTTACCAGCGGGCCTAAGGTATAGAAGGGCGCTTCGTCGCAGTATTCCAACTGCTTATCCATGTTCTCTTTCACCAGGTGCATGGGCACGTGGCCGGGGCCTTCGATCATCACCTGCACATCGTGCTTCCAGGCAATATGGGTCAGCTCGCCCAAGGTTTTTAGCTCCGCCATCTGTGCTTCGTCATTGGCATCGGCCACTGAGCCAGGACGCAGGCCATCACCGAGGGAGAACGCCACATCGTACTGCTTGCAGATCTCGCAGATCTCCTCGAAGTGGGTGTACAAGAAGCTCTCCTGGTGATGGTACAAACACCATTTGGCCATGATCGAGCCGCCGCGGCTGACAATGCCGGTGACCCGCTTGGCGGTGAGCGGTACATAGCGCAGCAGTACGCCCGCGTGAATGGTGAAGTAGTCCACGCCCTGTTCGGCCTGCTCGATCAGCGTATCGCGGAAGACTTCCCAGGTGAGGTCTTCGGCCACGCCTTTGACCTTTTCCAGCGCCTGATAGATAGGCACTGTGCCAATCGGCACCGGAGAGTTGCGCAAAATCCACTCGCGGGTTTCGTGGATGTTCTGCCCAGTGGAGAGATCCATAATGGTGTCCGCGCCCCAGCGGATGCCCCAGGTCATCTTATCCACCTCCTCTTCGATAGAAGAAGTCACCGCTGAGTTACCCAGATTACCGTTAATTTTGACCAGGAAATTACGGCCAATAATCATCGGCTCGCTTTCTGGGTGGTTGATGTTATTGGGAATAATCGCCCGCCCTCTGGCGACTTCATCACGCACAAACTCAGGGGTGATTTCTTCCGGCAGGCTGGCGCCAAAGCTCTGGCCTTTGTGCTGATGGCCCAGAATGCGCTCTACTTCAGCGGTACCTAGCGCTTGACGGCGCTGGTTTTCGCGCAAGGCGATAAACTCCATTTCCGGGGTGATAATGCCCTGGCGGGCGTAGTGCAGCTGGGTCACGTTCTTGCCCGGTTTTGCTCGGCGTGGTGTGCGGGTTAGATCAAAGCGCAGCTGGGCAAGCGTCGGGTCGTTGGCGCGGCGGTTGCCGTAATCAGACGTGGGGCCTGATAGAAATTCGGTATCGTCACGCTCTTCAATCCAGGCTCGGCGTAGTTCCGGCAGACCGCGGCGCAGGTCATTGTTAGCATCCGGATCGCTATAGGGGCCTGAAGTGTCGTACACCAGCAGTGGCGGGTTCTCTTCATCAATGCCGGTGGTTTTGGTCGGCGACAGTGAAATTTCCCGGAACGGCACACGGATATCCGGGCGCGAACCTTCGATATATACCTTACGTGAGCCGGACAGCGGCGCAATGGCGGCGGCATCGACCTGGGCGGTTTCGGCTAAAAAGTGGCTGGTTTTGCTTGTTACGGTCTTAGTCATTACGGTTGTTTCCTTGTGTTGTTTTGCTGAATTAGTGGGTGAGGTCTTGGTCTATCAGCTCTAGGCCCATCTGCCAGAAGTCGATTTCCAGGCGGGTGGCGTCGCGGAAGATCTTGCTCAGTTCGGCAAAGCGGGCGGGGGTAATGTCGGCAAGGCGGATATTCAGCCATTCAAGCTCCGCCTGCATGGCGGCCTGAAACTCCTCGCCTTCGTACATGGCTATCCAGGCGTCGTAAGGGTTTTGTGCGCCGCGCAGGGTGGAAGGCTGGGCGTTTAGCCAGTTGGCGATTTCGCCGTAGCCCACCAGGCAGGGGGCCAACGCCACGTGCAAATCCAGCAGGTCGCCGCGGTTGCCGGTATCTAACACATAGCGGGTGTAGGCAAGCGTCGCTCTGGCTTCGGGAAGCTCCTCCAGTTCTTGCTCGGAAATCCCCCACTCCTGACAAAAGCCCACGTGCAGGCCCAGCTCCACATCCACAATGGCTTTCAAGCCTTCATGGGCTTGGCGAAGATCGGCGAGGGTGGGGCTTTTGTAGGCAGCCAGCGCATAGGCGCGGGCGAAGTGAATCAAAAACAGGTAGTCCTGCTTTAAATAGTGGCGAAACGACGCCCCGGGCAGCGTGGCGGTGCCTAGCTGGCGCACAAAATCGTGCTCAATATAGGCGCGCCAATCTTTCTGGCAAGCGGTAGTGAGATCAGTAAAGCGGTAGCCCATGACTCCTCCGGTGGTAATGATCCGGAGGGCGGGCGAAAAAGATCGAGGGAGTGGCGCAGAAGGGCGGCGTGCGATCGTGAGAGAGCAGCCGTGGCCATCGCTTGATCCCTACGCCGGTACCCTCGCTGCGAACTTGTGTAAGTAGCAGCGCATTAGCCGGATCAGGTTCTGCGGGATCAGCGCTCGGCAGCATTAATTGCTACGCCCTGCGCCATCTCAGCCGGATTTCACCGGCACCCCGTCAAGCTGTTCGTTGGTGGAGTGTAGGAGGCGGGTGAGGGAGATGCAAGGGTGTATGACATGGAAAGTTATCGGGAAACAATTTATTAGCATCATTACAGCGATGAGAGTTTAGGTGCTGTAATGGCGTTTCATGGCATCGGTACGTGAATTATTATACAGTTGAGTAACAAGTGGCTGTTTTACAGCCACTGCTATTTCGAATGTGAACCGTAGGAAGTTGCATGACCAACACGAACTCGATTTTAGGCGTCTATCTCAGTGATTCGCTCGACCTTGATGCCATTTATGGTAACGCCTTGCGCGATGAAGCGAGTGATGTCGTCCTGCGCCATCCCCATGAGATCGATAACCCCGAAGATGTGCGTTTTGCGATCTGCTGGTTGCCCAATGACAAGGCTTTCGAGAGCTATCCTAATCTTGAGCTGGCGATGTCTATCGGTGCCGGTGTTGATGCCCTGCTGGCGCATCCTGGCCTGAGCGATGAAGTACATATCGCCCGGGTGCGGGATCCACATCAGGCCGACTTGATGGCGGGTTTTGCCGCGCATGAGGTGCTCCATCGTGAGCGTGAGTTCACCACCCTGGAGCAAAATGCTGCCAAGGCGCATTGGGCGCCATTGACGATGCGCGCGCCAGCATCAAGAAAGGTGGCGGTGCTGGGACACGGCACCATGGGGCGCGCCGTGGTGAAAGCGGTGGCCGCGCTTGGCTTTTCTGTACACGTAGCCTGCCGCAGCGAGCCACAAGCGCCGGTTGAAGGCGTGACCTATCTGACAGGTGACGGGGCTGTCATGGCGGCAGCGGATGGCGCCGATTATCTGATCAATGTGCTGCCACTGACGGCTACCACTGAAAACGTGCTTAACAAGGCGCTGTTCGCGAAGCTCGCCAAAGACGCTTGGTTGGTGCAGATCGGTCGGGGTGAGCACTTGGTCGAGGACGATCTTCTCCTAGCGCTCGAACACGGCCATTTGGGTGGGGCGAGCCTGGATGTGTTCCGTGCAGAGCCGCTGCCTGCGGATCATCCCTTCTGGCAGCATGAGTGCCTGCGCATCACACCACACATTGCCAGTGATTCGTTGCCAGAGGTGGTCGCAGGGCAGGTTGTCGACACCGCCCGCGCCCTTCGCGATGGGCAGCCGCTTGCCATGGGCGTTGATCGGGCGCGCGGTTACTGACGTAAACGCTAACCACGTTGCATGACAATCACTTTGCTGCAAAGGAACACCTGATGAGTCTCGATAAGTCTCAACGCACCACGACGAGCAACGCCGAACAAGAAACCCGCATCGCGCTGGCAGCCTGCTATCGTCTGGCCGCCCACTATCGCATGACGGATCTGATCTACACTCATATTACCGCGCGGGTGCCTGGTGAGAAGGGACGTTTCCTGATCAACCCTTACGGTTGGCGTTGGGAGGAGATTACGGCTTCTTCGCTGGTGAAGATTGACGTTGATGGCCATAAGATTGATAACAGCCCAGAACAAGTGAATCCGGCTGGTTTCACCATCCATTCCGCGATTCATACTGCTAGCCACCATGCGGCCTGGGTGATGCATACCCACACGCGCGCTGGCGTGGCGGTGTCGTCGCTGGAGTCGGGCCTTGAAACACGGCTTAACCAGATTGCGCTGCAGTTTCACGAACGGGTGTCTTACCACGATTATGAAGGCATTGCCCTGGATCTGGCTGAGCGTGAGCGAATAGTGGCAAGCCTTGGCGACAACCCGGCGCTGGTGTTGCGTAACCATGGCCTGCTGACGACCGGTGCGTCGGCTGCAGAGATGTTCAACAATATGTTTTATCTTGAGCGTGCCTGTGAGCTACAGGTGGCGGCGCAGTCTACTGGCCAGCCCTTACGGCTGGTGCCAGAAGAGGTGGCGCGGCACGTGGCGCGCCAATACGACCAGACTATTCATGAAGACGGCGATCTTGAACTCGAATGGGCCGCGCACCTGCGCACGCTTGAGGCGCTGGATCCAAGCTACAAAGACTAAATTGGCGCGGTTGCCAGCACGGCAAGCAAGCCAGTATCAGAACTATACGAATATCTACACAAGCAAAAGGGGGCCACTGGACGGCCCCTTTTTGGTTGTGCCACGTCCTGAATTAGCGTTAATAAACGTGATGCTCGCACAGGCCCGTGACCATTAGTGTTGTGGTACGCGGTTTTCCAGCCAGCGCAGCCCAACGATCAAGACGCCGCTCAGGCAGAGGTAGACGGCGACCAGGAAGAGTAACGGTTCGTAAGTCAGGTAAGTGGTCTGGCGTACCTGGGTGATGACGGCATACAAGTCCATCACGGTGATGGTGGCAACCAGCGGTGTGGATTTCAGTTGCAGGATGATCTCGCCCGTCAGCGTTGGTAGAGCACGATGAACAGCACGCGGAAACCAGACACGGCTAAAAACCTTGCGACGCGACATGCCGAAAGCCTTGGCGGCTTCCAGCTCGCCATGCGGTACACCGGCAAAGGCACCGCGCATAACCTCACCCTGATAGGCGGCAAATGACACCGTGAGGGCAATGAAACCATAGGGCCAGGCCTGGCGCAGGTAGTCCCAGGCCCAGGAGTCGCGAATTTCCGGGAACTGGCCGAACAGCGCTCCTAGCCCGAAATAGAACAGCCATAGCTGCAGTAGCAGTGGCGTGCCACGGATGACGGTGCAGAAGCCGGTGGCTAGCCATCGCAGCGGCCACGCTCCTTTGACTTGCGCAAGCCCTAAAGGCAAAGCAATCAGAAAGCCCACCACCACGCTGGATACCAGCATGATCAAAGTCATCTGCAGGCCTTCCCAGAGCTTGGGCAAGTAGCGGGGTAGCCAGCTCCAGTCCATCAGTTGAATCGCGGCCACCAGACCGACGATGAATATCAAAAGCAGGATAATACGGTGAGGCTCAAGTAGGCCCGGCAGTTTGGTTAACATGGGCGTTCGCGACGGTCGGGTAAGCGACGCCAGAGTTTGAGGGTCAGACACAGGCATTCCTTGAGTTCAGCGTGTAGAGACAAGACCACGCCGTGCGTAGCGTTCGAAGCGGCGCAAGGCCACGTTTGATATCAGCGTTAGCGCCAGATACAGCACGCCCGCGGCCAGAAAGAACATAATGTAATGCTGCGTAGCGCCAGCGGCCTGCCGGGTGACCAGTGTGAGCTCGCTGAAGCCGATGACGGCAAGCAGGGCGGTGTCTTTAGTGGCAATCATCCACAGGTTGGCCATGCCGGGCAGAGCATGTGGCGTCATTGCTGGCAGCGTGACCCGACGCAGCACCTGGGCGGGCGACATGCCAAAGGCGTGGGCCGCCTCGGTCTGTCCGCGGGGGACGGCGAGAATAGCCCCGCGAAAGACTTCGGTCGCATAGCCGCCCTGTACCAGGCCTATTACCAGAATCCCGGCGGTCAGGCCGTCGATATCGACGCTGCCAAACCCCATGGCGGTTGAAGCACGGCTTAAAAGATCGGTGCCAACATAGTAGAACAGCAGCATCAGCACCAATTCGGGCACGGCACGAATGACCACAGTGTAGATTTCAAACAGGTCGCGAACGACCTTGTTGCCGTACAGTTTGCCAGCGGCACCTGCGATGCCGATCAGGATACCCAGCAAATAGCCACCCGCCGCCAGCTGAATCGAGCGCATGAACCCGACGAGCAGCACCTTGCCCCAGCCGGGAGGCTCATAGGCCAACAAGCTTAAATCGAAGACAGTCGTCATAGTGGCTTGTCCTTGTAAAATTGGAAAGCAAAGGCCGCCTGGGTGGGCGGCCTTTGCTGGTGGGGATTAGCTGCCGTAGATATCAAAGTCGAAGTAAGGGGCGCTAATTTCTTCATAGGTGCTGTCGGCGCGCATCGCGTCGATGGCTGAATTGACCCGTTCTCGAAGTTCGGTATCACTCTGGCGCAGGCCTACTCCCATGCCTTCGCTCATGAGTTCAGGGTCGCTGGCCACCTCGCCGCGGTATTCGCAGCAGGATTGGCCGGTCTCAGAGTTGATAAAGGTCTGTACCGCCAGGGTGTCGGCGACGATGGCATCAAGACGGCCAGCGACCAGATCCTGTAGCTCTTCGTTGAGGGTTTGATAGACATTAAGGGTGGCGCTATCCGCGAAATGCTTGCGTGCATACTGCTCTTGGTTGGTGCCCGACTGAATGCCCAGGTAGGCGCCTTCCAGGCCTTCGGGAGTAGGCTCTATGTCAGTGGACTTGCGCGCCAGGATGCCGGTGGGGCTGGAGTAATACTTATTCGAGAAGGCGATTTGTTCGGCACGTTCAGGGGTGATCGACATTGAACCGATGATCATGTCAATCTTGCCGGTTTTCAGGGCCGGAATGATGCCTTCCCAGGCCACTGGCTTGATCTCGCACTTGGCATCCAGGCGGTCACACAGCTCCTCGATGAAATCGATTTCCCAGCCCGACCAGTTGCCGCTGGCATCTGGTGCATAAAAGGGAGGATAAGGCTCTGCGGATAGCCCGATCTTGTAGCTATCTGCCAACACAGGGGCAGCGAAAATGCTCAGGCCGATAAGGCCGGCGGTAGCAGTGAATGTCTTGAACATGGGGATTACCTCTGTTGTTTTCGGGGTTGTCTTCCAGATTGTTTGCAGGAGTGGTGGGATATCGGTGGCGGTCAGGCCACCGAACTGATGAACTGCTTCAAATGCGGTGAGCGAGGGCCACCAAAAATCTGATCAGGAGGGCCCTGTTCTTCGATTATGCCCTCTCGCAGGAACACCACATGTGTGGCCACATCACGCGCAAACGCCATCTCGTGAGTCACCAGCAGCATGGTGCGATGCTCGGCTGCTAGGTCACGAATCACGGTTAGCACTTCGCCGACCAGCTCCGGGTCGAGTGCTGATGTGGGCTCATCGAACAGCATGGCCAGCGGGTCGACGGCCAACACGCGAGCAATCGCTGCGCGCTGCTGTTGCCCGCCGGACATGACGGCCGGATATATGTCTTTCTTGCTGCCAAGTCCCACTCGGTTGAGTAGTTCCTCAGCGCGATGAATGGCCTCGTCGCGCTTCATGCCCAACACATGAATAGGCACCTCGATCACGTTTTCCAGAACCGTACGGTGTGGCCACAGGTTGAAGTTCTGGAAAACCATGCCGAGGTGAGCGCGAATACGCTGAACCTGGCGACGGTCTGCGATTTCAAGACCGCCATGGCGGGCGTCCTTCATGCGATAGGGTTCACCCTGGATAGCTATCTCGCCCGAGGTCGGGCGCTCCAGCAGATTAATGCAGCGAAGTAGTGTGGACTTTCCCGAGCCTGATCCACCAATGATGGCGACGATATCGCCTTGGCGTGCGGTCAGGGAGATACCCTTGAGGACCTTGAGAGAGCCAAATTGTTTGTGAAGATCACGGATCTCTATTGCAGGTACGTTTGCCATTGATTGTCTCGTCTCTGGGGGCGCCCATCTGCCTCCCGGAGGGGAAACATCTTCATCATTTAGCAGGCGCTTGCAATTAGTTCCTTGTTATACGACAGTATAACTGTAAGCCAAGTACGGTCAGATTCAAAGCATCAATGTTCAACGAAAGGTGAGTCGGTTGCTGTTGGTGATCGACTGTTGAGGCAGGTTTTGTATTGATCTCACAAGGTTATTCAGTTGCTTAACTTATGTGCTGGAAACAATGCGAAGTAGATCCTGTGAAGTAATTTACGTGGCATTAAATGCCTAGGCGGATGTTTCTTAGCGGAAACGAAGGGAATTATGAGTAGGAAATCATTTCAGCGCTGGTCTATGGATGCACGGCGGCGCAGCTTACTCGAAGCCACGCTGCACTGTATTGCTGAGCACGGAATGAATGGTGCCAGCGCGCGTCGTGTGGCCGAACGTGCAGGGGTAACGGCTGGGCTGATTAGGCATTACTTCGGCTCTAAAGATGCCATGGTGAGTGCTGCTTATGCCTACCTGATTGGCCAACTGACGGGTGAAGCCGAGGAATCTTCTGAGCAAGCGGGCGAAGTGCCAGAGCGGCGCTTGGCACGCTTTATCGTCGCTAACGTAACCTCGCCGAACCTGTCGTCTCGAAAGGTCGCACTGTGGGCAACCTTCATTGGTCGCGTGCGAACCGAGCCGGAATATTCCGATATCCACCGCGAAAGCTATCGAGAATTCCTGGCTTTGCTGGAAACATTGATCCATCCGGTACTTTTAGCGCTGGAGCGTCCGGCAGACCCCGTTACCTGTAAACACTACGCTATTGCGCTGAATGCGCTGATTGATGGCCTGTGGCTTGAAGGGGGGCTGGGTCACGGCCTATATGACACAGCGTTGCTACCTAAGATCGCGTTGAGCGCCGCCGAAGGCATTCTAGCGCTGCCCAATAACACACTGATGCAGTATGTCGCTGTCGACAAATCGTCTTCTCAACCCGCAACACAATAGGGATTTATTCATGCGCTACGCAGCGATTACCGACCGTCTTTATGAACTTGGCGGTGACAAATGGGCGGTGCACAATGCCGCCAGAGCGCATCAAGCCAAAGGCAAAGAGGTCATTGAACTGAGCATCGGTGAGCCGGATATCACCACAGATCCGGCTCTTGTCGAACACTGCATCAATGCTTTGCGGGCGGGGCGAACGCGCTATTCTAACGGGCGTGGTGAACCGGGATTGGTCGATGCGCTTATCGACACCTATGCACCACGCCTTCCTTCTATCAGCGAAGAGAACGTGCTGTGTTTTCCCGGCACCCAAACTGCATTGTTCGCTGTCATTCTGGCACTGGTCGGTGAAGGCGATGGTGTGTTGAGTGGCGACCCGTACTATGCCACCTATGAAGGGGTTATTCGCGCGGCAGGTGCGCATTTACAACCGGTACCGCTGCGTATGGCGAATAGTTTTATCATGCAGCCCGATGATCTGGCCGACGCTATTACTCCGGAAAGTCGGGTGCTAATGCTCAATACTCCGCACAATCCTACCGGCGCGGTGTTGGATCGTAAGACCTTGGTGCAGCTGGGCGAGCTGTGTATCAAGCACGATTTGTGGATTCTCTGTGATGAGGTTTATGAAGCGTTGATTTTCGACGGTGATTTTGTCTCACCGCTGGAAATCGACAGCCTACGAGAGCGAACCGTGGTGGTGTCATCGATCTCCAAGAGCCATGCGGCAACTGGTTTCCGTAGTGGTTGGTCAATTGGGCCGGTGGAGTTCTCGCGCCGCTTGCTGCCCATCTCTGAAACCATGTTGTTTGGCAACCAGCCATTTATCGCTGACATGACCGAGGTAGCCCTGCGCCAGCATTTCGATACCGCCGAGCGTCTGCGCGAAGCGCTGGGACGTCGCGCCAAACTACTGCACGAAGCCATCAGCCAAATCCCCATGCTGTCTTCAAGCCTGCCCCAGGGCGGCATGTTCCTGATGATCGATATCTCCAAAACAGGTATGGACGGCGAGGCCTTCGCTTGGCGCCTTCTCGAAGAGCAGGGTGTGGCGGTGATGCCGGGCGCTTCCTTTGGCGAGAGTGCTACATCTCTAATTCGGCTGGCGCTGACAGTGCCGGATGAAGTGTTGATGCAGGCGGTCGACAGGTTGGCAGCGCTTTGTCGAAGCCTGGAAGGGCATCACCTTGAGGCGTAACAGACAAGATATAAGAATGCGTTGACTGTGATATTTAACCCCCTACTCCGGTGTCTGCACAGGCAGTGCATTAGCCGGATCAGGTTTAGCGGGATCAGCGCTTGGCAGCAAAATGCTCACCTTGCGCGATCTCAGCCTGATATCACCGGCACCCCGTCAAGCTTTTTGTTGGTGGAGTGCAGGAGGCGGGTGGGGGAAATGCAAGGGGAAGGTTGATACTGCCGAATTAGGCTTTGCTTGGTTGTGAAAGAGTGGAGTAGAGTCAAGATATAGTTGATAGAACTTCAGTGGAAGAGCCGTCAGGTTGAATAAGGTTGCTCAGGGTGCCTCATTTAAACCTATATATATCTTTGATTTTATTAGGAGATCTATATGCCAATCGTAACCGTTCAGCAGTCTCCAGGCAGGACTAAAGAGCAACGTGAGCTCTTAGTTAAGCGTATAACCGAAGCATTTTCAGAAGCATATGGAACCAGCCCTGAAGCAGTAACAATCTTCCTGCAAAATTTTGATGATGAGCATTGGGCCAAAGGTGGGAAGCTACATTCTGATCGTTCCTGAGTAGCTTCCCCCGATATGGACAATGGTGATCAGTGGGGCAGGTCGAGATATTGAATCCGTATAGCGTTTGACTCTGAGGGTAGCCTTCACCCGCTCCATCAGTTTCATAGGGGCCGCTCCCTACAAAATGTGTGCTTATATACAGCGTTGTCGAGTTGAGCAAAACGCGCAAGCACCCGAATCTTGGGTGTGCTGCCGAAATTTTCTTTGCCACCTGAAGAATCAATGGGGTAGAGTTAATTTTGATGGCTACATAAGCTCAATTATGTCTCAAAAGTAGGTAAGTGCACATGGCAATGATTACTGATTTGGTAGTGTTATTGGTAGCTTTGCTCCACGGATATTTCTTGATATTGGAGATGTTTCTTTGGGATAAGCCGATGGGCCTTAAAGTCTTTGGTCATTCCAAAGAGCAAGCCGCAACGACAAAAGTTTTGGCATCGAATCAAGGTCTTTATAACGGTTTTATTGCAGTCGGTCTTTTGGTTGGTATCTTTCAAGGTGCGGCAGGATACGATTTCAAGTTATATTTTTTGGCGTGCGTTGTTGTGGCCGGAATCTACGGTGCAGCAACAGCAAACCGGAAAATTCTATTTGTGCAGGCGTTGCCAGGAGCAATTGGCTTGCTTTTAGTTCTTTTCGCTAATCATTAAGTGCAGGTTCGCCATAACAATTCGCATCAGTACGCGGCCTGCGGCCGCCGGATACCCTTTCCAGGGCTCCTTCGTCACCATTTCAAGGTCGCCGCTGTGCACGGAGTTAGGAGAAGTACGTGACCAAAAAAGTCACTCAGATATCGGAATTTTTACTTCAGTTTGATGCGTTAAAATCGGTAAACCGCAAAACCTACATCAACGGTGGAGAGCGAGTTGAGAACTCAGCAGAACATTCGTGGCACCTGGCGATGGCTTGCTGGGCTTTTGCAGAGCAGTCACAGGAAGACTTTGACCTCTTAAAATTACTCAAACTGGCCCTGGTGCATGATCTTGGTGAGATTGGTGCAGGAGATACATTTCTCTATAGCGCAAACCGCAATGATGCCCACATTGAAGAGCGTAAGTATATCGAGAAACTGGCTTCTCATCCCGGTAACCCAATCGGAGATCTTCCGGAGCTCTGGGAAGAGCAAGAGTCTGGGGAAACTAAGGAAGCAAGGCTTCTCAAAGTCATCGACCGTCTATTACCCTTTCTGCACAATGTAACGAGCGAGGGCCGTGCCTGGAGAGACCATGGCATACGGAAGAGCCAAGTGCTGAAAATGCATGGGTTCATAGAGCAGGAAAACTCAGAAATATACGACTGGTTTATTTCAAAGGTTGAGTACGCCGTGGATCAAGGCTGGCTAAAGAACTCCTAACCAGGTCCGTCACGGCGACGCCTTCATTTCGTAGCCGCGCGTGCTGAACGGCGTTAGATCTACAACCAAACACTAAAATGGAGCTCCTAATGAAAGTTGCATACAGGATGGCAACACCTGACGATGCGGCCGAATGCATTGCCTTGAGAGGAAAGACGAGAGAAAACGCTTTCTCTGTCGAACAATTGGAAGAACTCGGTATTACTTTAGAGAGCTGGAAAGCAGGAATTAGCGATGGCTCCTTACCTGGTTACGTTGGTGTTAGTGAAGGAAAGATTATTGGCTATTGCTTCGGTGATAGCGAAACCGGAGAAATTGTTGTTTTGGCACTATTGCCAGAATATGAAAGTAAAGGTGTTGGCAAAGCACTATTGAATAAAATGATTGAGTCTTTCAACTCTTTCGGGTTTGAACGACTTTTCCTCGGGTGTTCATCCGATGCGAAAGCTCGTTCATATGGCTTTTATCGACACCTAGGCTGGCGTTCAACTGGTCTATTTGATGATGCGGAAGATGAGATACTTGAATACTTCCCTAATAAATAGTGAGGTCATATTGGCACCATCCAACAAGTGGTTCAAACCGTTCGCTGTGCTCGCTGGGACGGGCTAAAGCCCACCCCTTAACAAAACGTTATGGCACACGATTAAATTAACTGACTCAAAGCTCAGCGTCATAACAAAGCGTTTAAGAGTGAATCGCAACGCTTGGCATTTTCAGCTCAAGGCTGGGTGTCGTTTTTACGGCACAATGTTTTAGGTTAGGTGGCAGCGTTGCTTACACCTTAATGCTGCGTTAAATCAGTAGTGATATCGGAGTTGGGCAATTAGCAAAGCGTCATCCGTGACTTTGTAAACCATTCGGTGTTCTTCGTTGATTCGCCGAGACCAATAACCGGCGAGACTGTGTTTGAGAGGCTCTGGTTTGCCGACCCCTTCAAATGGCTCTCGGTTGGTCTCTTTGATTAACTTGTTAATTCGGTTAAGAATCTTCTTGTCGGTTTTCTGCCAGTACAGATAGTCTTCCCAGGCGCTCTCGGAGAAGATTAGTTTCATTCAAGAAGTTCCTTCTCCTGACCACCACCTTGTTCCAATTCGGCAACGGATTCCAGCAAACGGCGGGCGTTCTTAGGTGCGCGCAGAAGATAGGCTGTCTCTTGCAGCGCCTCATAGTCTTCGAGAGAGATCATTACCACGGATTGCGCCTTGCTTCGGGTGATGATCATAGGTGAATGGTCTTCACAGACCTGCTCCATGGTTTTTGCTAGATTGGTTCTAGCGGCTGTGTAGCTGATAGCATCCATAAGGTTGCTCCTGTACAGGATGTTGTTAATGTACAGAATATAGTACGTAGTGAGGTTTGACAATCAACTGCACAGCGCTCGGTTTTCCGCCGCTTTGCGGATTCGAATCCATTGGAAAGTTACGCGTGTTGGCAGCTTGTTTGCTAATGCGTTGTCTCAACGCAGACGCCATAGCTTTTCGATACGTCGTACCATCGCCTGGATTACCTGTCGTCGAGCTTCTTGCTGATCCAGCCGCACACGCTCAAGATCAACGCCTCCCCGCCCATCGCGGTATCTGGAAGGGATGCTTCCCTTGAGCAAATTGCCGGCACTTCCTTCTGGCACGGCATCGTTATCGCAGCGGGCTAACGAGCCGTGGTGGTGAAAGTTCTGCACTTTTGTTGAGTTCATCATGCGCCTGACCTCCATCATATCGTCCCTGTTCCCGGGGCGATTGGGTTATCTCATGGGTTCAGGTGCATGCTAATCTTGTTCTAAGCTGCAAGGTATTCCATGAAAGTGAGAATTAACTTTGCAAAAACGAACAGGTAAAAATCTCAGGCAACCTTCTGCCATGACACAGAAAACCAGGAGTCACCTAGCGTGGAACGACTTTGAGGTCGTCCTGGCAATCGCAACTGCAGGTTCGCTGTCGGGTGCCTCACGCGCCTTGGGCGTCAGTCACGCTACGGTTTTCCGGCGGCTGGGTGATATCGAACAGCGCCTTGGTGTTTCTCTTTTTGAAAGAAGCCGAACCGGTTACCGGCCAACGCTTGCTGGAGAAGAGCTCGCTGAAACCGCCAGAATCATGGATGAAGCAGCCTTGGCCGCCGAGCGTAAAGTCGCTGGGCGCGACTTGGAGCCGAGAGGGGAAATCTGGCTCACCACAACGGACTCTTTGTTGATGGGGCTGCTCTCTCCTCTGTTCACGCAGTTTCAGCATAAATATCCAGGCATCGTGCTGGACGTCGCCGTATCCAACCAGCTATTCAATCTGACACGCAGAGAAGCTGACGTCGCCATCCGCCCGTCCAATGCTCCTCCTGAAAATCTGATTGGGCGACCGCTGATGGCCATAGGGCAGGCGGTCTACGGACATCGAAGCCTCAATCTGTCACCAGGAGCTTCCATCAAGGCCCTTGCTAGCCAGCCCTGGATTGGTGCTGGTCCGCGATTGCAGGACTCAGCACTGGATCAGTGGATGGACAACAACGCGCTGAAAGCGGCCTGTGTCTACCGTGTCGATACGCTGGTCAATATACTCAGCGCTGTTAGCTCCGGTATGGGGCTGGGTGTTCTGCCCTGTTATTTGGCGGACGAAGATCCGGACATTATCCAGCTCACTGATCCCATCCCCGAGCTGGAATACGGTTTGTGGTTTCTGATGCACCCGGATCTACGAGGCGTAGTGAGGATTCATGCCTTGATGGATTTTCTGACAGAAATGGTTCGCGCTCAGAAACAACGCTTGGCCGGTTACTGTTTAACGACAAGCACGACCTTACCTTGAATGCCGCCTTGCATAGCTCTCTGGTGCGCAGCCGATGCTTCTGCCAACGAATAGGTACTGTCGATCACGATCCGAATGGTACGGTCGTCGAGCAAGCGACTGGCCTGCGCCAGCAGCATTCCGTTTGAGTGCACCTGTAGTGAGGAAACCGTAATCCCTAGCCTGTCGGCTTCATCCCTGGCAGAAAAGCCCAAGGGGTTGACCAGAAAAAGCGAACCGCCTGGTTTAATAATGCTGAGCAAGCGCTCCATGTTCGGGCCACCCACAGCGTCAAGCACCAGATCCACATCATGTGCGACCGTTTCGGCGGCTGCCTTGGTGTAATCAATGAAGTCGTCAGCACCCAGTTCGTGAAGAAGCCCTTCATGCTTGCCTGAGGCAACCGCGATCACACGCGCCCCTTTCCATTTAGCGACTTGAACCGCTAGATGCCCCACGCCACCGCCAGCCCCATTGATCAAGACGGTCTTGCCTTGGAGCGGGACAGGCACATGCCGAAATGCCTGGAATGGATTGGGTAGGTCATTACCAGGATCAACCAGAAACTGCCAGACAGTAAGCAGTGACATTGGGGCACCTGCTGCCTCGACATGAGAAATGCCCTTTGGTTTCAACGCTAGGTGGCTTTCAGGAACGCTGACATATTCGGCATAGGCGCCGCTGCCCGTCATCAGGTCTTCGGGGAAACGCACCATTACAAAGACGTGGTCACCTACGCTGACCTTGGAAACCTCGTCGCCAATGGCAGCAACGACCCCTGACACATCAGTGCCTAATGTCAGCGGGAAGTTGGGGCTAGGCTGCCATTCTGGAGGTAGCGCCCGATAGCCGTCGCGCAGGTAAAGGTCTGGTGGGTTAAGACTTGCCGCATGAACTTGGATAAGCACTTCACCGGCTTGTACTTCGGGTCGGGGCGTATCTTCGTAAAGCAAGACCTCTGGGCCGCCGAAACTATGCAGCTGCACTGCTTTCATCATGTCGTTCATCACAACCTCACTCAAGAATAGTCACATGGCAAATAGTAAGGAAGTTCCTTGTCATTGATAATGGTGCGTAGATTCGTTTTAATAATTCCATGAAGGAACAAATCGGATTGGAACGCCTCACGGGGCTTATCGCATTTGCACGCGCCGGCTCCTTAGGCAGCTACACCGCTGCGGCGCGCTCGTTGTCTGTTTCGCCCTCTGCGATAAGCAAAAGCATCCAGCGGTTGGAGCGTCACTTCGGCGTCTCTCTTTTCACTCGTACGACACGATCGCTGTCTTTCACGGCCGAGGGCCGCGACTTGCATGGACGTGTGCTAGAGCTGTTGCGCCAGGCAGAAGAGATAGAGCAGGTAGTGAAGTCTGCTCGTTCCGAGCCCGCAGGCACGTTACGAATTGCGGCATCACTCCCATTGGGTCTGCATCTGATTGCTCCTGCTATTACGGATTTTCGAACGCGCTACCCGAAGGTAACGATCGACCTGCGGCTGAGCGACCATATCGTCGGTATGGTTGAAGAGAGCATTGATCTTGCAGTGCGGATCGGTGAACTTGCGGATTCGTCACTTTTGTCCAGGCGGCTCTCACCTTACAGGCTCTCTTGCTACGCTTCGCCAGACTACCTGGCTAGGTATGGTGCTCCCGAGCATCCAGATGAACTGGTGGGGCACGAAACGATCAATTTGCGCTACCAAAGTACGGGGCAAATGTTTCGCTGGCCGTTCCGGATCGGCGAGAAGGAGATCGAAATAGTGCCATCTTCCCCTGTTATCGTTGATTCAAGCGAAGCCGTCATAGCTGCTATGGCCACGGGTGCAGGTATCGGGATGGTTGCAAGTTTCATGGCTGCCCAGCGGGTTAGGCGAGAGGAACTGGTACCAATCCTGCCCGACTTCGATGTAGAGCGGCATAATATCATTGCGCTATGGCCACAGAGTCGTAGCACCAACCCCGCTGTACGCGCCTTTATCGATATGTTGATCGAACGACTTTGAACAGCTTTGTGTCGTTTCGGTGAGCGCCATTTTGACGGCGGCTGCTGGCCGAAAGCTCACCAGGATTGTCGTTCTCCGTTCCTTTGCGTCAGCGATCCGAGCCACGACAGCTACCCTGGGAATTTGCCGCTACAGTGCCAATAGCCCTGTGGTCTGGCGCAAAACCAAATGCCAGTTCGAACGGATGGTTACCTGCCAGTCTCCATCCATAGGAGGGAAAAACTTTCTGACCAAGGGAATCTATAAATACTCTGAAACAGTGGGGGCTGACTCACGCCAAGCAAAACTGTCGTTGCAATGCCTATTGCAACTTTGGCTACAGCTCAAGAAACGGCAGCATTACTAAAACTGAGTGCCATCCCAATCAACACTACGCCGCCAATGAGTTTTGCCCAATGGCCCAACATATTTACCGAGTTTGTGGTCTAGTAGCGCTTCTATGGAGGCCATCACTGTGATGGCTAAGCCAATGGCGAGGCTGGCGGTGATGATGTTCACATCAATGAATACGAGGCTGGTGTCTATGTTCACGGCGTCTAGGCCAGTGATGGAATGCAGGGCAATACACGTTATGGTAGGAAAGCTCGTTTGATTAAACTAGGTGCGTAAAATAACTTACTTAAGTGTAAGGTTAGGATGCTGAGTAGCGCTGGATTTTATCAAGTTCTTCTCTGATGATAAGCAGTTAATGAAAAAGTAAATATTTTTATAAATGTAGGGCGTATACTATTTGC
The DNA here is from genome assembly GCF_054065485.1 of Vreelandella sp. 2A-K22. Taxonomy (NCBI): domain Bacteria; kingdom Pseudomonadati; phylum Pseudomonadota; class Gammaproteobacteria; order Oceanospirillales; family Halomonadaceae; genus Vreelandella; species Vreelandella sp. 2A-K22. Next base: position 232,566 of record NZ_JBSUGC010000006.1, on the reverse strand, counting down.
TAATGAGTATCTAGTGAATAGCCCTCTGCCATAATTTAGATTAGCATTAGGAGGGCTCTCAGAGTAATAGCTTAATACTGCGTACTCATGATTTTTTATATATGTCGGACTGATGATGATCTTGGGATCAAACTAGGCATAGCCACTCTATTGATCGGCGAGCCAGAGTGTTTATCGCTTAGCAGTAAGTCGACAGCCTGTTGTGCAATATAGTCAAAAGGTATGTATACAGACGTGAGCGGCACAGGTAGACGACTGGCAAGAGGGATATCGTTATATCCGACTAATGAAAGCGTTCTGCCCACCTCAATGCCAAGTCTATGTGCAGCAGCCATCACGCCAATAGCGAGGTTATCGTTGACTGCAAAAATGGCTGTTGGTTTCTCATTCTGTGAGAGCAGAGCCAGCCCTGCTTCCTCGCCAGCTTCGATTCCATAGCCTGACTCGATAATCCATGGCTCACGCACAGGAATCCCTGATTCGCTCATGGCTTTGCGAAAGCCTTTTTGTCGGTCGCGAGCGCTAGAGGTAAAGCTAGGGCCTGCAACAAGGCCAATGTCACGGTGCCCCAGGTCGATGAGGTGCCGAGTAGCAAGGTATCCACCTCGAATATCGTCACCCAAGGCAGAAGGACTTTTACCATCGGTACGAAGCACCAATGAGTGCGGAACTCCCCGGTCACGCAGTTGAGATGGTAATTGGTCATCAAGTCGGCTGGTAGCCAAAATTAGGCCGTCCACACGTCGATTGAGAAGCAATTCAACCGCTTGACGCTCGCTTTCAGGATCGTCACCACTGGTTGCTACGATAGCGAAATAGTGACGTTCTTGAGCAACTTTAGAGATCGCTTCGTAGATAAGAGCCATGACGGTATCGCTCAGTCGGGGCACCAGTACACCGATAGTGCCTGTACCACCTCGCCTCAAGCTGGAGGCAAGAATGTCACGCTTATAGCCGAGTTCTTCCGCCGTTTTTTTAACCCGTTGAGCGGCTGGGCTATTGGAAGGCGGAAGGCGCTCATCAAGAACGCGAGAGACTGTAGACGTGCTGACGCCCGCGGCTTTGGCAACGTCTTGCATAGTTATAGGCTTACCGTGCATGAATATATTATTCCATGACGTGAGGTGGATTACTGAACCTCTGTGTTGGCTCGCATAAACAGGCATTTAGGCGAACCATTCTATCGGTTTTACAGCGATCTTATAAGCGATATGACGCTAACCCCACTGATTTACTATTAGTTTGCTTTCCGTATCCACACATCATTTGTGAGTCGTAGACTAACGTCTAATTTTCGATGTGGTGTATTTGGTGAAACGATTGCAATCGTTCCCAGGAACGATAACACAATCATATAAGAGGAATCATCATGTCTCTCGATCTCCGAGGTTTAACCCCCGCGCCGGTTACTCCTTTCACTCGCGATGGCGAGGTTGATTTTGCTGCAATCAAGAAGCTTGGCTCTTGGTTGGGCGGCATCGACGGCGTTAAAGGTCTCGTTGTTCTTGGCCACGCTGGTGAAGGTACATTCATGACCTCTGATGAGCAGAGGCGTGTTATTGAGGCATTTGTTGAATCGGTAAAAGGTGAGATCCCAATTATTGCGGGCATCACTCGCGAAGGCGACCATGTTGCAGCCGAAGAAGCAAAACGGGCTGTCGAGGCGGGCGCATCTGCTGGTCTAGTCTACCCATCTCATGGCTGGCTAAGGTTTGGTTATCAGGAGGGAGCGCCTCAAGAGCGATATCGCCGCATTCATGAGGAGAGTGGGCTACCGCTGATTCTTTTCCAGTATCCGGACAATACGAAAGCCACTTACAACCTCCAGACGCAGCTTGATATTGCGGCTCAACCTGGTGTGTTTGCGATGAAAAATGGTGTTCGCAATATGAAGCGCTGGGATACTGAAATTCCTGTCATTCGCGCTGAGTATCCGGATCTACAAATTCTGACTTGTCATGATGAGTACCTACTTCACACCATGTTTGATGTCGATGGTGCGCTAGTTGGCTATGGCTGTATTGCACCGGAGCCTTTGATCGAACTGATCAAAGCTGGAAAAGCCAAGGATTATGCTAAGGCGCGCGAATTGCATGATCGCCTCCTTCCAGTCACCAAGAATGTCTATCACCGTGGTTCGCATATGGAAGGAACTGTGGCTCTGAAGTGGGCCCTAGTAGCCCGGGGGATTCTTGATCACGCTACTGTGCGCTCTCCGCTTCGTCCGCTTGCCGAAGGCGCAGATCGTGAAATTGCTGCTGCTATGAAACAAGCCGGGTTAGCCTAACCGAGATTGACTATTCCTTAGGCGCTGGGCGTCCCCGAACGGTGATGCCAATGAGGCATCACCGTATGCATCCTAAATAACAAATTTAATAGGAGCGTAGGATGAGTATGAATACCAAACATGATTCAGGGCCATTTCCCCCTGCGACAAACCACCATCGATCTCGGTTTTCTCTGACGTTGCCACAAATGCTTGCGTTAATGGGGCCTGCATTTGTCGCTGGCGCTTGGCGTTTCGGACCCGGTGCGCTGACATCCGCTGTGCAGGCAGGCAGCCAATATGGCTACATGCTGCTTTGGGTAATCCTTGTGTCTGCAGTGCTAATGTTTGTGTTTAATGATATGGCTGTTCGGTTGGGCCTTGCATCTGGTGACTCTGTGGTCAAAGTCACCAAGCAAAAACTTGGTCGGCCAATTGGTGTCATGGCTGGCTTCGGTGTTTTCTCTATCACTTTGATGTTTGCTGTAGGCAATGCCGTTGGCTCTGGTTTAGCGCTAAGCCTGCTTTTAGGAGGTTCGGTAGTAGGCTGGACGCTCGCTAGTACAGTAGCGGTCGGCTTATTAATAGCCATGCGGAATACTTATAAGGCGATGGAGCGCTTGTTGGTCGCTTTGATTGGGCTTATGTCCGTAGGTTTTTTAGCATCAACCATACTGAGTGACCCAGATTGGGCGGCTGCTGCGCAAGGTCTTATTCCCAAATTTCCTGCTGAGGCCAGCGTTCTTTTAATTGCTTTGATCGGTACAAATTTCTCCATTAACTCAGCTTTTTATACTGGCTATGCCATCCATGAAAGAAAGCTGAATAGGCAGCAGTACCGAGCTATTACGTTAATGGATACTCTTCCGGGGAATGTGGCTACCGCATTTATGGCGATGCTCATCATCATTGTAGCCTCAGCGGTACTTCACTCCACTGGTACTGTAGCAACGACTTTTCCACAGCTGGCTAGTGTATTGGAGCCGCTGGCAGGAAAGGTAGGGGCGGTACTGTTCAGCCTTGGGTTCTTTGCAGCAGCCTTTTCATCAATGGCGGCAAACGCTTCTGCGGGAGGAACGCTATTAGCGGATGCGTTGGGCTGGAACAGCAGTTTATCCGGATGGAGAGTCAAGCTGCTTGTATACGGGGTGTTGGCTTGGGGAGCTACGGTTGCTGTGGTGGCGAAAGGTTCTCCCATTGAGCTAATTATTATCGCTCAAGCCTTAACCGTCCTAGTAGCACCTTTTTTGGGAATTATTCTCTTTCTTTTGACAAGACGTGAAGATGTGATGGGGGATCTAAAAAATGGCCCTCTACAAACCACGCTTGCTCTAGTGGGGTTGGTGACCATTTTCGCAATGTCTTCTCAGCTTGTCTTTAGGCTCCTGGGTTAAGTTGAAAATAAAAGTATTACAAATATAGAGATAAAGATATGAATAAGTTTTTGTTGTGGTGCAGAGTGTTTCCTTTCTTAGGCTATTCTTTTCTATTCGTTACTCCTTCTGTATTTGCAATTGATTATGATGTGAATGGAACCAACGTTTCTTTATACGGTTACGCTAAGCTTGATGTGATGTATGACAGTGGCGACATTAAGACTGGAAATAGCAGTGGCATGGGCGATAGTGTGAACTTCTCTAAAATTGCTGTGGATGGCCAACCAAGCACAAGTGGGCATTCGAATCTGCATGCTAATGAGTCACGCCTGGGTATCCGCACTACAACGCCGACAGAGAAAGGTGACTTGATTACCAATATCGAAGGCGATTTTTTCTTCGGTAATCTCCGAATGCGTCAGGCCTATGGCTCATGGAACGGTATTACGGCAGGACAAACGTGGAGCAATTTTCACACCTTTATAAGCACTACTCCTACGCTTGATTTTACTGGCCCCGCAGGTCGCGATGCATTCCTTCGACAAGCACAACTGCGGTATTCAGTAGGTGATTTTCATGTTGCTATTGAGGATCCGAGCGGTGCCATGTCTGGCAACTCTTTTGACGGAGGCTACGATGCAGTAACCGGTGGTAGATCCATTGCTGGTACTGATGTTGATCGTAAAGATGGCTTGCCAGACATTACGCTTCGGTACGAATCATTGGCTGGTGCATTACGTTGGGCATCAGCTGCCATGATTCGAGAAGTGGCCTTTGACGATGGTGCAGCAAAGGACTCAAAGATCGGGTGGGGAGCTTTTGTCGCGGCTAATTACGCTCTTACGCCAAATACGACGTTGCGTGGTCAAATAACCGGCGGTGAGGGGATTGGGGCTTACATGAAAGTAAACCCGGCACCCTCAGCTTATCGAGCAGGCAGCGAGCTAGAGACCATCTTTGCATGGGGGGGAACGATTGGCATTAGCCACGATATAGGCCCCGGTGCTTTCAACGTTTCATACTCATTTGTTAATGCAGATTGGGATAATGCCGAGCGCGATGGCGTGTCTCTTGTTAATACCGGTAGTTCAAGTGAGTTTATAAGCGCTTATGATGAAGAGCGTGAACTTGTGCATATTAATTACCAATGGAGTCCTGGTCATAACATAACCTACGGAATTGAGTTGGCTCATGCTGCACGGCATACTGTGGATGGCCGTAGTGGAAGTGTCGATCGTCTACAAGGGAGTGTTATCTATCGGTTTTAACCTGCGGCTTCGGCCTGAATAAAAAGTTGTAATTGATTATATGTCTATGGCTAGTTGTGCGTATAGTGACCTGAACCTTGCTGCATCGTAAGGTTGCTTTAAGCGTTAGTATTTTTGCTAACGCTTTTTTTAGTTAAGTGGGCTAGAAAAGTCTTTAAAAAGGAGCACTGCGTTGATATAAATATCTAACATCTACGCCAACAGAGTACACCTATGAAACATGGTGTTTTGTGCGAGTGGGCGAGCAGCTAGATGAGATCATGGGGGAGCCTGGGCTTTTATTGTGTTGGGGGAGACAGCATCTCACTCAATAGCGTTTTCCTTGTCTGCTGTAGGGCGTTAATAATATGAACCATCTATTCGTACTCACCGGTGGCCCCGGTGGTGGCAAAACTGCTCTCCTTGATGCCCTAGCGGAGCGGGGCTATCGCGTTGTACCTGAGTCTGCCCGTAGCATCATCAAAGAGCGGTTGGCGGCGGAGCTATCACCTCGGCCAGACCCGGTCTCTTTCGCTCAGGATATTCTGAAATCCGATATTGAAAAGTACCGGCGTGTCGCTGTTGGCGAGCAGGCCACGTTCTTTGATCGTGGGGTGCTGGATGCGCTGTACATGCTTGATGCGGAGAGCGCGTTGTCACGGGCGGGCATCGCCAACTATGTTCAACTGTTCCCCTATAATCCCGTTGTTTTTCTTCTGCCGCCATGGGAAGACATTTACGGTACAGATTCAGAGCGTGATCAAACGTTCGAGGAGTCCCTCAAGGTATTCGAGGGGATGAAAAGCTGGTATTCGCAATGGGGTTACAAAACGCTGGAAGTGCCGCGTGACACTATTGATGAGCGCGTGAAGTTCGTTTTACAGCATGTAAATAGCCTTTAAATTGTCATTGTTGTTGACGGTTTTCTTCCCCACGCTTTACCAAGACTGCTGAACTACAGCATCATCACTATCGATATGCGCCGAGCCAAGAGAATCCTCTCGCTGGATGCCACCTCCATCCACCAAGCGAGCGTTGCCTAAAAACGCACAGCCTAAGGCTGGAGGAATCAGGTCAAGGAAGTGAATATGCCCACGACTGCTGAGTAAGGTCATGAAATATCCAGAGATCGGCCTGCACATACGTACCTATGATGATGAAGTGAAAAGTCACTCCCATGACCATCATCAACTGGTATTGCCCCTGGTCGGCACGCTGTTTCTGTCAGTAGATTCCATGGCGGGGGAGGTGGTACAGCACCGTGCGGCCATCATCCCTTCAGGAAGCGGCCATGGGTTTGCTGCAACAGAAGATAATCGGTTTTTGGTGGCTGATTTGCCTGAGGGGCTGGCTCCTGCGCTAGATAAGCTGCCTTGTTTCGTGGAGCTTGATTCGGCTTTGCGCCATTACGTCCAGTTCCTACATGCTCAGGTCATGAGCGGGGCTGGAGCGGATGCTACCCAGCATCACATGCTGCTATTGCTGTTACAACTGCTGCAGGAGCGCCATGGAAGTCAATTGAAACTGGATCGCAGGGTTCACGCGGCAAAACAGTTTCTGGATGATCACTTCCACCAACCTATTTCCATGGCTGAGGCTGCTAACGTGGCCCATTTGAGTATTCGGCAGTTGAACGATCTTTTTCGCCATCAGGTGGGCATGACGCCTCATCAATACCTCACAGAAGTGCGAATGAAAGAGGCGTTTCGGCTTCTGGAACAGTCAGGCCTCAGCGTTCAGCGGGTGGCTGATGCGGTAGGCTACTCGTCGTTATCGGCCTTCAGCGACCGCTTCAGACGTCACTTTGGCAAACCGCCTAGCCACTTCCGCCGTCTCTCGACATAATTCCGCCAGGATTCAAAAGATCCTCATTGATGCCATGGATACGCTCTCCCGCAACCGCTAACGCATGAGAATCTCGGGGGAGAGTGACATGGCAACCGTGAATGCCGCTACCTGGATCGGATCCATTTCCGTTCTGCTTTGGGGTACGTTGGCTTTGCTGACCAAGCTATCCGGCGGAGATATTCCAGAGTTCCAGCTGATGGCCATGACTTTCGGCATTGCGTTTCTGTTGATGGGTGGGCGTTGGATCTTGGCTGGTCATACGGGCGTTCGGTATATACGCCAGTCGCCGTTTGCCTGGTGTATCGGTATCGTCGGGTTATTCGGTTATCACTTTGCATATTTCAAGGCGATGACGCTAGCACCGGCGGTGGAAGTCAGCCTGTTGGCTTACCTCTGGCCGCTACTGATCGTTCTGCTGTCTGCCCTATTACCGGATGAGAGGATGCAAGCTCAGTCTATCGTTGGCGCCTTGGTGGCGCTGGTGGGTTGTTGGTTGTTGATCAGCCGAAATGCAGGCGGATTTGCTTGGGAGAACCTGCCCGGTTATCTGGTAGCGCTGGCGTGTGCATTGATTTGGTCTTCTTACTCCGTGCTCAGCAGATTGGTGCGTTCAGTGCCAACCGATGCCGTCGGTTGGTTCTGCGGCGTGACGGCGCTGCTGGCTTTAGGGTGCCATATGCTGTGGGAAAAGACGGTGTGGCCGGATGGCTTGATGCAATGGGTAGGCGTGGTTGGGCTGGGCCTCGGGCCGGTTGGAATCGCATTTTTTACCTGGGACTATGGCGTCAAACACGGGAACATCCAGCTACTTGGCACCCTAGCCTACAGCGCGCCACTCATTTCGGTGGTGCTACTGATCCTGGCGGGATACGGCGAGGCCACGGTGGCCGTATTGAGTGCCAGCGTGCTCATCGTCATTGGTTCTTTGATCGCAAGTCGCGCGAAGCATCGGGGCGCGCAGCGCTAGAAATGATGGCAGACTGATAACGCTGGTGCTGCAAAAGACGACTTGCTGGCGTTATCGCCAACTCCGTTAAGGCAGAAGTGGTCACCGAGATTCAGCGTTAAAGCGGATAAGTAGTTGGTTGCAGGGGCGTGGTATAGCAAAACGTCATGGCAGCGGTTAGCCTAAACGGTTTGTTGATGACGCTCATTGAGCAAATAGGCGCAGCCATGGAACATTCATCCGCAGTCACGCTGGCGTTGGCAGACGCATCGGCATTTGATGCGTTCAAGCAAGAGTTAAAAGCCTCGTTTAGCGTGGCGGTAGAAGAGACCTTTGGCGCGGTGGAGCCGAGCTTGATTCCCTCTGACTCAGATATTGAGAACTCTCTTAATGCGCCAGATGCCATGGTGCATCACATCCTTTTAGATGGCGTTAAAGTGGGGGGCGCGATTGTAGTCATTGACGAATCCACCTAACACAACTCGCTGGACTTGTTCTATCTCTTGCCCAGCACCCACGGACGTGGCGTGGGCTACCGTGCGTGGAAAGCCATCGAGCAGGCGTACCCCAAGACGCGGGTATGGATGACCCATACGCCTTACTTCGAAAAGCGAAACATCCACTTTTATGTCAACAAGTGTGGTTTTAAGATTGCCTCCTTTTACAACCGCTATTACCTCTTGCCGGATGATGAGGAGGCAGGCAGTAAGGCACACAAGCTAGAGTTTTTTGGATTCGAAAAAGTCATGATGTAAGCCCCAGAAAGGGCGAGTATGAGCCGATAGCAACGGGCTCTCAAAGAAAAAAGGACTTTAGAATGACCGTAAGAGCAGCAGAAAAAAACGATATTGCCGCCATCGCCGAGGTGTACCAAGCGTGTTTCCCCCGTGAGAAAAATCACGTGCTGTGGATTGAGTCGTCGTTTAACACCTATCCACGGGGCGTTTACTACGTGGTGGAGGTGGAAGGCCAGGTGCGTGGCTATATCCTTTGGTGCGTTAAGAACGGCTTTCGGGAAAAAAGCATCATCGAGCTGGAGCAAATCGGCATTCACCCGGAAGCAGCAGGTAGGGGGCTGGGTAAGCGGCTCATTGTGGAGTCGCTAGCGCCGTTCAAGGCCCACGTGCGTCGCCAGGGCTGCGATGTGGGGGCGGTGATGGTGACCACCTCGGAAGGCAACTTCGCAGAGAAGCTGTATCAATCCACGCTGGGAGTCTCCCGCGCGGCCGTGATTAGCGGCTATGGGGCTGGAGATGAGGTGATCTTATATAACGCCAGCGTAGAGTAGCGCGAGAGCGGTTGCGTGCGAATTGGTGACGCAGCAAGCGGAACACAAACATTATTACAAGATACGGAGGTAGGTAATGTCAGGAGTGGAAATCCGGCAAGCTACCATTGAAGACTCGGCTTTAATCCATAAATTTGTCATAGAACTTGCGACTTATGAAAAAGCAGAACATGAAGCGTTAGCGACAGTCGCGGATATAGAAAACGCTTTGTTTGGCGATAATACGACGACTAAGGCCGTTATCTGTTATTTCAATAACGAACCTATTGGCTTTGCGGTCTATTTCTTCAATTTCTCAACATGGCTCGGTAAGCATGGGCTATATCTTGAAGATTTGTACGTTACTCAAAAATATCGTGGCGTCGGGGCTGGCAAAGCACTTTTGAAGTATCTTGCTAACATTGCAATATCGAAAAAATGCGGCCGTTTCGAGTGGAACGTACTTGACTGGAATGAACCTGCGATCCAGTTCTATGAGTCAATAGGCGCAAAACCGCAAAATGAATGGATAGGCTACCGTTTGACAGGAAAAGCGCTTGAAGACTTTGCAGTTAGTTAACAAGATATAACAAGTCGCAGCAGTTCGCGTCCGGTGGCCGCCCTTTCCTTGGCTTCTTCTTCGCCACTCCATAGGGCGAAACCCTGGAACATGATAAGGGCTAGGCCCAGCGTGGTAACTGCTGTGGGGGCGGCATGAATGCCGAACACTTCCGCCAGGTGCCAGGTGCCAGGTGCCAGGTGCCAGGTGCCAGGTGCCGCCGCTTAGCGGCGCCATCAGCGGCATTATGATCAGGCCGAAGAGGCTGATGGCTATACCTATAGCAACTGGTGAGTTTGTTGCGCGTGGCGCGTTATCCATTCCCCATCCCGTTAACGCCATCAATACCAGCAGCATGGCCTGGGCAATGAAAGCGTCTCCAATATAGCCCCCGGCCCAGTTGAGCGCTGCATAGCGCTGAAAGAAAAACGCGACGGCGACAAAGTCCTAAAGCGGGGCGGGTAGCAGGCAGTCTTCGTAAGAATCCTAGCTACGTTGTTGCGTCCGATACTCAGTAGGACTGACACCTGTCTCTGCGCGAAAGCGGTTGCTGAAATGACTGCTGGAGCCAAAACCGCAGCGTAGTGCGATCTCAGTCATATTTAGCGATGTTTCCGCCAACAAGTATTGCGCCCGGATAAGACGACGGTGCAGCACATAGCGATGTGGTGGGTAACCAGTGGCTTGTTTGAACATGCGGGCGAAGTGGTAGTCACTTAAGCCAGTGATACCCGCCATGCATGCCAGCGTAAGGGGTTGGTTCAGGTGATGCTCAATGAACTCCACCACTCGTTTTAATTGCCACGCAGGTAGTCCACCGGTTGGGCGCAGAGTTGGCAGTCGGTGCTGGCTATAGTGGCGTAGGGTGTGTATCAATGCCGTTTGGGTGGCGGAATCCAGCGCTAATTGATCCAGCGGGTCTTGCCAGTTGCTCTGGCCAAGGGTGGTGCAAAACAGCTGAGTGAGCAGGGCATCCTGGGCGAAGTCGATTTCGTCCAGTTGCACGCTTCGGCCATCTTTATCCCATACCTGTTCGATCAACTGACTCAGGTGAGTGTCGCTGAAATAGAAATGCAGTAGTGAGATAGGCCCATGCACGTCCCAACTTGTGATCAGATTGGCGGGCATTAAACACACGCTATTGCTGGTCTCGCTGGCAATGGTTTGTGATCCCTGCCTGCGTAGGGAGTTCTCCGCGCCGTTCAGATAAACGCTCAGAGTGTGGTGGTTTGAGTGAATTTTCTCAATACGGTCTTCTTGGTTACTCCAACGGGCCAGCGCCATGCCATTTTTTAGCTGGGTGCTACTTACTAGACGCGCCTGCGTCTGTTTCATCCTGGGATAGTGGCTCAAAGTGTCGGTGAACATGGGCGGCTCCTGGGAACTGCGTTAACAGTACTCAGGCTCAGCACGAAACTCAATTCAGCGAACCATTCAACCGCAAGAATAGACAAACTGGCGCAAACGCAGGCAAGCTAGCCAGCCGGGGTGAGCCGATACTATGGCTGACACTAACCACTCTGGGAATGGCAAGCCATGAATAGTCTTCTGTATATCTCAACAGTTCTTATCTGGGGCTCGACCTGGCTGGCTATCGCTTGGCAAGTGGGCGAGGTGGCGGTGCCGGTCTCGGTATTCTATCGTTTTCTCATCGCCGCGCTGGTGCTGTTGGCCGGGCTTACATTGTTGCGCCGACGCCAGGCTCTGCATACCAGGGATCATCTTTTCTGCCTGTTGCAGGGGGGCTGTGTCTTTGGTTTGAATTTCTACTGCTTCTATACCGCTGCGGGTTATCTGCCCAGCGGCCTAATTGCCATCCTGTTTTCTATGTCGATACTGTTTAATGCGGCCAATGGCTACCTGTTCTTTCGCACACCGGTTCCGCGGGTATTTTACCTGGCTTTGGCCCTTGGTCTGCCGGGCATGGCGCTGATTTTCTGGCAGGATCTGGTCACAGTTGAGGCTACGTGGGAACTGCTGGGCGCCATTGGTTTGACGTTGCTGGGTACCTACGGGTTTTCGCTGGGTAACATGGTGTCGGTCAGGCACCAGCGATGCGGCTTGAAAATCAACACCACCAACGCCTTTGCTATGCTGTATGGGGGGATGTTGATGGGGCTGATTGCCTGGGCTCAGGGAGCCAGTTTCAGCCTGCCAGCGGAACCGAGATATCTAGGTGCCCTGGTTTATTTGGCGGTAATAGGATCGGTGGGAGGCTTTGGTGCCTACTTTATGCTGGTCGGCCGTATTGGTGCCGGTAAGGCGGCTTATGCGACGGTATTGTTTCCTTTGGTTGCGCTGGCGCTGTCAACGGTGTTCGAGGGTTACCAGTGGCATGCGGATGCACTTATAGGGTTAGCAATGATTGTGAGTGGCAACCTGCTGATGTTTAATGCCCATCGTTTGGTTTGGCGGTGGCGGCAGCCTGTTTAGTGACTAATAAAGAGGGCACTGCATTTCAGTTGCGGTGGTTGGAGGCGCCGAGCCATACATGGGCGAAGAGTCGATCAGTCCGCCGTCATGCTCGAAGAATGCCTTAACTACTTCGGTACGCACATCGAGCAGCTTCGGATCACTGCCAACGTTGAATGTTCGCCAAGTGCCCATGCCGATAATGGCAGCGTTTTGTCCGTGCCCGCAAAGGTCTTCTGTTGCATCCCGCCCGTGTTGGCAAGAAGTGATACGGTTGGGAGCGTCATGGCGGTGAGCGTGGTGCCGATGATCGTAAGGCTTTGTCTGCGCGTGATGCGATGCTTGATGTGATGCTTCATAGCGGTCGCTCCTTCAGGTTTTTTTGAACCGGCACCGTGGCAGCCAACACCAGCACAAAGCATGTCAGCACAAATACCTTATTCACAAACCAGTTGGTACGCCAGATCGACCACTCAGGGTCGGCGAGAAAACGGACGAACAGGGTACAGATGATGAGGATTTCAATGACGGACATGCCCACCGCCAATGCACGCGTATAGCTAGGCCGTTCGAGCAGCGCCCAACCTAGCCAAACGTGCGCCAGTGGCCATAGATCCCAATAGATATGCCTTGCCCAGGGCTCGCCGTATGCCAGCCCGTACCCAATGGGAAACAGGTATTTAATGAACAGCGTCCACGCCGCCAGAATAAACAGCAGGTGGGCGAGAAAGCGAATCCAGGCGTTTGGTTGTGGGGCGGGCAGTGACATGACATCACTCCAGTGCTGGGCTGTTAATGACTCTTCTTCAAACCATCTTCAGAGACTGCTTGCGCATTGGGCGAGGATAGGCGGCATCGATCTGTGCCAGATCATCTTCGTCGAGTCTGACGTTATCTGCATCAAAGTTCTGTCTGAGGTGATCCAGTTTCACGGCTTTAGGAATAGCAATCACACCAGGGTGGCGCAGAGCCCAGGCGAGGGCGACTTGCGCGGTGGTGGCGCTGTGTTTGCCGGCGATGCGTTGCAGGGCGGCATCATGCAGTAGCGCGCCGCCTTGCCCGATCGGGCAATAGGCCATGAGCGGCATGTTTTGTTGTGCTTGCCAGGGCAGCAGGTCGTATTCAATGCCCCGTGCTTCGGGATTGTAGAGCACCTGATTGGTGGCGCAAGCTGGCTCGTTGAGCTCTGCTAAGTCGTCAATGTCGAAGTTCGACACACCCCAGCGCAGGATCTTGCCCTGCTCACGCAGCCGTTCGAAGGCTTCCACTGTTTCGCTCAGCGGGTACTGGCCGCGCCAGTGCAGCAGGTATAGATCGATAGTGTCGGTGCCCAATCGGCGCAGGCTGCGCTCGCAGGCAGCCTGAACACCCTTGGTGCTGGCGTTGTGCGGGTAGACCTTGCTGACCAGATACACCTCATCGCGCCGGTCACGGATCGCTTGGCCAACGACCTCTTCAGCACCGCCCTCGGCATACATCTCGGCGGTATCGATCAGCGTCATGCCCAGATCCAGCCCTTCGCGCAGCGCCCTGACCTCAGCCTGCCGCTGCCCTGCATTCTCGCCCATATGCCAGGTGCCCTGGCCGATACGGGGTACGCTTTCTCCGCCTAGTTTGATTGTCTGCATGTTCTCCTCCTGGTTGTTGGGTAAATGGATGAGAGGTGGGTTCTCGTCCTCTATATCATGCGAGAAGAGCGGAAGCATCGGGCGTACATGCTTAGGAGCAGCTAGCCAGGCGCGTCACTCGAATGCCTCCGCTTCGATACGTCAAAGTCATCGCTGCGCTTCAGGCAGGCCGTATAGCCGGGCCTAGGGGGAGCTTTGAATCTATTCCGGATCACTATGAGTTAATGCAGCTTGAACTCATTAAATTATTCAAGGAAAGAGTTCCAGAGTATGTACGATTAGCGACAGTCGAAAAATAGCTAGGTTAGCCACAGTGACCACTACCCTGGCAGCTAACCTCAGGTGGTCATAATACGATCAGTTCGGGTAAAGGTTGAGCTACTACAGCCTCTCGACAGCCAACGCCAAGTTGAGTGCCAAGGGTAGCCGCGGTATCAGTGTGGCCTGGTAAGCGTGGTAGAGATCGGGCTTGATGTCACCTTCGGCAGTGTCGATCTGCAGCTTACCGTCGAGCTCCTGATACCAGCCGCCCCGCGCGCGATCAATAAAGGTGGTGTCGATGAAATCCCAAAGCCGCCGATACCAGCGCTCGTAGTGGGCCTGATCGGTGCGTTGTAGAAACGCGGCAGCGGCGGCCAGTGCTTCGGCGTGAGTCCAGTGGCGACGCCGCAGGGAGTTTGGGCGACCCTCCCAATCCACGGTATACACTAGCCCTGGGGTGCCGTCGGTGGCCCAGCCGTCACGCAGGCTGGCGTCAAATAGCGCCGCAGCGTCAGCGAATAGCCAAGAAGGAGCTGCGCGGCCGCGAGATTCAAGCGCCGCCTCCAGTTGCAGCATCAGCCGCGACCACTCGAAACCGTGACCCGGCGTGGCGCCATAGGGATAGAACCCGTCGTCGGGGCAGTCGGCGTTGTGCTCCGGCCATTCTGACCAGTCGCCATGAAAATGCTCGAGGATGCGGTAATCCCGGGGAGCCGCGTGGTGGTGAATCAGCCGTTCAACGATGGCTAGCGCCCGGTCAAGCCATAGCGGTTCGTCGCGCACATCGGCTAGCGCCAAGCACAGCTCTACGCCGTGCATGTTGCTGTTACCGCCGCGGTAGTCGCTCAGTTCGCTCCAGTCCTGGCTAAAACTCTCGACAAAAGCTTGCTCATCCATCGACCAGAAGCGGGTGTCGATCACCCCAATGGCCTCTTCGAGCAGAGCAGCCGCGCCGGGAATGTCGGCGTGGGTCGCAGTGGCGGCACCGAGGGCGACGAAGTGATGGGTATAGCACTGCTTAGTGCGGTCGTCGCTGGTGGCGGGATCGGCCCCGAACCAGCCTCCGTGATGCTCGTCGCGCAGCTTGCCAGACAAAGCGCGAATGGCGTGCTCGGCCAGTGCTGCAGCACCTGGTAGGCCTTGTAGTGCCGCCAGGGCACAGCTGTGCGCCATGCGTGCGGTGAGCATGGTGTCGGCGCTGGCGCCGTCGGGAATGCGCCCGTCACCATCGAGTAGTGCGAAACCACCAGAGGCCAGACGCGCCTGGCGATGAAATTCGAACAATGCGAGCCCTTCGCGGGTCAGCCAGTGGTGATGGGTGGCACTATTGAGCCAGCGCCGGGGTTTTTGATCGGTGTCGTGGTTCATCGCAGCCATGCCTTATGTGATCGAGTGGGATCTTACCTCAGCCATTGACGATGGTGCCGCCGGTCTGACAGCTGGAAGGCTATAAGCGGTGCTTTGCTCAAGGGGCGTAGGTTATGTTTAATTGAGACACCGAGCCCTTTGTGGCCGCATACACAATCCATGCGCCAGATGCCAAAGCTACGTTATATGCTATGACCATGAATCCGACTTATAGAAAATGCAATCATAAAGACATACAACCTATCGCACCGTCAGGTGGCGCACTTCTCAGCCTGGTTCGCTTTTTTCATCGTCGCGCTTCGTTAGTTTCAGCGCAAAGTCTTTGCGCCAAAACAGTTGGTCAAGTATCGAATACCATAGCTTCTACATTTCCGCGTTTTTGCCACCCGTGAGAAGCGGCATTAAATATATATTGGAGTGCTATGTTTAGGCTCGAAGTCGCGGCATTAGTTACTGGTTTAGCAAGTATTGCAGTTGCTTTGCTCATCCCTTTTGCCTGGAGTTTGTTTCCCGAAATAATGCGCGCCTACTTTCTCGGTGGCGAGCCAGGGGCGATAGTCGTTGGAGTAGGTGTTTTAGTTGGGATAGTAGGAAGTATGCTGTTTGTTATAAACCTGTTTCGCAGGCAGTTCACTCTGTGGTGGGTGAGGCTATTAGCGGTGTTGGCTCTTTCCCTGGGCCTCGCCACGGTCGGTGCAACTGGAATTTAACAAACGTAAGCAGCAGACAGCTATCCGCAAATCACGAGCTTTTTTAGCGTGTGATTGGCTCTCCTTTACGCGCTCCACCAAGTTAGCCATAAAATGAACATCGTCTAATTTCTAATTGATTGATATTAAGCTTTATTAGAGTATGAGAGCGAATCGATTAGAATTGGACATATGATTAGCAACTTTACGATTGCCGGGTGGGGCAGCTATCGCCCTCACACCCTGTTAACTTCGCGCGCCCTGGACGAGCGTCAAGGTCAATCGGCCGGCTGGACAGAACGCCAGTTTGGCATCGCTGCGCGCCATGTCGCGAGCGAGGATGAGACCACCTCGACGATGGCGACTGAGGCAGCCCGTGAGGCGCTGAACCGCGCTGGCTGGGGCAATACACCGCCCGACGTCATCATTGGCGGTTGTGGCGTTATGGAGCAACCGATTCCGTCTACAGCCGCTTTAGTCCAGAACCGACTCGGCTTTGGCCAGTCCGGCGTGCCTAGCTTTGATGTTAACCAGACCTGTTTATCCTTTATGGTGGCACTGGATATCGCCGCCATGGGCATTGCCTGCGGGCGCTGGCGGCGCGCGCTTGTATTTGCGAGTGACATCGCGTCGGCAGGGCTTAACCCTGAGGAGCCGAAAACGCGGTCCATCTTTGGCGATGGCGCAGCGGCGCTGGCGATTGAGGCGACGTCAGACCCAACCTGCGGAATGCGCTCAAGCGTTACGGTTACCCATGGTGCTCACCACGCGCTAGCGCAGCTTCGGGCGGGCGGCACAAAGTTGCGCATCGCTGAAGGTTACCAGGCGCTGGTCGCCGGTTCCTATTTCGAGATGGACGCCTTTGGCATCTTCAAGGCCGCTGCCAAAGCGTTGCCTGGCGTCATTGAGCGTGCGCTCGAACAGGCGGAAATAAGCAAGGATGATCTTGCCTGCGTGATTTGCCACCAGGCGAGTGCGCCAGGGGTCGAGCATATCAAGCGGCTTTTCGCGCCCAACAGTGACCGCGTGGTCAATATCTTCCCAACGACCGGTAACCAGATCGCCGCCTCAATCCCGACCGTGCTCGCCTATGCTCTCACCACGGGGGGCGCCAAGCCGGGTGACTATATCCTGCTGTTGGGCACCGCCGCGGGGATCAGTGCCAGTGCCATGGTGCTTAATCTATGAGCCAACGGCGCATCCTTATCACCGGGGCGACCGGCGGGCTGGGCATGGCGCTGGTGCGCGAGGCGCTAAAACGCGGGCATGCTGTGCGAGCCACAGGGCGTTCGCAGGCGGCGGGCGAGGCGCTTACGTCACTCGGCGCGCAGTTCGTTAGGGCGGATCTTAGCCATCCAAAAGCTGATTTTCGCGGGCTCTTAAAGGATGTCGATAGCGTGATTCATGCCGCCGCCTTATCGGCCAGCTGGGGCCCCCGGCGAGCATTTGAGATCCACAACATTCAACTGACAGAACGCCTGCTTGAAGCGGCCAGCCGCTCGGGCGTTGAACGTTTCGTATTTGTTTCTTCGCCGTCAATTTTTGCGGCGTATCGTGACCGGATAGCCATCGGCGAATATGACGGCCCTGCGCTTCAGCCACTTAACCACTACGCACGTACCAAGCTCGCGGCGGAAAGTCGCGTGCTTGCGCCGCGGGAAGACGCCATGGCCTGCTGCGCCATTCGCCCGCGCGCACTGGTGGGGCCGGGCGACCGGGTGATCTTGCCCAAGCTGGCCGAACTGGCGGGGCGCGAGCGGATGCCGCTTCCGCGTGGCGGCAGGGCGCTGATTGAGTTGACCGATCTGCGCGACGCAGCATGGGCCATCTGCGCCGCTGAGGAGCAGGCAGTTGGGCTTGCCGGAAAGGCAATCAACATATCGGGAGGTAACCCTATTGCGGTACGAGAGGTGGCTGGTAAGCTCGCCGATGCGTTAGGCAAAACACCGCAGCTTGTCTCACTGCCGGTTGGCTTGGCGCGTGCTATCGCTGTGCTCAGTGAAAACGCTGCGCTGCTGATGCGCTCCGCCCGCGAGCCGATGCTGACACGTTACAAGCTGGCGACGCTGGCCTACTCTCAGACCTTTGATCTTGAGCCTGCTCAGCGACTACTCGGCTACCGACCCCAGCATGATGCACTGGCAACCCTGCTGGCCGAAGCGCGGCAGCTTGCCATGCAGGAAAAGCAGCCATGATCCGCGTCGGATTTCGCTGGCTTGAACGCGGTTTATGCCGCCATCCAGAGATCGCCACTTTCTCAGGTGGGAGCCTATGTGCGGTTGATTTTCCCGCCATGGTGGGGGTGATTGATCACCCGACGCGGGGTATTTTGTTGTTCGATACCGGCTATGATCCTGCTTTTATCAATGCAACCGAGACGTTTCCCGAGCGGTTCTATCGCTGGACAACGCCGGTCAAAATTGATGCACAGCAGGCGTGGAGCGCCTGGCTCGCGACCCATGGGATTGAAGATAGCGCGATTGCCGGCACCATCATCTCGCATTTTCATGGCGATCATGTCGCCGGGATGTGCCACCTTGCCCAGCGGCCGGTCTATTGCGCCCGTGCGGGTCTGTCCGAATTGCGCCGACCGGGTCGCTTTGGCCGCGTGTGCCAGGGCCTGCTGCCTGCACTGGTTCCTCAGGCGGCCGATGCCAATGCTCGCTTTTTCGAAGATGCTCCAGCAGTGGCGCTACCCAGCGGATTTGCGCCCTTTAACGAAGGTCGTGACATCCTGGGCGATGGTAGCCTGATCGCCGTCGAACTGCCCGGCCACTGCGTCGGCCACTGGGGGCTGGCACTGCGCACCAACGACGATCGCCAGGTCTTGCTCGCTGCCGATGCGGTGTGGCTTGGCAAGTCAATCACGCAGCGCCGACCGCCGCCGCGGCTTACCACCACGCTTCTCGGCGATACCCATCGTTATCGCGCAACGCTAAACCTATTGAGCGAGGCGGCGTGCTGCAATGGCGACTTGGTCATCCTGCCTTCACATTGCGCTGCCAGTGCCAAGCTTTTTGGCGGCCATGATGCGAACTGACCGGGTCTTAGCCGCGTGGATACGAGCGCGGCGTGCGCTGAGCATGTCGCCGGGGCAACTGGCTATGCGGCGAGCCAGCATGTGGCGCAAGCTGCAGCCTGTCATCGCCCTTACGCCCGCACGGGCACGCTATGCCGGTCGTGATTTGGCTGAGTTTCCAGTCACTGAAATCGCGGATCTTCGTGCTGATTACGGCGCCTGGAACAGCCTAGATATGAGCGATGGGGAACTGCGCGAGTTGGCCGCCGCCGCGGAACAAGACACAGCCGTTGGCGAACTGTCGGCAGGCTGGTCGACCGGAACGGGAGGCGGTGCGCGAGGGCTCTTTCTCGCCAGCCCCGCAGAACGTGCCGACTACATCGGCCAGAGCCTGGCCCGACTGCTACCGGCGCGTGCCTTGCTCAAGCGCCAGCGGCTCGCCCTGCATTTGCGCGCCAGTAATGCGCTTTACAGCGATGTGGGGCGAGGGCGGTTTACGTTTGCACATTTCCCCCTCGAAGCGTCGATTGAACAGAGCATTGCGGGCTTGGCGCAATTCGCGCCGACGATCCTGATCGCACCGCCCCATCGGCTGGCCGCTTTCGCTGAAGCAGGGGCGCATTTCCCCTCGCTGCAGTATCTGTTTTGCGGCAGCGAACCGGCCGGTGACGCGGAGCGTCACTACTTTACTGAGCGATTGGGGGTAAGGCCACGCCAAATATACCAAGCGACCGAAGGGTTTCTGGCCGCTGAGTGTGCCAACGGCAGGCTGCATCTCAACGATCATGCGATGGCTATCGAGCTTGAGCCGGTTCCCGGCACGCCCGGCTATCGACCGATCATTACCGACCTTCGCCGCACCAGCCAACCGATTGTCCGTGTTCGCGGCGACGATTATCTTGAGCTCGACTGTTGTTCCTGCCCGTGCGGTTTTGCGGGTCGCGTCATCCATGCGCCTCAAGGCCGGGTGAACGATATCTGGCGCTTTGCAGATCGCAGCGTTACGCCACCCCAAGTGGTAGCCGCGCTTGAGACGGTGCTGGGGGGCGACAAAATCTGGCAGGCAGAAGCAGGGCCTGAGCGCGTCGTGCTACACCTGTCGCCGCTTTGCCCAGCCGCGATTTCAACTACGGCTGCACGGGCGCTGAGCCAGGCATGCGCTTTGCAGGTGCCGGTTGAAGTCGCCCATGATCTGAGCGCGTGGAGCGGCCCCAAGCGCCGTAAAGTGGTGTGGCGTGATGGCTAGACGCGTGCTTATTACCGGCGCCCGGGCGGTTGCCGCGCTGGATATTGCCCGGGATTTCGCCGCGGCCGGATGGGAGCCGCATCTGGCTGACAGCGTACCGGTGCGCATGGCGCGCTGGTCGAAAGCACCTGCGCGGGTTCACCGCTATCCCGCGCCACGGCAGCAGGGCGAAGCCTTTCACGCGCGTATTGTCGAGCTAGTCGATACCTTCGGTTTCGAGCGGGTGGTGCCGACCTGCGAGGAGGTTTTCCATCTTGCGGCGCCCGCCCTTCAGTGCCGATTGGGTGAGCGCCTGTTTGTGCCTAACCTTGCCACGTTACGCCAACTACACGACAAGCTCGCCTTTGCGCGCCACTGTGGCGAATGGGGCTTGCCCGTGCCGGAAAGCCATCCGATAGACTCCGTAGAAGACTTGACTCGCTTCGCTAGCAGAAGTCGCGAGTGGGTGTTCAAACCGCGCTTCAGCCGATTTGGTGATAGCGCGCTGGTCGCCCCTGACCGGCCTGCGTTGGCCGCTATTACACCCAGCCCCGACAACCCCTGGATGGCACAAGCGCGTATCCATGGTGAAGAAGTTTGCTTTCATGGCGTGGCGCATCGGGGAGAATTGGTTGCCTTTGCAGCCTACCGTTCCAGCTGGCGCCTGGGCGGGGGAGCTGGCTATGCTTTCGATCCTGTCGCTGATCACCATCGCGAAGCGCTGCGAACAATAGCTGCTCGCCTGGCGCAGTGTGCCAATATCCACGGGCAGTTCGCCTGCGATGCAATGTTCGATGCAGCTGGCGCTGCCTACTTGCTTGAGTGCAATCCGCGCGCGACTAGCGGCGTGCATCTGCTTACTGGTGCCGGTCATCTTGCCCATGCAATCGGTGACGGGATCGCCGCACCTGATGCCGCGCCACGCACTCTTTATCTTGGCCCGGCGATGGTCGCATTTGGCCTGCCGCAGGCGGTGCGTGGTGCGCGTATGCGCGATTGGTGGCGCTGCGTTGCTACCGGGCGCGACGTGGTGTCTCGGCCTGGCGATCGCTGGCCTTTGCTTGGTGCGCTTTGCGACGCCGCTTCCTTCTCCCTGATGGGTTTCAAACACAATATCTCGACTAATGCCGCCGCCACTTACGATCTCGAGTGGAATGGTGAGGAGCTGCCTTAATGACATTTCCCCAGTCAGTCCGCGATGCCTGGCACCTGGTTGCCTTATCGAAAGACCTGAAACGCGGCAAAGCGCAAAAGGTCATGTGTTGCGATACACCGATTGCACTCTTTCGCAGCGAAGAGGGGATTGGCGCCTTGGTTGATCGCTGCCCGCACCGCAATTACCCACTTTCTGAAGGGCGTGTGCACAAGGGGGCACTCGAGTGCCCTTACCACGGCTGGCGCTTCGCAAGCGATGGAACCTGTATCGAAGTGCCCGGTTGTTTGGTCGATACGGCCCATGATCAAAAGCTGAAGGCCGACGCACTGTGCGTAGTCGAACGGCACGGCGGGATCTTTGTGGCGCTTTCTGACGCGGCACCGCCCGAGCCCGTGTTACCGCCTGATTTTGGCAACCCTGAACTTGATCATTTCTGGTGGCAACAAGGCACCTGGGTGGGTCGCGCCTACGATGCGGTTGAAAATGTGATGGATCCGTTCCACACCAATCATCTGCATCATGGTTTTATTCGTCGCCGGGATCGACGCTTGCCAGTGGAGCTGATTGTTACCAGCCACGGCGACGGGATCGATATGGCCATCGAGCAAACCCAGCCTGACTATGGTCTGATGTCGCGCTTTTTGGAGCGCGACCGCTCGCGCAGTGTATCGCGCTATTATCCGCCCACTACGGTTCAAGCGCGGTGGGAAGGTGAGACCAAGCTAACCCTGTGTGTCACCGCCATTTTCACGCCAGCGACGGGAAACAGTTTCACGCCTTTCGCGCGCTTTTCGACACCCAAGGGGTTGGCGCCAAGCTGGCTCAAACAAGCAGCCATACGATTGTTCCTGGCCCCAGTGGTCTCGCAGGATCGTCGTGCACTAGAGCGCCAACACGAAGTGATGACTCACTTCGGACAACCTAAATTCATCTCTGGACCTGGCGATATTCTCAAAACCCGATTGCATCGGCTCTGGGTCGGTGAGCAGTTAGAGCCCGGCACTGATCCAGCCGTGGAGGTAAGGCTTTAGCCCCCGCGTAAACCGTAGTCAATGCGGGGAGCAGCCACCTTAATCAATCCGAACATCGCTTGCCTCTGCGCGGGCTTGTATTTGTTGCCTGACGCTTTCGAGGCTGGGCTGCAAGCTATATAGGCAGATACCACTCTGATAGGCGTTTAACGACCCTGGTATGGGCTGTAAATCGGTTGACGGTTTGGTATTTCGACAGCCGTCAGCATTTTCATCCTGCGCTGCGCCTAACTCAGTCAGCGTGCCTAGATGCTGCCAGCCTGCATTGTGCTCGGTATAGACCTGTCCATGCGAGCTGTAGGACGCGTAGATAAGCCATTGTAATTCATGCTCATTGCTTACCTGAAACGCTTGGCAGGGTTCAACTTGGCTTAGGCAGGCTGAGCCCTGCTCAATTAACAAGGCGAGCAGTGGCTCGGGTAGCGTGGCGTCTTCAGGGTTCACGCTAAACTGCTGGGCGACATCATCCAGGTTGTGGGTATCCACGAGAGGATCCTGGTTCCAGCGATTGGTTTGCTTTAGCGAGAGATCAATACGCCGTATCAGCTCAGGTCGCGATTGGGCAAACTCGCTGTCAGCAAGTGCTTGTAATGCCAAACTGCCCGGCTGGCCGAGGTGAAAGCGTAGATAGCGGTAGTCGAAAGCATCCACAGTGGTGCGTCCGTCTATCAACCGCTTGACCTGATGCTGGGCCACCCAGTGGCGCATATCCGCCAGCGGCGTATTAACCACGATCAGCGCCCCGGCCACCAGCAGGGCCAAGCCAACATTGGCGCGCTGTAGATTGGGTAGTGCTGCTTGCCGTCGCCAAAGCAGAATCAAACTATAGCTGAAGGTAAAGGCCGCGGTTAGCACTTGCAGCAGTGCCGCCCAGAGCCTATCCAAGCTGAGTCCATATTGGTCGATTCGTAGCCAGAGCGCCCAGGCGGCCAGCAGGCTACCTATCGGCAGCAATACGACGGCGAGCATAATGGCGCTGCGTAACCATATAGGATAGGGCAGCTTGTTATCGGTTTGATAGAAAACGGCGTTGAAGAACAACAGCAGGGTCAACATCAGCGCCATAAGTATTTGCGCGGCTCTGCCGGTATCCCATATCGGCTGCAGGCCGGTCCAGGGCAGCACGGCAAAGAACATCAATATGATTAGGGCAACCAGCGGCAGTAGCGCCTTGATAAGCGCTTCGCACATCAGTCTTACGCTCGCGATAAAACGAAAGCGATTGCGGATCATCACCAGCCCCATGCCAATCACCAGCCAGGTGACTGGATAGAAAAAAGCGGGTGTTTGGAACAATGTTTTGAAAAAGTCTAAGCCAATGGCTGAAAAGAGCGCTGCCCACAAAGATAGCAAGCTCCAAAAAACGCCAATGAACAGGCCTAGTTGGGCGATTGTCAGGGCGTGCTCCCATGAATAATCCAACATGGGCTGATAGGTTTTTGGCCAAGTGCCACTGGCGGCGCTGCTACGAAAGAACAGCGCAAGAATAAACAAGGCAACTCCTACGGCCATGCAAAAGGCAAAGGTAAACGGGTGACCTCCCCACTGCTGTGGCTCGGGCACCTGCTCGACCCAGCCAAGGTGCCAGCCCAGCCAAAACAGTAGGGGAGCTAGCAGCAGCGGTAGGAAGTTGATGCGATCACGCAGTCGTACGATGCTGATCAGATAAAAAGCTGGCAAGGCGACCGCGACGGTGTAGAGCGCCTTAAGCCAGCGCTGGTCGGCGACCAGCCAGTACTCATGGTCGATAGCCAAATGCAGCGCATAGAGCGCGCAACCCTGTACAACGGCGAGAAAAATCAAGCCCAGGCTAGTGGCCCGATCCAGGGTATTTAGGCGATTATCGTCCATGACAGCTCTTCTACGGTTGAGTGGCGGCGTGAGGCCCGTAATTCTTCTAAGCAGCTAACGGGCTCTAAATAACTAGCTGGCCCTAGGTAATTAACTAGCCCTAAGCAACTATAATAACGCGAGGAAGTTACAAAGGTTGCAAAGTGCAAAGGTAGACGGCACGAAATACTGCTAATTAATTATGCTGTGCTTTAGGCACGTCGTAAAGCCGGGCCAGGGAGGAGTTTTGAATCTTCTGTTTATATGCAGCGCAAATAGACTCCGCAGTCCGACGGCTGAACGTGTCTTTTCAGCTTACCCCGGTATTCAAGCAATCGGAGCTGGAACAAGTTCGAGTGCTAAAACGCCCGTTTCTTGGCGCTTAATTGAGTGGACTGACATCGTCCTAGTGATGGAAAAGAGCCATCGGGATGAAATCACCAAGACGTACTGGGAGTTACTCAAGGGGAAGAGATTAGTCTGCCTGGATATTCCCGACCACTACGAGTTAATGCAGCCTGAACTCATCACCCTGCTCAAGGAAAGGGTTCCTGAGTATGTGCGGTTGTCGGCAGTCGAAACATAGCGAGGAGCTGGTGCGCCGTAGGATTGATAATAGCGCTGACGAGCCGTTCTCCGCTCATTTCAGGTTTATATGAAATTATACTTATAAAAAACTTGGTTTTTTAAAGCTCTGGTCAGGTAAAGTTTACTTGGACTGCCATGAGCCATAACCAGGAGGGAAGCATGTATCGAGTAGTGATCGTTCTATGTATTTTTTTAGCGGGCTGCACCACAAAACTTTGGGAGCCCAAGCCAGAGAGAGTGATGGCCGTCAACGGCTTCTACGTTAATAAAGAAACGAACGATTTAGTGGTCACCACGCGGCGTGAAGCTTTTTTGTTTCCCTCTCAGCAGCAACTTGGCCAGGCGCTGATGCTTAGCCGAGAAGTTGAGTTTCTTCCCGAATTTAGCGGCTTCTCGCTCTCTAGCTCCAATGTGGTGACCGGCAGCATTAAGCTTACACTGCATGAACAGAACCCTTCAGCCGAACTTGTCAGTCAATTAACCGCATTGGGCTTTACGAAAAACCCCGTCACCGATAGCTTCCAGTTGATACGGGAGATTAGAGGCGAGCGATATACCATTGAAGGAAGTTTGCCGCTTGAAAAGCTCGTAAAGGAGTATCAAGTCAGTATGAGCATGCCCAGGGGCCCCATCGATACAGCCGGGCGTGTTATCGCAACGCCTGTTGCCATTACATTTGATGCGGCCGCAACGGTCGTGGCGATTCCTCTCTTCGTACTCTTTGCGGTGTCACAGGGTTTGTTTGGGCCATGAGTAAACAGAGCGTCTTAACGAGCTCACAGGGGAAGTTTAAAAACAGTTGCCTACAGAGTCTGACTAATGCCTAGGCTTTTTCTGAAAAGTCGGCGTGCGCAGGCCAGGTAAGGACACAGCCTATTAAAAAGAATCGGATTCGCGTGCGAATTTACGGGTTGTAAATGAGTGCTTTGATTGGACTCGTGCACGAGCCGATTTTTAATAAGAGTATGGCCAAGCGTAATAGTTAACCAGAGGTTTCCTGGTATTTATTAAAGAACGGAGGTTAAGGGTGGGACTACTCGATAACTTTAAGAAGAAGCGTGCTATTAAAGGCTACATAGAGAAACTGCCTAACGTCTTGGTCAACGATTATGGCCGCCAGGAATATTACACACAGCTGCAGGTAAGGCGGAGTATTGAGCGTGCGGGGCTAAATAGCCAGCATCAGCACTACGCGCTGGCGATGTATGCTAATCGTCCAGAATTTGTCGCTTATCAGAGCGAGATACATGAAAATTTCAGCTATGAAAAACTGCGTGAAGAGGTCGGCGGTGCCTACTTTTCGGGTAGTACTGAGTTCAACTGTTCAAGCGTAATAGCAGCGTCAGCGAGTTTTGGAGGTGACGCGTCTAGCATCGATTGCTCTGGCGGCGGAGGAGATGGCGGCGGTCAGTGAGCCAGTAATAGCCCATGGCGAGGCTACTTGCATCTGTTTTAGCCAATATGTTAAAGCTGCCAATGCATTGTTCCAGCAAGCCGATAGCCATCTTAAAAGCTAAAGCTGTTTGAAAAGTCGTGTGTGCTGCCGCATCAAGCAGCCAGTGCTGGTCATCACAAAGCCGCCTATAAGCTCAGTCCCGTGGCCGATGAACTTGTCCAGCTTGTTTTTCATTAGGCCACTGTCCTGATGAATTATCTGCTCGTGATGCGTGAGAACATTCCTACTTTGGCTATGTAGATTGTGAAGGTTTCGCCGAGATTGTTCACGACTATCAGCGTCGTGGAGTTAATATCTTTTAGAGAATCACTGATAAACCGTGGGGCCTGCATGAGTTTGGGGTAGTAACACCCGAGGTCATAAGCTTATGTTTGATGAAGATATTGGGCCACCTAAAAACTCAAAAACACTCTCTATCTGGTTCGATTTTTACCATCGCCGCATTTCGTCAGTGTAGGAAACTACATTCCAGCAAAAGTGGTGTGACCCGTGATTCCATATGAAGCACAACAAGCGCAATCCATCGCGGAAGACGTGCTTGGCGAGTCGATTGTGGGTATTTATCTTTTTGGTTCTGCCGTTGCCGATGGCTTACAGCGTAACAGCGATGTTGATGTTCTGGTGGCAGTGAGCGACTCACCAACCTGTAAGCAGAGGGAGGCTCTGGTTGCGCAGCTGATGAAGGTCTCTGGCACGATTGGCAATGCACAAGCTACCAGGCCAGTAGAGCTGACGGTCATCACGATCTCTGATGTTGTGCCCTGGCGGTTCCCGCCGCGGGCGGAACTTATATACGGTGAGTGGTTGCGGGATGAGTTCGAGGCAGGGCACATCCCGAAACCAGCCTGTGATCCTGATCTGGCGATTGTGCTGAAAAAGGTGATCGATAACAGCCTGCCGCTATATGGGATCAACGCCGCTGAGGTGTTTGAGCCAGTGCCAATGGCTGATGTCCAAAGAGCGATTCGTGATTCCTTGCCTACGTTGCTGGCAGAGACAGCAGGTGATGAACGCAATGTGCTCTTAACCTTGTCTCGCATGTGGCTGACCGTAGCAACGGGTGATATTGCTTCAAAAGATGTGGCAGCAGAGTGGGCAAAGGAACAGCTGGCAAAGGAAGATGCGGCTTTATTGGACTACGCTAAGCAAGGCTACCTCGGAAAGGTCGTCGACCAATGGCAGGGGAAGCAGGGGGAGTTCCAGGCGCTAATTTGTTCCATGCGGCAATCCATCGAAACGTGCCTTGCCACCCCGCATTGATAGAAGCGCTGACCCTTACCGAAAGGGAGGTGACTATGGTGCTACTCAAGCACTGAGTCGGCTATTGGTATCAACCCATGAATTAGATCTTTCTGCGGAGCGAGAACAAACGGGCTTTAAAGAAGAAGGGCCAAATATGCCAACAACTAAACACCCTTTACCGCAAGTTGTCTCCCCTGAAGAGTGGGAGGCGGCACTCAACCGATTGCTCATTAAAGAAAAAGAACACACTCGGGCACGCGATGCCTTGAGCGCTGAGCGGCGCAAGCTACCCATGGTGAAAATGGAAAAGCCTTATGTCTTCCAGGGCGATGAGGGCAGTGTGTCCTTCCTTGACTTGTTCGCTGGGCGACGTCAACTGATTGTTTACCATTTCATGTTTGCCCCCGATTGGAAGGCGGGGTGTGATGGGTGCTCGTGGGTGGCCGATGCCATGACGCACCCGGCGCACCTCCATGCACGTGACACTTCGCTGGTCATGGTGTCACGCGCTCCGCTAGAGAAAATCAATCAATATAAGACGCGCATGGGCTGGACGATTCCCTGGTACTCCTCTTACGGAAGCGACTTCAACGAGGATGTCGGCGCAACGACAGAGGAGGGCGAAAGGCATGGCGCGAGTGTCTTCCTCCGCGATGGAAACGACATTTATCGTACCTACTTTACCGGTGCCCGTGGCGTCGAATATTTAGGTAGCCACTGGACATACCTGGATTTGACGCCGTTTGGTCGCCAGGAAACCTGGGAGGACTCACCGGAAGGTTGGCCACAGACGAAGCCGTATGTGTGGAACCGCCGCCACGACGAGTATGGCGGCTGAAACTCATATGTGAGCTAAACAACCATTGAAGTGAGGCGTTTTTTTGCAGATTGTGCATGTGTTTCAAAGGCCGTTCTGTTCAAGCGTTAGTTTGCAATCAATGGCAATTTAAGAACACCTTCCCTCCAAATGAAATCGAGGAGTGAGGATTGCCCCGGGGCCGCTTTTATCTAGAGCTTTGTTATGCAGCGTAATACGCAACCCTCCTTTAACACCAATCATCTAACGCTCCGGCCACGGAGGCTAAGTGATCTCGAAGAGTGTTTGAGAATGGATCGTGATCCAGAGGTAACGCGGTTCGTCCAGGGGCCTTGGCATAAGCCTAGCGCTCATAGAAGCTTTGTGGTTGAGCGGATTGAGCAAGTGTATCCCTCTGGGCTGGGCTATTGGACGATCCGTGATCGTGAAACAGAAAAATTCTACGGTTGGGTTCTTTTAATTCCTTACCATGTGCTAAAGCCTGAAGTAGAGATCGGTTGGCGCTTAGTCAGGGATGCGTGGGGTAAAGGGGTCGCTACAGAGGCAGCGAAGATTATTCTTGAGCATGGGCTCAACACCGTTGGGCTTCCTCGCATAGTTGCGGATATAGACCCACAGAATATTGCGTCAGCTCGCGTAGCCGAAAAAATTGGTATGAAATATGTCGAGGATCGCATCTTAGGTGGCAGTAAATTTCTTTCGTTTCAAAGCAGATCTATAGTAGCTGTATAACCTGAAGCTCAGTCTGATCACCTCGGTTTGCAATCTTATAAGGAACCGAAAAAACTAAGCCTTAAAAAGCTCTTCAACCATAATATCAATAAATACCCGTAGCTTGGGGGCCAAGTGTTTGCTGGAGGGCCATAGCTTATAGTGATCACCACTCTCCTAACGCAACCTCTCTCATCACCCAAATGCGTTGGCACGGAGGTCACCATCTATGACCCCGATCTTGATTCCTTAGGAGTGTGCGCTGATCGAATTGTGGCGTGTCTCACTGAAGCCTTTTCGACAGGTTAAAAATGTCTAAAGAGAGCTATGACAAAAAATGCTAACGCCCCCGAGCCTCCATACCATGTGGTTATTTTTAGCAGCCATCGCACTGAGGGAGGAAACGGAGGCGCGGAAATGGCTTCTTCGGATTATTGACACTTACTGATTTTCCCGTCGCAACGCCCAGACAGGATGTTCAGCTAGGCGCTCTTCCAGAAACGCTACAAACGCCCTTACCCGAGGCGGCACCAGCTGCCGCTGGGGCATCACCGCGTAGATACCGGTTTCCGTTAATCGGTAATCCGGCAATACCACGCTCAATTGACCGCTGCGCAGGTATTCGTGGATGTGCCACACCGAGTGCTGTGCGATGCCCAGGCCGCCGAGTACCGCCTCGGTGAGCATTTCACCCTGATTGCTGCGTATGCGGCCGCCTACCTGTACCGCCTCGCTTTGCCCTTGTTTGTCGGTGAGATGCCAGATGTCCTGCCGACGCCGACTGCTGGAAAGTACCAGGCATTGGTGATCGGCCAGGTCGCCGGGGTGTTGTGGGGTGCCGTGGCGTTTCAGGTAGTCGGGAGAGGCGCACAGTACCCGCTCGTCGTCGGCCAGGCGTCGCGCCACCAAACTGGAATCTTCCAGAATGCCGATGCGAATGCCCAGATCGTAGCCCTCGCCCACCAGATCCACTACTTGGTCAGTCAGGCCGACACACAGATCCAGCCGGGGATAACGGTTAAGGAACTCGGGCAACAGCGGCGAAATGTACTGACGCCCGAAGGAGTGGGGTAGGGTGACGCGCAGGGTGCCGGTGACGTTGTCGGCGCCGCTGCGTAGATCCTGGGTGAGTGCTTCCAGCCCCTCCACTAGATCGCGGCCCTGTTCCGCCAGCGCCAACCCCTCGGGGGTGGGGTGAAGGCGTCGGGTTGTGCGGTGCAGTAGTCGTACATTGAGGCCCTTTTCCAACCGCTGCAGACGTTGACTGGCCACGGCCACCGAGAGGTCAAGGCTGCGGGCGGCGGCGCTGATCGTACCCAGATCCACCACGCGAAGAAAGAGAGCGATGTCGCTTAGACGATCCATGATGGTCTCATTATCAATAAAATATTGAAAGTCATTAAAGATCCTAAAGGTATCAAGGAGGGTGATGCAGGTCTAGCATTCGCCTCATCATTCCCTGATGGACGTTTTGATGATGACTTCAACCTCTTCGCGCCCGATCCCCTGGGCGCTCTACGCTTTGACCATTGGTGCCTTCGGCATCGGCACCACCGAGTTCGTGATCATGGGGGTGCTGGAGCAAGTGGCCGCCGATCTGGATGTGAGCATCCGCCAAGCGGGCCTGCTGATCTCCGGATATGCCCTGGGTGTGTTCGTGGGCGCGCCGTTGCTCACCATTGCCAGTGCCCGCTGGCCTCGCAAGAAGGTGCTGGTGGCGTTGATGGTTATTTTTACCCTCGGCAACCTGGCCTGCGCGCTGGCTCCGAACTACTCGATGCTGATGGTTGCCCGGGTGGTGACCTCCCTAGCACACGGCACTTTTTTCGGCGTCGGTTCGGTGGTCGCCACTGGCCTGGTGGCGCCGGACAAACGGGCCAGTGCCATCGCCACGATGTTCACCGGCTTGACCGTGGCGACGCTGCTGGGCGTGCCCGCTGGCGCTTGGCTGGGGCACGAATATGGCTGGCGCACCACCTTCTGGGCAATCACCGGTGTGGGCGTACTGGCGACCCTGGTGATCGCCCTCATGGTGCCTCGCGACAGCGGTGACGGAGAGGTATTGGGTTGGCAAAAGAGTCTGGCGTCGATCGGTCGACCCACGGTGTTGCTGGGGTTGCTGATGACAGCGCTTGGCATCGCCGGGGTGTTCACCGTGTTTACCTACATCCAGCCGATGCTGACCGGCATCGCCGGTTTCTCCCAGGATGCGGTGTCGCTGATTCTGCTGGTATTCGGCGTTGGCATGATCGTCGGTAACCTGCTCGGCGGGCGTCTCGCGGATCGGGGGCTGGCACCGGCCCTGATTATCACATTGGCAGTGCTGGCGGCGGTGCTGGGTCTGTTTCCTTTTGCGCTCGGCTATCAGTGGACAACGGTGGTCTTCGTCGGCCTGCTGGGCATGGCCGGTTTCGCTACGGTGGCGCCCTTGCAACTGTGGGTACTTAACCGGGCGGAAGGCGCGGCCAGCCTGGCGTCCAGCTTCAATATCGGTGCGTTCAATCTGGGCAATGCCATTGGTGCGGGCTTGGGCGGTGTGGTGATTGAGCGCAGCGGCAGCTTTACCGCCGTGCCTGGCGCCGCCGCACTGGTTGCTCTTACCGGACTGGCGGTGGCCGTTTGGGCCATCAAACGTGAGCATGGCGAGTCCCTTCGGCCCGCCCCGGCAATTTCCTGCGAACAGGAGTGAGTGTGATGGAATATCGTTATCTAGGGCGGTCTGGTTTCAAGGTGCCTGCATTGGGTTTCGGGGCCGGCACCTTCGGTGGCAAGGGGCCGCTGTTCAGTGCCTGGGGCAATACCGATGTTGAGCAAGCGAAGCGGCTGATCGATATATGTCTGGACGCTGGGGTCAATCTGTTCGACTCCGCAGATGTTTATTCCGATGGTGCATCGGAAGCGATCCTTGGTGCGGCGATCAAAGGCCGTCGTGACCGGGTGATCGTGTCCACGAAACTGTCACTACGCAGCGGGGATGACGCCAATGACGTGGGCAGCTCTCGACACCACTTGATCCGCGCCACCGAGCGCGCACTAAAAAGGCTGGGAACCGATTATATCGATGTGCTGCAACTGCATCACTTCGATGCCATGACCCCGGTGGAGGAGGTGATGTCCGCACTGGATGATCTGGTGCGGGCTGGCAAGGTTCGCTACCTGGGGGCGTCCAATTTCTCTGGCTGGCAGTTGATGAAGTCCCAAAGCGTTGCTGAGCGTTATGGCTATGCGCGCTTCGTGGCGAACCAGACGTATTACTCCCTGGTGGGCAGAGATTACGAGTGGGAGCTGATGCCATTGGGGCAGGATCAAGGCCTGGGTGCTCTGGTGTGGAGCCCGCTGGGCTGGGGCCGCCTGACCGGTAAGATTCGTCGCGGCCAACCACTGCCCGTCGGGAGCCGTCTTCACGAGACCGAAGGATTCGCGCCACCTGTGCCGAATGAAAGACTGTACCGGGTACTGGACGTGCTATTCGAGATCGCTGACGAAGTCGGCAAGAGCGTGCCCCAGGTAGCGATTAACTGGTTGCTGCGCCGTCCGACGGTGTCATCGGTTTTGATAGGTGCCCGGGACGAAACCCAGTTACGGCAGAATCTTGGTGCGGTTGGCTGGCGCCTTGATGAGTCTCAGGTTGCACGATTAGACGTGGCGAGCGCGGTAACTCCACCTTACCCCTATTATCCCTATTGGAACGGCCAGTTCGCTGAGCGTAATCCACCACTGGTATGACTGAAATAAACTGAAAAAGCCGGGCCCACGACAGGCACGGCGACTGAGGGGGGACCACCTCGGGTGAACGTTGCACTATTTATTACAACCAGTTACAACCGGTGGACGGTTAACGCTAGGTTGGGGGCTAAGGGCAACCGTGGCAGCAACGTGGACTGGTAGGCATGGTAGAGATCGGGTTTGACGTCGCCTTCGGCGGGGTCGATCTGCAACTCACCGCTGAGCTCCTGGTACCAGCCGCCCCGTTTA
Source organism: Vreelandella sp. 2A-K22 (assembly GCF_054065485.1). NCBI lineage: Bacteria > Pseudomonadati > Pseudomonadota > Gammaproteobacteria > Oceanospirillales > Halomonadaceae > Vreelandella > Vreelandella sp. 2A-K22. Next base: position 199,649 of record NZ_JBSUGC010000006.1, on the reverse strand, counting down.
CGATCGATAAAGAGGGTGTCGATCGCATCCCAGAGTTGCCGATACCAGTGCTCGTAGTGGGCCTCGCCGGTGCGCTGTAGGAACGCGGCCGCCGCGCCCGCCGCCTTGGCGTGGGTCCAGTGGCGTCGCCGCAGGGAGTGCGGGTTACCCTCCCAATCGACGGTATATACCAGCCCCGGGGCGCCGTCGGTATTCCAGCCGTCGCGCAGGCTGGCGTCAAATAGCGCCGCAGCGTCGGTGAACAGCCAGGCAGGAACCGTTCGGCCGCGGGATTGCAGCGATGCTTCCAGGTGCAGCATCAAACGCGACCACTCAAAGCCGTGCCCCGGCGTAGCGCCATAGGGGTAGAAGCCGTCGTCAGGGCGGTCGGCGTTGTGTTCCGGCCACTCCGACCAGTCGCCGTGAAAATGCTCGATGATGCGGTATTCCCGGGGAGTCGCGTGGCGGTGAATCAGTCGTTCGACGATGGCCAGCGCCCGATCAAGCCACAGCGGTTCGTCGCGCACATCGGCTAGCGCCAAGCACAGCTCTACGCCGTGCATGTTGCTGTTACCGCCGCGGTAGTCGCTCAGTTCGCTCCAGTCCTGACTGAAACTCTCGACGAAAGCTTGCTCATCCATCGACCAGAAGCGGGTGTCGATCACCCCAATGGCCTCTTCGAGCAGAGCAGCCGCGCCGGGAATATCGGCGTGGGTCGCAGTGGCGGCACCGAGGGCGACGAAGTGATGGATATAGCACTGCTTGGTGCGGTCGTCGCTGGTGGCGGGGTCGGCGCCGAACCAGCCGCCGTGTTGCTCGTCGTGCAGCTTACCTTCCAACGCGCGAATAGCATGCTCGGCCAGCGCGGCAGCGCCCGGCACGCCCTGTAGCGCTGCTAAGGCACAACTATGCGCCATGCGCGCGGTAAGCATGGTGTCGGCCACGGCGTCGTCGGGTATGCGCCCGTCACCATCGAGCGGTGCGAAGCCGCCGGAGTCCAGTCGCGCCTGGCGGTGGAACTCAAACAGCGCGAGCCCTTCGCGGGTCAGCCAGAAGGGTGGGTGGCGCTATCGAGCCAGCGCCGGGGCTTTTGATCGGTGTCATGGGGCTTTGTGCCGTGGTTCATTGCATCCATATCCTTATGTGATCAAGAGGGCGCTCGCCTCAGCCATTGACGATGGTGCCACCGTTGGGGTGGATCGTTTGGCCGCTGACGAAGGCGGCCTTGCTACCGGGCAGTGTCTGCGACTGGGCGTGGATCCTGAGCTTGCTAACAATATTCACCTCCGTGTGATGCGTGAAGGCACGGCAACAGGCTGCGCCTGCATCCAACGTAGACCTTGATCTATATCATCACAAGGTCGATGATCTCTTGAAGGCTATGCGCGTTGCGTCGCTCAGGTGTGCGGATCGAAAGTAACCGTTCGCTTTGAGACTGATTAGTTCCAAAACCTAACAAGCCTGTTGAGCGACATTAGTCGCCCAAGTCCTAATTATTATTTACTGGATATGTTTCATGGCGAAGAAAGTAGTTATGTTTGAATACGAGAAAGAAACCAAAAACAGCGTTCGCTATAAAGAAGTGCCTGATGAAGGAACGGCGCCTATCGTGGGCACTCTGTATGTTCAGAAATGGTTTGCTGGCGATAGCAAATCGATTGAGGTAACGATAGACAAAAAAGACTAGCTGGCTGGCCATTTTTCAGTATAGTTAATGATCTTAACTATTTGAAAATTAGTTATTTTTCTCCAGTCCTAAATAATGCTCTATGCCTGTTATCTGATCTTCCGCGTGGTGGTTGACGTAGAGCACGGTGGTTTCTGAGCCCTGGCAGATTTTCTCGATCAGGGCGAGGACCAGTTGGCGGTTTATGTCGTCCAGGCCAAGGCAAGGTTCATCTAGAATCAACAGGGGCGGATGTTTGACCATGGCGCGGGCAATGAGTAGCAGGCGCTGGTCGCCGTACGAGAGTTTGTTAAACGGCTGGTCGGCGCGGTCTTGCATGCCCAGTATTTCGAGCCATTGGTCGGCAATTTTTTTCTGGCTGTCAGTGGGCTTGGTGTACATGCCGATGCTGTCGTAGAAACCGGAAATAATCACGTTTTTGCAGCTGGTGCTAACCCGGTATTCCCACTGCAGGTTAGTGGATACATAGCCGATAAACTGTTTAATCTGCCAGATGCTTTCGCCGTTACCGCGCTGGAAACCAAACACGAAAATATCGTTGGTATAGCACTGCGGATGATCGCCGGTGATCAACGATAAAACGCAGGTTTTGCCGCTACCGTTAGGGCCGCTCAGTTGCCAATGCTGGCCCCGTTCTATCGTCCAATCGAGCTTATCGACAATCACGGTGTCGCCGTATTGGATGGTCGCTTGCGTTAGTTTTACTAATGGCTGGCTCGGGTCGAGAGCGGGTAGCTTATTGGTGGGGTCGGCCTCTGGCACGCTTAGGTCGGTGGTTTTCAAATGCAGTAATTGGTAGAGCTCATTAAAGGCGGCGTCGTCCAGACGATCTACCGTGAGCTTCAAGCGGCCTTTGTCGCTACTCTGTTTATCCCCTCTCTTTTTATTCCCACTATTGTTATCCGAACGGTCTTTATCCCCACGTTCTTTATCTAAGTAGGCCACATGGGTGATGAAGTCGGGCATTTCATCAAAGCGATTCAGCACCATGACCATGGGAACGGTGTCGATGATAGACGCTAGATGTGCTTGAAGCATGGCGAGGGTATCGACATCCAGGCCATCGAAGGGCTCGTCTAAAATAAGTAAATCAGGCTTATTGGCCAAAGCGCGAATCAACATGACTTTACGGGTTTCGCCGGTGGAAAGTTTGCGAAACGCGCGCTCGAGCAGTTTCCCTAGGCCAAACTTTTCGACCAAGGATTGGGCAAGTTCAGTGTCTTTGCAATGGTCGAAAATCATTTCACTGACGGGAGTGCCGAGTGAAATGACGTCCATAATGTCGGCGTCGTCTTTTTTCAACTCTTGGGCGATGAGCTCTGCCTGTGCTTCAAAAGAGACGATTTCCACGTTGTTGGGAAGGCCTTGAATGCTTCCGCTCTGGATGTCACCAATGCCCGCGAGCGCAGCAGCAAGGGCGGATTTACCTGCGCCATTGGGGCCAGTGATAACCCAATGCTGTTCTGGCGTAATGGTCCAATCAATCTCGCTTAGTGTGAAACGATCATCAAAGCTAACCGTCGCTTTTGATAGGCGTATATTGTCTAGGCGGGTTAACGAATCCATTACTCTCTTCCTTACGCTGTTCGAGGTACCAAAAAAGCCGAGCATATCGTGATGATATCTCGGCTTTTTTTGGCGGCTTAAACGTCTATCGGTTAATCAGGCGATTAAACGATTTTTTTCATGTCAGCCATGTAGCCGCGAAGAACCGAGCCAACGGCTTCTACGGGGTGTGAACGAAGGGCGGTGTTAACTTCGATCAGGCGTGCGTTATCAACGCCGTTGTCGTCTAGCGAAAGCCCTTTACCGATCACATCGGATTTGATGCCTTTCATAAAGTCTGCCAACAGTGGCACACAGGCGTGGTTGTAGAGGTAGCAACCGTATTCCGCCGTATCAGAGATAGTCGCGTTCATTTCGTACAATTTCTTACGCGCGATGGTGTTCGCGATGAGCGGCGTTTCGTGTAGCGACTCGTAGTAAGCCGATTCAGCGATGATGCCCGCCGCTGTCATGGTTTCGAAAGCAAGCTCAACACCGGCTTTCACCATAGCGACCATCAAAATGCCGTTGTCGAAGAACTCTTGCTCAGAGATTTCTACATCGCCAGCGGGTGTTTTCTCGAAGTTCGTCTCAGCCGTTTCTGCACGCCATTTTAGAAGGTTCGCATCATCGTTCGCCCAGTCTTCCATCATCGTTTTAGAAAAGTGACCACTCATGATGTCGTCTTGGTGCTTGTTGTACAGCGGACGCATGATGTCTTTTAACTCTTCAGAAAGATCGAACGCTTTAATCTTCGCTGGGTTAGAAAGACGATCTAGCATATTTGTCACGCCGCCGTACTTCAGCGCTTCGGTGACTGTTTCCCAGCCGTACTGGATTAGCTTAGAGGCGTAACCCGGGTCGATACCTTCTTCGACCATCTTGTCGAAGCAAAGCAGGGAGCCCGTTTGCAGCATGCCGCAAAGGATCGTTTGCTCGCCCATCAGGTCGGATTTAACTTCCGCGATGAAAGAGGACATCAGCACGCCCGCTTTATGGCCGCCAGTACCTACTGCGTAAGCTTTCGCGAGCGCAAGGCCTTCGCCTTTGGGGTCATTGTCTTCGTGAACAGCGATCAAGGTGGGAACACCGAAACCACGCACGTATTCAGCGCGAACTTCAGAGCCAGGGCACTTCGGTGCCACCATGATGACGGTTAAGTCGTCGCGAATTTTCATGCCTTCTTCTACGATGTTGAAGCCGTGAGAGTAAGACAGACAAGCGCCTTCCTTCATCAGCGGCATCACCGTTGTCACTACTGAGGTGTGCTGCTTATCAGGGGTGAGGTTCAAAACAACGTCTGCGGTTGGGATCAACTCTTCGTAAGTACCCACCACAAAACCGTTTTCAGAGGCGTTTTGCCAGGACTGGCGCTTTTGCTCAATGGCTTCAGGGCGCAGTGCATAAGAAACGTCTAAGCCGCTGTCACGTAGGTTCAAACCTTGGTTAAGGCCTTGTGCGCCACAGCCGATAACCACCATTTTTTTGCCTTTTAGCGCTTCGACGCCATCAGCAAACTCAGCGGTGTGCATGAAGCGGCATTGCGCTAGCTGAGCCAATTGCTCGCGTAGCGGTAACGTATTGAAATAGTTAGCCATCGTTAGCATCCTAATTTTATGATCAATGTGTCGGTGTAAGGTACACCGATATTAAAAAGGTGACACCGTCGCTAGGGGTAAACGCTAGCGCCATGTCAGTAAGAGCATGTGATGAGAGGTAATGTATAGAAGAGTGACTCTTTCTTAAATTGATATATTTGCAATAACACGTCCCATTTTTCGCAACTGTCGGTTAGTATTCGGACATCGCCACAAGCGCAGTCGCGGAGCGTCGGTCTTATTATGAATATTAAACTTTTAAAACAATTCCTTGCCCTGGCAGAAACGCTGCATTTCGGACGCGCCAGCGATGAGTGTCATATCAGCATTTCTGCGCTGTCGCGCAACATTCGTCATTTAGAAGACGAGCTGGGTGTACCGCTGTTTAATCGCGACAATCGAACCGTGGCATTGACTCAGGAAGGCCAGAAATTTCTTAAATACGCGCGCGATACCAGCAGCCAGTGGAACTTGATCCGCCATGAGTTAACTGACAACTCTGATCAATTAAGCGGTGAAATCAGCTTGTACGGTTCAGTCACCGCTAGCTACAGTTTTCTGTACGAGCTGCTGCGCCGCTTTCGTATCGCCTATCCTGCGATTGAAATAAAGCTGCGCACGGGGGATCCAGAACACGCGATTGCGCATGTTCTGGATGGTAAAGAAGACCTCAGCATCGCGGCACGCCCCGCAAACTTACCTCGCGGGTTAGCATTCAAGCCCATTGCCACGTCGCCTTTGTTATTTATCGCACCACTTGAGCAGCAAGTGCCAAATATTCCCACGACCTCGCCAACCGCACCCGGAGAGTGGGCGAATATCCCGATGATTTTATCTGAAAGCGGTGTCTCAAGAACTCGTGTGGACGAATGGTTTCGCCAACGCGATATTGCCCCGCGCATTTATGCACAGGTCACGGGCAATGAGGCGATTGTAAGTATGGTGAGCTTGGGATTCGGCATTGGCGTAGTGCCAAAAATTGTGCTCGATAACAGCCCATTGAAGGATCGTATTCGGGTGCTTGATGTGAAGCCTGAGCTGGAACCCTACGATATTGGCTTGTTTACGTTAAAGAAAAACTTAAAAAACCCGCTGGTCGATGCATTTTGGAGCTTGATGTAGGCCTGTAAGCCTGGATTCATAGAATAACCCCCTATAAATCGATTCACTATAGGCTTGAAGATGGCCGAGCGGTTGAGGTGCAATTTATAGAAACACAGCATGGCGTTTAGCTCATAGAAACGTTTGAAGTTGAAGATGAAAATTCAGCGGATCTGCAAAAGCAGAGTTGGCTCGGTATTCTTAACAATTTTAAGAAGCACGTTGAGAGCAAAAGCAATTAACAATGGGGCTCGCCCTTGAGCGGCTGCTCCAAACAGAATGGCCCGGATATTATGGCGTAGGTAGCCCCGGTAATGCGCGCCGAGCTCTTGTGGCGTATTCAAACCGCAATCAATTGCCTGTCGGCCTCGTGGCATTTGTCGGCTCGGAACCTTGCGGTGTTGTAGCGCTTAAGTCAGAGTCCATCACAACACACAGACATCTTTCGCCGTGGGTGAGTGGGGTATGGTCGCACCGCAGTACCGGCGCCACGGTATTGGTGCCTGTATGGCCTCTGCCCTTGAGAAGGTAGCCCGCAACCTCGATTTCAAGGCCATCAATATCGATCCCCGGCGTCATCCTGCCCAACGCCGCTTCGGCCCTCTTCACTTTTCCGCGAGATTACAGACGATGGTCTCCGGCAAAGTCGTCTGCCAGGTGGCGCATCACCAGCTTGATGCGTTCCACCTGGCGCAGATCCGGGTGAGTTAGCAGCCACAGGTTCGATGTCTTGCCTGGCGGTAAAGCGAATAGGGCTTCCAGTTCTGGTCTCTGCTGATCGTTCGGCAACAGGGCCAGGCCGTGGCCACTCTGGGCTAGTGAAGACATAGCCACCAGGTCGTCGCTGCGCGCCGACACACACTTCGCCAAATTGCGTTCCACCCAGACGAAAGCCGGTAAGTGCTGCATACCACCGCTGGCACCGATTAGACGATGATGCTGTAAAGCGTCCAAGTCGTCCGGAAAGCCGTATTTTTCCCTGTAGGCCGCACTGCCGTAAACACTCCAACCTATAGACCGCACTTGTCGGCCAACTAGATGCTCTGGCGGCGCATCGGTAACGCGAACTGCAATGTCCGCTTGCCGACTGTTCATATTGACCTCGAGATTACTGACCAACAATTCGACCTTGATATCCGGATAGCTCCGATTGAAGTCGGCTAGATAATCCGGCAGGTACCTGTACGCGAGATTGTTGGGCGCGGTGATCCGTACTTTACCCTTCGGCTGCACGTCGCGACCCGCAATGTGACGCTCCATATCGTTGAAGGCGCCATCGACGCGATTGGCGATATCTCTCAGTTCCTCCCCCAGGGGTGTCAGCGCATAGCCGCCGGACTGGCGTTCGAACAGACGGGAGCCCAGATCCTTCTCGAGGGCGTTCAACCGGCGAAACACGGTCGAATGGTTCACACCCAGCGCCCGAGCCGCGCCAGCCAGAGACCCCGCCTGTTCGATGGCGAGAAAGATCTTCAGTGCATTCCAGTCCATCAGGGTTTCCCCAGTGTTTGCAAAAATGCAATTTTAACTTGCTGGTATCGCGAATTCCATTCGCCAGATGCAAGAGCGATATTGAACCCGAAACCAATGCCAAGGAGAACGCAGATGTTAGACAGATTAACCCCCCAACTGGCCGCCCTGATACTGCGACTATCACTCGGGTTGGTGCTTCTGGCTCACAGCCTCTATCTGAAAATGGTGGTCTTCACTCTGCCCGGTACCGCCGAATTCTTTGACAGTGTCGGCCTGCCTGGCCTGCTGGCGTACGGGGTATTCCTGATCGAAGTCCTGGCCGGAACAGGCCTCATCGCAGGCTGGCACAGCCGGGTATGGGCATTAGCGGTAATACCCGTCTTGTTGGGCGCTACCTGGGTACATGCCGGCAATGGCTGGCTTTTTACCAATACCGGAGGTGGCTGGGAGTACCCGTTGTTCCTGACCGCCATGGCCGTGGTTCAGCTGTGTCTGGGCGACGGACAATATGCGCTCAACGCCCGACAATCTTTTGTTCACCACAAGGAGCCTCACCAATGAGCCCAGAATTCGAACTCATCGCCCATGTACTTTGCCCCTATGTACAACGCTCGGTCATTGTGCTGCATGAGAAACAAATTCCTTACCGTCGCACGGACATCGACCTGGTCGACAAGCCGGATTGGTTCCGGCAAATTTCCCCGCTGGGAAAGGTACCGGTACTGGTGGTCGGAGCACGGCAGTCCTTGTTCGAGTCTGCTGTGATCTGCGAATACCTGAATGAGGTCACTCCGGGCTCACTGCATCCGGAAGATCCATTGGAGCGTGCCGATCATCGCGCCTGGATCGAATTCGGATCCGGCCTGCTGAGCAGCATCGCTCAACTCTATAACGCCCCGACACAGGAGAGGTTCAGTGCCGCGCTCGCGATGTTACGGAAGGGGCTTTTACAACTGGATGAACGGTTGGGCAATGGCCCCTATTTTTCCGGACATAACTTTCGGATCATCGATGCCGTTTATGGCCCGATTTTCAGGTATTTTGACGTATTTGATTCGGTGATAGGGCTGGATTTGTCTCGGGAAGCGGGGAACGTTCAGCGCTGGCGAGGCCATCTGCGATCTCGCGAGTCTATCCGGCAGGCTGTCACCGTTGACTACCCTGAGCGCCTGTTGGCCTATATTCAGAACCGGGGAAGCTATATGTCCACGCTGGTAACAGGCGTGGCTCATGAGTGATTGGGAACTTGCCAGGTCTTATGACTATATTGAGGATGCCGGACACTTGATTATTGAAGAGACGCCTGATGAATTGGTAAAGGAAATTCTGGATTTCACTCAGGCTTAGAAATACGCTGTTAAGAAAAATTTATTTCAAATTTCTAGTGACTGGAAAATTGATGAAAAATTATTAAGAGATCTAGTAATAGCTCGGCTTGCTGAGCTGGAATGATTTTGACTCAACTTTCGTTTAAAGCGAAGTCAGTCCATTCCAGTCTTAATATTCCATACAATGCTGCTATGCAGTACGGCTGAAATCGGATTTTAGGATAATGAAAGCTACCAGCGAATTTATCGCAAACCTCAGCGACGTATTTGCGCTATTTGGTGCAATAGAAACTAAGCGCATGTTTGGAGGATATGGCGTTTATCGCGATGGTCTTATGTTTGCGCTCGTCGCCGATGATGTTCTTTACCTCAAAGCGGATGAAAGTTCGGTAGGCTCCTTTATCGAATTGGGCATGGAGCAGTTTGAATACGAGAAGAGGGGTAAAAGGGTGAAAATGGCTTATTACGCTGCACCCGAGGAAATCTTTGAAAATCCAGTTCATGCCCGGGAATGGGCCGATCGTGCTTATGAAACTGCATTGCGGGCGAAACGCCTGAAGGGTAAGGCCAGAGTCAAGAGAAAGTAAATAGGTAATTATATCTCTATCAAAGAGTAGAATAGACTAAACATCTGCCCAAATTTTCGTTGTAATGGCCCATATAAGCCGACACCTTTTATTTACATCGTGGACTTATTCCGGAGCAGTATAAGCAACGGCTCGCTGCGCCATAACAGGACTCCGATGTAATCAGCATCTGCGTACCCGCGTAATATAGCAAGTTTCGGGTCGGCGCTGGGTAAACGACCTCTTATGATCTTCGCTGTTGGTGGAGGGTTGTTCCTTTTTTTGAACAGTGATGGAGGTCACAAAGATGAAAGCACTCGAAAATAAAGTCGCCATTGTTACTGGTGCTAGCGCAGGCATTGGAAGAGCGACTGCCCGGCTTTTCGCTAAGGAGGGGGCTACTGTAGTGGTAGCGGCCAGAAGAGAGTCAGAGCTGGATGCGTTGGTCGACGCTATAAAAGAGGAGGGTGGCCAAGCGTTAGCGGTTGCTGGCGACGTAGGTGATGAGTCTTTCGCCAGAAAGCTCGTTGACGAGACGCTCGCGAGGTTTGGTCAATTGGATGCGGCATTTAACAACGCAGGCATTTTAGGTGCGATGGGGCCGGTGCCCGAGATGTCATTGGCCGATTGGAATCAGGTGACCACGACCAATTTAACGAGCGCTTTTCTGGCTGCTAAGTATCAACTGCCGGCCATGCTAACGAGTGGTGGTGGTTCGTTAATTTTCACCTCAACATTTGTCGGCTATAGCGCAGGAATGCCAGGCATGGCTGCTTATGCGGCCAGTAAAGCGGGATTAATCGGACTGACGCAAGTACTCGCTTGTGAATATGGCTCTGATAACATTCGGGTGAATGCGTTACTACCGGGAGGTACGGATACTGCTGCAGCCAGGGAGTTTGCCAACACTCCCGAAGCGTTAGCGTTCGTAGCCAGCCTGCATGCAATGAAGCGGACGGCAAAGCCTGAAGAAATTGCTCAATCCGCACTCTACCTGGCTTCAGATGCATCCAGCTTTACGACCGGAACGGCACTGTTGGCAGATGGCGGAGTATCAATAAATCGCGTCTGAAGATAGGCCTCACTCTGACTATAATCAGAGTGAGGAGGCCATGAGCTATGCAGCAGCACCATGTCACAGGCAGCCCGCTTTGGAGGAGGGGTTGCCCCTTTTGATTGGAGTGCTGTTAATTGCCACATTAAAAATAGGACACAAAGAGCTATGACATCTCAGTTTAAAGCAACGCTTCTTCGTCCGGCCAAGCAGGATAGCGATAATTCATGGGCTTTTGTCGTGCTGCCCAAAAGCGTGAGTGAGAAGCTCCCACGGCGAGGCAGGACAACGGTCGAGGGCACCCTCAATACTTATGCCTTCCAGGCTACTCTTGAACCGGACGGCCAATTGAGCCATTGGTTGCGGGTAAGTAAAGAGCTGCTTGAGTCGGCAGGCGTTAACAGTGGCGACGATGTCACCTTTGAGATTACGCCCGTAGAGCAGGAGCCTGAACCCGAGGTGCCCGCTGATTTGCAGGATGCCCTTGCAGAGTCTCCAGAAGCTCAAGCCGTTTGGAGCGATACCACGACGATTGCTCGCCTGGACTGGATTCATTGGATTACGTCCGCCAAGCAGTCCAAGACCCGAGCGAAGCGGATTCTCGATGCTTGCGACATGCTTGCTTCTGGAAAGCGCCGCGTTTGCTGCTTCGATCCATCTGGCTATTACAGTAAAGCGTTTAGCCCACCTAAAACGGCAGGTTAGCGTTGCAGCCTCTGTATTGCTGTTCAAGATTAATAGCTTTTAAGCAGGGCAGCGCATATTGCACTGCCCTGCTACTGCTTAAGGATTTATGCTTTGCTAGCCAAATCAGTCGCTAGTAATCCTGCATTTTTAAGCGCATTAGCAACTGATTCCTGATGCCTTTCGTCCCCAAATTCTTGGTACTCTGACGTTATTTCATAAAATGACTCGACACCCAAGTATCTGCCCAATGTTTTAATATGTGGCCCGAGGTGATTCATATGCTCACGTTCACCTCCTGGCCCAAACCCAAATTCTCCGCATGAGGTCACTAAAATAAGTGTTTTTCCAGACAAAAGTGGCTCTATAGGATGGTCGCCACGAGTCAAGTCAAAGCTAAATGTTTTATTTATACGCATTACCTGATCGAACCATGCTTTAAGAGGGGCGGGCATGCCGTAGTTATACATAGGTGAAGATATTAAAATGACATCCGCTTGAGATAACTCGTTAAATAGCTGATCTGATAAAGCCAGTTTTTCGCGCTGCTCAGAACTTTTTCGGTCATCCGGAGTAAACACAGCGCCTATCCAGTCTTGGTCAATGAAAGCTGGTGGATTTAAGCCAATATCACGATAAATGTAATTATCTGTACTTTTAGCAGACCTCCATTTATCAACAAACTGCATAGCAATGCGCTTTGATATTGAGTTGTGGTCGGGGTTTGGGTTGGACGTCTTGCGTACGCTGGCGTCTATATGAAGTAATGTGTGCATAGTGGGCTCGACTGATAGTGATGTGGAGTGGCTATGCTGCCTTTTTGCCAATACTGCGACAAATGAATAAACTGGCTCGATAGATGAGTAAAACTTACCTATTGAGAAACGAGATTGAGTCCAAAATGGGGGGCTGGCGGTGAAGGCTTCATTGCAAGCGATTAAGGTGTTTGAAGCAGCAGCTCGACTGGGGAGCTTTAAAGATGCCGCTGAGGAGCTGTCGATAACGCCAGCAGGTGTGTCGCACCACATCAGCAACCTTGAGAGTAGGTTGGGAGTGCGGCTGTTTAACCGAAAAAACCGGAAAGTGATATTAACTTCAGAGGGGCACCAGCTCGCTGAGGCAACAACAGCAGGTCTGCAGAAAATTCAGACTGCGCTAGATAATATAAAGTCAGGGGCATCACGACTGAATGTTGATACCACTTCATCCTTTGCTGCCCTGGTGTTAATTCCGTTATTACATGATTTCAATAAAATCTATCAAAATATTGATGTTGAAATATCAACAGGTGAAGTGGTGGCATCTAAAATTAATGCCCTCTCTATCCGTTTGGGAGACGTAACCCGTGTTGATGAGTCAAGCTTATTGAAAAAAGAACGTTTTAACGTATATGGAGACTCTTCTTTTATCAACTCTATCACAGCGGATAAGCCTCCTATTGTCTACCTGACTAAATGGAAGAATAGTAAATTACCGGACTCACCTTGGGAAAGCTGGTTAATGGAAAATGGGGAGTCTCTTCCAAACTTTGAAATAAGATATTTTGATCAGGAGCTCTATGGCGTGTATGAAGCTATTGCTGGGAAAGGGCTGGTGTTTTGTTCAGAGACTCTGGTTTCTGACTTTGTGAAAGCTAACACATTGCAGCCAATGTCGTATCAAGGCGTTGATTCAATGCTGTGTTACTACATCCCGACCCAAAGTTGGCAGCATAGCGCCAAAATGCAGGCCTTTGTCGATTGGCTTAAGTCTAAAATTAATTAAATTTCACATTGTGTTTGCTAAATCTACCCTTATAAGAGTGAGTAAGGCATGGCAATTCAACACATACAAGCGAGCCTACATGCAGGCCCTTGAAAGCCTTTTGTTAAATAAAGGTGCGCTTACCAGCATTGAGCGAGCAACTGGTCTGTTGATTGCAACGTTTGAACGGAAAGGCCGTGTTCACTCTTGTGGTGGCGGGGGCAATGTGCAGTGCTCTTTGCCGAAGAGCTTGCTGAGACAACGCTGGGAAATCGATGGTGTTGTCTCAGATTCCGCGCTATATGGAAAGACCCCCTACAACACACTGTTGGGCTCAGCTTGGTAGGCTTTATGAAACAGACTGATGAACGGGGTTATTTCTGCAAAAGCAGTGGTAGCAATGGCAGTGACTGCGATCCCAGGTGTCCATGAATTCATCACCGCGGCACCGGACAGTTCCTGAAGACGCTCAATGGTGATCTCCTCATGGCGCTGGGCAATACCGAGGCGGTTTAGTTGGCGTTGAACAATACCCATCATGGTGCCCTGCAATATCGTTGCCTGTGGCCAGATAACCGTCTCACCGTCCCAGAAGGCAAGGTTCCAGATGGTTGCCTCGCTCAATCGCCCATGGCGGTCGACAAAGGCTGCATCGTCGAAGCCCTGGCGCAGAGCTTGATGTAGATAGTAGGTTTTGCCCGCCTCACCAACGTGCTTGATAGAAGCCAGAGGTCGCTCGTGATCTACCCTACTCAGCCTCAACGGCCCTTTAGGGACATTAGCCGGTGCGCTGCTACGGACGAGCACGTCTGGCTCTGCATCCATGCTGGCCGCGGTGAATTCACCGTGGCTGGAGAAGAGAGTAACCGTTAATGACTGGTCTTTCGGGCCTTCATCAATAGCTGTTCTGATGTAGGAGATTAGCTGCTCTTCGGGAAGCATCTTTCCAAAAAACTCTTTTGACGCTTTCTGCAGACGGGCAAGATGAAGATCTAGCCCTTTGATCTCTCGATCTCGTACCTGCATGGCCGTGAAATGGGCAAACCCTGCAAAGGCCAGGGGTATCAGCTCTGAAAGAGTGGCTGGCTGCCCATTAATATGGGCCTGAAAATTGCTGGCGTTAGTGGACATAGCAGTGACTCCTGATTGAACTTGCAGTGAAGAATCACTACCCTAAACCCTCACAGCGCTGTAAGAGTCAATAGAGCGAATGAAAATAGGTGAACTGGCTAAACGCACCGGAGCGAGCATTCGCATGCTGCGCTACTATGAAGCGGAAGGTTTGCTTAAGCCAACGCGCGCCACCAATGGGTACCGTCATTACGGGCAGGGTGAGATCCGCACTGTCGAGCGGATCAAGCTGCTCGGTTCAGCAGGCATGACTCTGGCAACCATTAAGCAATTCCTACCGTGTGTGAGAGGGGAGGGCCCAGTCTTCGAGCCCTGTGACGAACTACGCAATGTTTTGCACGAACAAATTGAGCTTGCCGACCAGAAAGCAGCCAAACTGGCCCAAAGCCGTGCCATTCTGGAGAGTTTCCTGTGCGATATTGAACGGTGATGAACCGTGGGTAACGGGAACTGCAAGAGGCATGTAACGCTTGAATCACCGCATTTCCGCTGGGTGGTCTAGTCAACTGAGGAGCCGGGAAGTTTCACTGCTCCCGGCTCTCTTGCTATCAGGCCGGGCTTTGTGAGCGTGGCCCAAATGACAGCACAAGCAGGGTTCCCAGGGTGGTAGTGATCAGGGCTAATAGGGGCCCACCTAAAGCGCCGAGGTAATCCACTAGTATGCCGCCGCCTATAGCACCGCTGGCGATAGCAACCTGAAAAGCGGCAACTATCAAGCCCCCCGCAGCTTCAACCTGATCAGGTGCGGCACGAACTATCCAGGTTTGAAATCCGATGGGAAATGCGCCGAAAGCAAACCCCCACAGTGCGATAGATACAGCAGTAACGCTGGCCAGACTACCCGCGAACAGTAGCGTAATGGTGATCGCAATAATGAGTGCTCCACCAAACATAATGGCGTTGCGCTCGCTACGCTCAGCAATAAATGCACCGGCGAAATTGCCAAAAAAACCACCAATACCAAAGCCGAGCAGTACCGCAGAGATTGCACTGACGGATAATTGCGCCACCTCTTCAAGGAGCGGTCGTATGTAGGTAAATCCGGCAAAATGGCCTGAAATCATCAGCACTACGGCTAACAGCACAACGCGAACCTGCGTGCGTTGAAGCAGTTGGAAGAGAGTGCGCAGGCTTGGGTTATCTTTTGGCGGCATAGCGGGAATGGTGAAAAGCTGAGTCACGAGCGTTATCAAACTAAGGAAACCAGCGGCAATAAACGCACTTCTCCACCCCCAGAGACCACCGATATAGGCGCCCAAAGGCGCTGCACAAACGGTAGCGACAGACACGCCGGTCAAAACAATAGACATGGCGCGTGCAAACAGATTATCGGGCACCATGCGCATTGCCAGGGCAGCGGCCATCGACCAGAACCCTCCCAAGGCAATTCCCAGCAGTACTCGAGCAAAAATTAAAACAAAAAAGCTATTCGCCGTTGCCGCCAAAGCGTTGGAAACGACAAGCAGCAGCGTTAAAAAAAGCAGCACAAACCTACGATCAAAATTGCGGGTCAGAAGTGGGATTGTTAGCGCGGCAAGCGCAGCTACTGCAGCAGTAGCCGTGACCGCTTGGCCCGCGGCGCCAACGGAGATGTTGAGATCCGCTGCCATGGCCGTCAGCAGGCTGGCCGGTAAAAATTCAGCAGTCACCAAACCAAAAACCCCCAGCGCGAGGCTGACAATGCCCATCCAGTTGGCTGAGGTAGGTTCAGCGGTGGGTGTTGCCGTTAGTAATGACGGGCTGGCGGAGCAAGTAGTGTCGTTCATTGCAGGCCTACTAAAGTGTTAGTTGAAGCTGCAGTGTAAAATTAAGGGTTTGGCTTTTCTATGATATAAAATCCGTAAAGAATGACTATTTGTCCA
Organism: Vreelandella sp. 2A-K22; assembly: GCF_054065485.1. Classification (NCBI taxonomy): domain Bacteria; kingdom Pseudomonadati; phylum Pseudomonadota; class Gammaproteobacteria; order Oceanospirillales; family Halomonadaceae; genus Vreelandella; species Vreelandella sp. 2A-K22. The sequence goes on along the minus strand of NZ_JBSUGC010000006.1, from coordinate 183,898 downwards.
AACCGGGTTCATTAATATGCGCGACACCTTAACTGAAATTCTGCTCGGCCTGCGCCTTGAGGGCGTGGAGTATGGGCGCTGCCTGCTGCGCGCCCCTTGGGCCGTCGCAACCTCTGCCCAGCCAGCAGCACTTTTTCTTTTTGTGGCTCAAGGCGGGTGTTGGTTGCGTACCGAGACAACCGAGTGGACATACCTGAACGCTGGCGATGCGGTGCTCTTTCCGCGTGGAGCGTCCTACGTAATGGCCAGCTCGCAGGACGTGCCTGCAGTGGATAAGGCTACGTTGGCTCGTAGGCCGGTCTCCGAGAATATTTATCTGGTGAACAGTGAGTCAAAAGAGAGTGATATTGAGCCGGATGTGCTTTTTTGTGGCGCCATGCACTTCAATCTCGACCCGCTACACCCTCTGATTGCGATAATGCCTGACATGATGCGCGCTAGCGATTTGGCTAAACGTGATCCCTCGGTACCTGCCTTATTGGAGGCAATGGAGCGAGAAATTAGCCTGGATCGAATCGGTGCCTGCGGCATACTTGCCCGTTTGGCCGATGTGCTGGCCGCCACTATTATTCGTGCTTGGATTGAGTGTGCCTGCAGCGACTCTAGCGGCTGGATTGCAGCCGTGCGCTGCCCACAGCTCGGCAAGGTGCTGGCAGCCATCCATACGCAGCCGGAGCGCGATTGGTCAGTCGCCGAGTTAGCGGATGTCATGGGGGCTTCGCGCTCAAGCTTTAACGATAAGTTCAGCCGGATGTTAGGGGTGACTCCCGCCAAGTATGTGGCGCGGGTAAAGATGTTTCAGGCTCGACAGTGGATAGCGCGGGACAATATGCGCATCGCCGTGGCCGCGAACCGGCTTGGCTATGACTCTGAAGCCTCATTCAGTCGCGCGTTCAAACGCATTATTGGACACCCGCCGAGTGAGGCACGTGAAGCAGAGACTATGTAATGGTTAAAGTTTTGCTTCAACGCCCGATGAAGTTGCTGAACGACTTCCCAGAGGGAACTTGAGCAATTACAGTCTGCGTTTACGCAAGGTATGAATATGGCCGCCGCAGTAAGTGGCGCCACCCTTTTGGCGCTTGCGTTGATATCAGCCGTTACTCTACGGCATGTGAAAGCCGTTGGAAAAGAGAGTGATTGAGTGGCCCACAGGGTAGGGGAGATAGCGATAAGTATCCGAAATGCCCTGGCCACTAGCCAATGCTTTGGCGTACTCCTCGTCTCCCAGGCGTTTTATTTTCTAAATTATTTCTCACCATGTCACAAACATTAAGGCTGTTCCGTCTACCTCTGTAGAACGACCGGTGGATAGCTTTCCACTCCATATAAAACAGAGGAGCAAGACAATGGAAACACGCCTGAACGCCTTTAAAGCCTCTCCAGAGGGCATTACCGCGATGACTAAGCTAGAGGAGTACGTTCGCCACTGTGGACTGGAATTTAGTCTGATTGAGCTAGTTAAAACACGCGCCTCTCAGATCAATGGCTGTGCATTTTGCCTGCATATGCACACCAGCGATGCCCGCGCAGCGGGTGAGAGCGAGGCACGCCTTTACCTGCTGTCTGCCTGGCGCGAGTCCACTCTCTATACGCCACGGGAACGGGCGGCGTTGGCCTGGACCGAGGCGTTGACAAGGTTGGCTGGCACTGGCGCACCAACGAAGGATTACGAGCAGGGCCTAGCGAATTTTACCGAGAAAGAGTTCGTTGACCTTACCTTACTGATTGGAGCGATTAACGTCTGGAACCGCATTAGTGTGGGGTTTCGTTCGCTTCATCCGAATGAAACCCAAAGCCGTCAGTAATCAGAGCTGAGGGTTAGTGGTATGTTTTGTTGCATCATAAAACGCTTTAAATGGGGAATTATCGCTATGGCGCTGAACACAGCTCACGCAGGTGGAGTGACAACAACCATCGTCAATTCTGATGAACTTTATGATCCTGCACCTAACGGCTATAGCCACGCGGTGGTTGCCAGCGGAGGCAGCCGGGTTGCCTACATTGCCGGTCAGGGAGGCGAAAATGCCCAGGGAGTACTGCCTGAGTCGTTTGCGGATCAAGTTGCCCAAGCTTATCGCAACCTTAGAACTGTGTTGCAAGAACTTGATGCGAGCCCGCAACAGGTTACTCGTATTAACACCTATGTCGTCAATTATGATCCTTCGATGTTGGAGGTTATGACCCGCTATGTGAAGGAGACCTTTGGCGATGCGCTGCCTGCGCAAACACTTGTGCCGGTACCGCGGTTAGCGCTGGATGGTATGTTGTTTGAAGTTGACGCGACCGCCGTTCTTGAGTAGCGGGAGTCAGGCACCATGACGGAACAATTCGCGCGCCAGTTTAATCACTGGCGCCGTTATCTGACCGGTATCGCCTATCGAATGCTGGGTTCGGTGAGCGAAGCGGAGGATGTGGTACAGGATGCCTACCTGCGCTGGCATGATGCTGACCACCTTTCGGTGAACGATGTGCGTGCCTATCTGACCACCGTCACCAGCCGGCTTTGTCTTGACCGCCTTAGGGTCGCTCATCGACAACGTGAGGTTTATGTGGGCCCCTGGTTGCCTGAACCGCTGGTGGAAACGCTGGATACTCCGGTAGACCCCGAGGCGCTAGCCAGCGATGTCTCTTTCGCCCTGATGCTGGCGCTGGAGCGACTGTCGCCTATGGAACGGGCTGCGTTCCTACTGCACGATGTGTTCGGTCTGGATTTTGGTCAGGTCGCCATCAGCCTCGAACGTAGTGAAACAAGCTGTCGCCAACTTGCCAGCCGGGCTCGAAAAAAGGTGCGGGCCGCACGCCCGCGCTATCAGGTGGCGGCTGGAGAGCACAGCCAACTGACCCAACGCTTCTTTGAAGCAGCACGCAGTGGCGATGTCACCGAATTGAAGGCTTTGTTGAGCGGCAGCGCGACGCTGCATGCCGATGGAGGCGGCAAGAGAGTTGCTGTACGCAGACTCATTATCGGCGCAGATAAAATAAGCCGGTTCTTTGCAGGCTTGGCCCACAAGTCGACGTCATCCAACCCTTGCTGGGTAAGTCATGTAATTGTCAATGGGCTTCCGGGGTGGTTAACGATCGAACACGATGGGCTACCTCAGGTCATGACGCTGGAGGTCGTGGATAGTCGTATCCAGGCACTTTACGTTGTGCGTAATCCGGATAAATTACGCCACTTGGCTGACCAGCTACCGCAGCTTTAGTCTTTAGTTAAGTAAATAGATTTTTCTCAAGCTTTTCTTTTACGGCAGCTTCATGTGTAAAAGCTCAATCGCTTAAGAAGGACTTTCAGGTTTAAAAAAGGTCAAGGTTATAAATTGCTGGTTAAGCATTAAAAAAAGCTGTGTGCTCGGCCAATATTGCTAAGCCAATTCCGATTAGCACAATACCGCCGATAAGTTCTGCCCAGTGACCGACGAACTTGCCAAGCTTATTGCCCAGAAAAGTGCCTACAGAGGCCATTACCGTAGTAGCGAGGCCGATAGCTAGGCTGGTGGCGATGATATTGGCATCGATAAAGGCGAGGCTGGCGCCCACAGCCATGGCATCAATGCTGGTAGCAGTGGCGGTCAACACCAATAACCAGAGCGTCTGTTTGCGGTGCTCTATCTTGTCTTCCTTTTTGAGCCCGGCATGCATCATGTGAAGGCCGATAAGCGTCAGCAGGGTAAAGGCCACCCAGTGATCCCAGGCTTGCACATACTGCTGAGATGCCTTGCCCGCTACCCAGCCGAGTACCGGGGTAATGGCTTCGATCACACCAAAGACCAGGCCAATCCCGATGGCGTGACGATACCGTGGCTTTTGCAGCTCGGCGCCTTTGCTGATGGAGGCGGCGAAGGCATCCGCCGACATGGATACGGCCAGAAACAGCAGGGTAATCGGTGTCATGGAGTGTGAACTCGCTCGCTGGAAAAGTACCGCGCACATTTACCCAGTGGCAGAGTAGTAATACTATGCTTGAGTGTAAAAGTCGGGTATTCAATAGCGATGAATCCTACCACGATTTATTAAACAAACAAGACAGAGTCTTAAAAATAAAGTTTGTAATAGTGAACTAATATAGCCTTGGCTAACAATGTGTGTGTTAGCTGATTTTGTTTGCTTTTAATATACTTTTTGCGGCTTGTGCGAAAGATGTGAACCTATTGTGTTCGTCATGTTTAATGACGTTTTGATGTGCTTTTAAGGTTAAAGATTTATAGTTATCTATAGCGTTATTGTTGTTGGTGATTTAGTTGAAATGATTCAAGATTAAGTGGTTTGAAGTTATAAAAGACTAAATAGCCGTTTATCAGAAACATCGGGAAAACCAGAAGCCGATCACACTGGAAGTCATGCAGTCTGCGGTGCTGTTCCCGCTGCCCGCAGTTGAATGACATCTGCCCGGGGTGGCGCGCCGAACATGCGGCTGTATTCGCGGCTAAAGTGGGAAGGGCTTTCATAACCTACCCGGTAGCTGGCGGTAGCCGCCTCGAGCCCTTCGGCCAGCATGAGTCGTCGGGCCTCGTGCAGGCGAAGTTTCTTCTGGTACTGCAGGGGCGACATGCGTGTGACTTGCCGGAAGCTATGGTAAAGCGTCGATTCACTCATGTTGGCGGTTGCTGCCAGTTCACGGATCTTGAGCGGTTGCGTGTAGCGCTCTTTAAGCGCATAGATGACCCGCGCAATCCGGTTGGCCTGGGAGTCGGAGGCGGCAAACCGGCGCATGTGAGGCCCCATGGCACCCATGAGTGCCCGATAGATCAACTCCCGACGGGCCAAGGGGGAAAGCACCTTGATGTCTTCCGGGGAGTCGAGCAGGCTCAACAATCGATAAAGTGCACCCTGCATGCGTGCATCCATGGGGGCCGATTTTAATCCGCAGTCCGTCTCGGAGCAGATAGTATCATTTCCCGCGGGCGGCGCTGTGTCGCCCAGTTCCAGTATCAGTCCTGCTACCTCCTGGGGATCCACCGAGACTTTTACCGCCAAGTAGGGCTTTTCCGGGGTGGCATGGTCAATCCTGCCTACCACCGGTAGGTAAACGGCGCTACCCATGTAGCTGGGCCCGGTGTAGACGATCTCCTTGTCACCTAGTAGCACGGTCTTGCTGCCTTGAATGACAAAACACAGGCACGGCTCGTATACCGCACAGTGAAAGCTGGTAGGGGCGTCAGCGCGCACCAGTTGCACTTCGGCAATCGCCGTATCCTGAAGCTCTTCAAGTGGGCTCCAGCGACGGGCAACACTGATTAACTGTTGCGACAGGTTGTCGCTGAGCTGGACAATCTGCTCAGGCAAGATAGTGGTCAATGGCTTTCCTCCCTATTAGTTCGCAGTATATGCCTTCGATTTATAAATCGTAGGCTTTTTCATTTGATTCTGCAGGATCAGGCAAGTACCCCGTAGAAATCGACAACCCGCATCAGCTGTCACCTGACCGTCATACTGTGCAAGTCCGAAAATCGTTCGTTTGTTTGATTGGGCCTGCTTATTGGGCCGCTCTCTGCCCGTGACAGAAACAGGCAAGCTTTCCGCAGGAACACGATACCTCCCTCGCGCTCGTACCGCCTATTGTAGGTAGCGTCTGATGGGCGCTAAGCCCGCAGCCTGGTGCTGCGGGCTTGCCTGTCCTCCGTATGACCAGAGCGTCTTTCAAGAACGCTGCCGATCTGAGGCGAGGCGCCCCCTCACGGTGGAAGCCGCAGGGCAATGTCGAAATGGATCGTGCTGAACCGACTAATTAAATGCCAACCGCCAACGCGGTGAGGCGTTATATAACGAATGCTGCTATCGGCGTCCGATAGCCACTGGAGCAAGTAATCATGGGAAGTCTGTCTCTAAGAACCCGCTTTGCAAGCAGCCGGGCGATATTCCTGTTCCTGCTGCTGATGGCCTTGCTTACCGGCTGTGAAGCCAAGAGTGAGGAGGCGGCTTCTGCATCGCCCCCGCCACCCCCAGAAGTCGAGGTGGCAGAAGTGACCGCTCAGCCGGTGGTGTTGAGTGAGTCATTCACCGGGCGGGTGGAAGCGGCTGAAACGGTTGAATTAAGGTCGCGAGTCAGCGGCTATATCCAGGAAGTTGCCTTCGAGGAGGGAGAGCTGGTAGAGCTGGGAGATCTGCTGTTCTTGATCGATCCACGCCCATACCAGGCCCGTGTTAACGCCGCCCAAGCGGATCTTGCCCAGGCCAGGAGCCAGCAGGCTCAGGCTGGCAGTGAAGCTGAACGCGCCCGGGTGTTGCTGGGGCGTCAGGCCATTTCCCAGGAAGTGCATGACCAGCGTCAATCGGCCCTGAGTAACGCTCGTGCCATGGTCGATGCCGCCGAGGCAGCGTTGCAGACCGCCGAGCTTGACCTTGAATACACCCGCATTACAGCACCGGTCAGTGGCCGCGTCGGTCGGGCGATGGTCACTCGCGGTAACCTGGCCAGCGCCGACCAGAGCCTGCTGACCACGCTGGTGAGCATCGATCCGATACACGTCTACTTCGAGGCCGACGAGCAGGCCGCGTTTGCCAGCCAGACACTTCTCACCGGTGAAGCATCGAACAACCTGAATATCGAGCTGGGCGGCGACCCGCAGCGCCAGTACAAAGGCACCCTGGACTTTATCGACAACCGCTTGAACCCCAACACCGGTACCCTGCAATTCAGGGCAGTGCTGGACAACCCGGATGGCCGCATTCGGCCCGGGGAGTTTGCGCGGGTCGAAATGCCGGTCGCGCGGTTGGACCAAGCGTTGCTGGTGGATGGCAAGGCGGTCCTGACCGACCAGGATCGCCGCTACGTCTACGTGGTGGATGAGAACAACCTCGCCCAGCGTCGCCAGGTCGACACAGGGCGCCGGGTGGATGAACGCACGGTCATCAGCGAAGGGCTTGCTGCCGGCGACCGGGTGATCGTCAACGGGGTGCAAAAAGTCTTCATGCCGGGTATGGAAGTGAGCCCCCAAACGGTGCCCGCCGCCCCGGCTGCTGACGCCCAACCCGCCATTGCTGCCAGGGAGGACTAGACCGCCATGAATTTCTCGCGTTTCTTTGTGGATCGACCGATTTTTGCAGCGGTGCTGTCGATCATTATTCTAGCGGTGGGGCTGATCTCCATACCCAACCTGCCCATTAGCGAGTACCCGGACGTGGTGCCGCCATCAGTGGTCGTTCGCACGGTCTACCCCGGCGCTAACCCGAAGGAGATCGCCGAAACGGTCGCCACGCCACTGGAAGAAGCCATCAACGGCGTTGAGGATATGATGTACCTCAAGTCCGTGGCGGGCTCTGACGGTGTGCTGCAAATGACCGTCACCTTCCGCCCTGGTACCGATGCTGAGCAGGCCGCCGTTCGGGTGCAGAACCGCGTCAGCCAGGCGGAAGCCCGACTGCCGGAAGCAGTGCGTCGGCAAGGCGTCACCACCCAGAAGCAGTCGCCAACGTTTCTGATGGTCGTTCACCTGACCTCGCCCAGCGGTGAATACGACACCCTCTACCTGCGCAACTATGTGCGACTGAATGTCCGTGACCGGCTGGCCCGGATCGAAGGGATCGGGGACGCGCAAATCTTCGGCGGAGGGGACTACGCCATGCGGGCGTGGCTCGATCCTGATCGAATAGCTGCCCGTGGCCTGACGGCCAGTGATGTGGTGGGGGCCATGCGTGAACAAAATGTACAGGTCTCCGCCGGGCAGTTGGGAGCTGAGCCCATTGAAGATAGTGACTTTCTTACCCTGATCAACGCCCAAGGGCGGCTGGAAACAGTAGAGGAGTTTGGCGACATCGTGCTGAAGCGCGGCGAGGGCGGCGAGATACTCAGGCTTTCGGATGTGGCTAGGCTGGAAATGGGCGCCGGGGACTATACGCTGCGCTCGCAGTTGGACGGCAACAACGCGGTGGGGGTGGGAATATTCCAGGCACCGGGTGCCAATGCGCTGGATATCCGAGAGCAGGTGATCGCTACCATGGAGGAGCTGTCCGAGCAGTTCCCTGAAGGTGTTGAGTACGAAGCGGTCTACGACACTACGATCTTTGTTAATGACTCTATAAAGTCAGTGATCGCCACCCTGCTGGAAGCCGTGCTGCTGGTAGTGCTGGTGGTCACGCTATTCCTGCAGACCTGGCGTGCGTCCATTATCCCGCTGCTGGCGGTGCCGGTCTCGGTGATCGGCACCTTCGGGGCGCTTTACCTGCTGGGCTACTCCATCAACACGCTGACCCTGTTTGGGCTGGTGCTGGCCATCGGTATCGTGGTGGACGACGCCATCGTGGTGGTGGAAAACGTGGAGCGTAACATCGAAGAGGGCCTGAAGCCCCAGGCCGCCGCTCATCAGGCCATGAAAGAAGTCTCCGGGCCTATCATTGCCGTGGGGCTGGTGCTGTGCGCGGTGTTTATTCCCATGGCCTTCCTGTCGGGGGTGACCGGTCAATTCTATAGCCAGTTCGCGGTGACGATTGCCATCTCCACGGTGATCTCCACCATCAACTCCCTGACCCTGTCGCCCGCGCTGGCAGCGATGCTGCTCAAGCCCCATGACGCGCCCAAGGATCGGCTCACCCGCGTGATCGATACGCTGTTCGGCTGGATTTTCCGACCCTTCAACCGTTTCTTTAACGCCAGCTCCAACAAGTACCAGGGCGGCGTGGCCCGCTCCCTGAAGCATCGCGGCGCGGTGTTTGTGGTCTACGCGCTGTTGCTGCTGGGCACCGGGGTGATGTTCAAGGCGGTGCCGCCGGGGTTTATTCCTGTGCAGGACAAGCTTTACCTGATTGCCGGCGTCATCCTGCCGGAAGGCGCGTCTCTGGAGAGAACCGACGAGATGCTTCAGGACGTCGTGGACATTGCCATGGAAACCGAAGGCGTGGAGCACGCCATTGCCTTTCCCGGCCTGAACGCGCTGCAGTTCACCAACACCTCCAACACCGGTGTGGCGTTTCTTACCCTCAGCGCCTTTGGTGAGCGCAGCCTTAGCGCCGCGGAGATAAACGCCCGCATCAACCAGGGCATTGGCGGCCTGAAAGAAGGCTTTGCTTTCTCCTTCATGCCGCCGCCGATTCTGGGCCTGGGCAATGGGTCGGGGTTTCAGCTGTTTATCGAGGATCGTGGCAATCTTGGCTATGGGGCGCTGCAGCAGGCGGTGAACCAGCTCCAGGGGGCTATTTCACAAACGCCGGGAATGGGCTTTCCGATCAGCAGTTATCAATCCAACGTGCCGCAACTGGATGCCGAAGTGGACCGGCTGAGGGCCAAGGCCCAGGGCGTGCCCTTGACCGAGCTGTTCGACACCCTGCAGACCTATCTTGGATCGACCTATGTGAATGACTTCAATCGCTTTGGGCGCACCTGGCAGGTGATCGCCCAGGCGGACGCCCCTTACCGGGCCAGCGTGGAAGATATCGCCCGGCTGCGTACCCGTAATGACCAGGGGGAAATGGTACCCATCGGCACGATGGTGAACATCACGCAGACCTTCGGCCCGGATCCGGTGTTGCGCTATAACGGCTACCCAGCAGCAGACCTGGCCGGCGAATTTGACCCCCGCGTGCTTTCTTCCGCCCAGGCGATGGATGCCATCAACGCCCTGGCGGAAGAGGTGCTGCCCCCGGGCATGGCGCTGGAGTGGACCGACCTGAGCTACCAGCAATCCACCCAGGGTAATGCGGCTCTAGTGGTCTTCCCGCTGTCGATCCTGCTGGTATTCCTGGTGTTGGCGGCCCTCTACGAGAGCTGGACGCTACCGCTGGCGGTGATTCTGATCGTGCCCATGTCGATGCTCGCGGCGCTGATTGGTGTCTGGTTTGGCGGAGGTGACAACAACATCTTCGTGCAGGTGGGGCTGGTGGTGCTGATTGGCCTGGCCTGTAAGAACGCCATCCTGATCGTGGAGTTCGCCCGGGAGCTGGAACTGCAGGGCAAGGGTGTAGTGGAAGCGGCCCTGGAAGCTTGCCGGTTGCGCCTGCGGCCGATCATCATGACCTCGATCGCTTTCACCGCGGCGGTGTTGCCTTCGGTAGTTGCCACCGGCGCAGGCGCCGAGGTACGGGCGGCGCTGGGAACTGCGGTGTTTGCCGGCATGATCGGCGTCACCCTGTTTGGCTTGTTCCTCACGCCGGTGTTCTACGTGGCGCTGCGTAAACTGTCTGGCCCATTGGTCAGCCATCATAGCGCTACATTGGACACTTCACCTCACCCTACCAGCCATGCCCAAAGTTGATGATAGAGAGGTATGCCCATTAACACGTTAAAAGGGAAGGTGAGCCCCAAAGATGCCAGCATGGCAAGGCCAATGTTGGCATCTGGAATGGCGGCGCGAATAGCAACGGGGGCGGCAATGTAAGAGGCACTGGCGGAGAGACTGGCTAGAATAACCGCTGATCCAGCGGGTAGCCCTAGCCAGTACGCCATTAGCAGGCCAAAGCAGGAAAGCACGATAGGTGCCGCGAGCGCGAATATAATCAGACGGCTGTGCCCCCACCGCAGGCTGCGCAGTGTTTCTGCCGCGACCAAGCCCATCTCCAACAGGAACAGCGCCAGAATGCCATGGAAGGCTTTGGTATACAGCCCGGTGACTGACTCACCTGCATTTGGGCCGTATAGCCAGCCAATAAGCACACCGCCCACCAACAGGATTACACCGCGATTGGTCAGAGTCTCGTGCCACAGCCCGGAAGTTTTGATCGGCTCTGACGTTGTGTCAGCGGCCTTTTTACGGCTGAAGCGCCGGTAGAGCCACAGGCCCAGCATGATGGCCGGTAGTTCGAGCAGTACCAGGTAAAGCGTCACCTGCCCACCTGTTATTAGGCTATGCGCTTCAGTATACGCCAGGGCCACGGCGAACGTACCGGCGCTAACGGAGCCATAGTGGGCTGCAAGGCTGGCGCTGTCGGCGATGGATAGCCGTACTAAATAGTGAACCACCGGAAAGATAAGCAGTGGAATGATGATCCCCAGCAGAGTGACGCCAGATAACTCGACCAGCAGCGATATGCTCAAACTGCCATGCAGCGCCATGCCGCCTTTAAGGCCAATGGTCAGCATCAGCAGTAGGCTCAATATGTCATAAGCGGCTTTGGGAATACTGAGATCGGAGCGCACCACACCGGCAACCACACCTAGCACAAAAAACATCACCACAATATCCGGCACGGACAATCTCCTTGATGGGTTTTAAAGCAGTTACTTTAGCGATCCAAAGAGATTGATGAAAAAAAATAAGATTTATATAGTCATAGATGATTATCTATGGGGCTGGCTATGAAAGTACGACAACTCACTTTTCGCTTGCTACAGGTCTATGCCGACGTGGTTCGCACAGGCTCACTGACGGCCACGGCAAATCGGCTCCACCTGACCCAACCCACGGTGTCTCAGCAGCTAAAGCGGCTGAGAGAAATTGTCGGTGAACCGATTGTGCGCCACGAGGAAGGGCGCCTGGTGCCCACTGAGGTTGGTCAGGCGCTTTATCAACTCAGCCAGGACTTGCTTAGCCGTGCTGATGTGTTTAGTCAGTACCTGGAGGAGTACAACCGCGGAGGGCGCGGACACTTCAGTATCGGCTTGGTGAACACCGCGCAATATGTACTGCCACGGCTGTTAGGGCCGTTTGGTCAGGCTAACCCCCAGGTAGATGTCACGGTGGAGATAGGTAATCGCCAGCAGATGCTCAATCGTTTTGAGCGCCATGAGGATGATATCTACGTATTTAGCCACCCGCCCATTGATGACGATGTGTTAGCCGCGCCTTTTCTGAGCAATCCATTGGTAGTGGTGGGGCCGCAGCATTGCCGCTGGGCAGGCGTAGAAGGTCTCAGCATGGACGCACTCAAAGAGGAGCGATTTCTGCTGCGCGAACCGGGCTCTGCGACTCGGCATACCTTTGAAGCCTGGCTGTACAGTGCGGGTATTGAGCTACGCTCTACCCAGCAGATCGCCAGTAACGAGGCTATTCGGCTAGCGGTGGCGTCAAACATGGGTCTAGCGGTGCTGTCTCGCCACGTTGTTGCAGATTCGCCCAACGGCGTCCAAGAGCTGCCGTTGCCGGGCTTTCCGCTGAAAAGTCGTTGGCACTTTGTGGTCAGACGGCAACGCCGCTTACCCCCCGCCGCCATTCGTTTTTTGAGCTATGTACAAGGTTCGCTGGCACAAGCGTTTGACGAGCCCGAAGGGGAGATGGCCGTGGCTGAATTGCTCCAAGCCTTAAAGCCTGAACGCTGATGCATTGACTCACAAACAGCGTCAATTATCCCCGTTGAAAGCGACGTAGATCCTATGCGCTAAGCTAAGATATTAAGATAGAGCCTGAGAGCGCACTTAAGAGAGTACTAAAGAGAGTACTTAAGATCGCACTCGGTTCATGCAGTCGCACCTTGATATTTGTCTTGGGTAACCGCTGCAAACGGAGGTAACTATGCTGCTCAAAGGATCATGCCACTGCCAGGCAGTGACGTTCAGTGTGAAGTCAAACCACCCCTATCCTTTTAATCGCTGTTACTGTTCTGTGTGCCGCAAAACGGCTGGCGGGGGTGGGTACGCAATCAACCTCAGTGGAGAAAGCAAAACGCTCAACGTTAGCGGCGAAGAGCATATTACTGTCTACCGCGCCTTCATTAAGGGGGAGCAGAGCACGGGAGAGCGGCATTTCTGCAAGCACTGTGCATCGTCGCTGTGGGTTTATGACCCCGAATGGCCCGAGCTGGTACACCCTTTCGCTTCGGCGATTGATACGGACTTGCCGACCCCTCCCCGGAAAACGCACATGATGCTGGGAAGTCGGGCCGACTGGGTCGAGGTCAATGGGCAGTTCCAAGATAAATGCTTCGACGAATACCCCGATGAAAGCCTTGCTGAGTGGCACCAGCGCCTGAGGTTGGAGTGTTAGAGTTAAGTGACGCCGCTTGCTGCGCTTGTGTTGCAAGCTCTCTGTTCTACTCTATTAGACGAGTTCTTCAGGAACTCAACATACGGCTTGTCACGCCTGTGCAGGAGTAGGCCGAGTGCTCGTTTGATGACAAGGAGGGTAGAAAGATGGAATTTGAAAAATATAAGCCATGTATTGAAGCGTGCAATATCTGCGCGATCTACTGTGATTCTTGTGCCACTGCCTGCTTGCAAGAAGATGATGTAAAAATGATGGCTGAGTGCATCCGTTTAGATCGTCAATGTGCACAGATATGCCGCTTGGCAGCCTCCTTCATGGCCCAGGGGAGTGAATACGCCAAGGAAATCTGTCGGATATGTGCTGATATTTGTAAAGCGTGTGGAAATGAGTGTGCCAAACACGATGCTAAGCATTGTCAGGAGTGCGCCAAAGCGTGCCAACATTGCGCCAATGAGTGTGCTGCGATGGCTGCCTAAGGCCGCATAAAAGCCTCAATAATTAAACAAGTCAGCTTTCACTGCGTATGAAAGCTGGCTTTTTTGTACTTTAATCTATATCAAAGAATGCGTTAAAGAGAGTGAGCCTTCTGCAATAGGGAGATCACTTCGTCATCGCTGGTTTGGGTAAAATCTTGATAGTGAAGGCCAACGGCAATAAATGGCTCGGGAGTAGCTAAACAGATCAAATCGTCGACCTCGGTAGCCAACTCATCCAGCGTGGACTGCGGGGCGACAGGCACTGCCAAGGTAACGGAAGCGGCTCCTGCTTGGCGTAGTGCTCTGGCGGCTGCTTTAGCTGTTCCACCGGTGGCGATACCATCATCCACCAATAATATGTGACGTTCGCTAACGTTAATGGGCGCCTGATTACCAATATAAGTCTGACGACGGCGGGTTATCTCGCTTAGTTGGCGCTGTACTTCAGCTTCCAGATAACTTTCAGAAGGCTGAAAAATCTGCAGCAAATCCGGTGTCCACAGCACTTGAGGTGGGTCGCCATCGACGACAGCGCCTAGCCCAATCTCGGGTTGCCCAGGCGCACCAATCTTACGCACGATGACCACATCAAGCGGAAGTTTAAGTGCTGCCGCTACCTCGTAAGCAACTGGTACACCCCCACGAGGTAATGCCAGCACTAGGTCATAACGCGCGTCGGATAATACATAAGCAAGCTTTCGCCCTGCTGCGCGTCGATCATCAAAAAGCTCTTGATGCTTGTGCATGTGTGGCTTCTCAACTCCAAAACAGCCTAAACTCCAAAAGGATAAGTGCCTAGCTCTCCCTGGGGAGCGCTCGACAGTAGCAAAGTCATCGCGTGATGAGGGCACGTGCGCGGCGGAATTCAGAAGGGCCGTGGGGAACTGTTGCTGAGTGATCCATAAGAGTCTCCCAGTACACGAAAGGCGAAAAGATAGCCTAACAATGACTATAGTCAGGAGGAAACAGCTTATCCAAACCGTTATTTCCCTGAGTCGCCAAGCGGCTCGCTAACAAGATGCAGTGGGCTAGGAGCGCTGTGTTTTTCGATACAGCCACCACACGTCAACACCAAACGAATAGAGCAATGAGATCAATGCACTAATGGCCAGCAGGCTGGCAACAAGGTGGGAGGTTAGTGGCGTTAATGCTAGCAGTAGCGCCACCGCCTGCCAGACACAAACGGCCTTACGGCGAAAACTTGCAAACAGCGGCTTTGAAAGCCACGGGAACTGCCAACTGGCGGCGATAAACAGGTAGCGCATTGCGCCTATCAACAGCACCCAAAACCCCAGTGATTCCAGCCGCAACAAACCTGCGCACAGTAGCAAAATCAGCAGGGCATCCAACTCCATATCAAAGCGCGCCCCGAATCGGGTGTGGCTTTTGGTGCGCCTGGCTATCCAGCCGTCAACGCCATCCAGCAGTAGGGCGATCACCGCGATCGCCAGCCATTGCCAGATTGCCCCTACAAAGGCATTGGCGGCGAGCGCACCTGCCACTAATGAAACCACAACCGCACGCACCAACGTGACCCGGTTAGCCCAACCCAGTGCGCCGTGGGGCCAGAAGATGATGACCAGAGCGGAAATAAACGTGTAGAAGGCAAAGGCCACCCACCAATTGGCCGGAGTAGCCATTAAAAGTGGTAAGCCTTTGCCTACAGCAATTAGCAGCAAGCTGCCCAGCAGTAGTTCTGCAGCGCCATAGAGACGCTTAGGCAGGGTGTAAGAAGAAGCGTTGGAAAAAAGCGGCATGGTGGCTCACGAAGCGGCGTCGCTATCCGCAGTTGAAATAAATGATGCAACTATTTTTATATGTACCATTCTTGTAGAAGAAGGTAGTGTTGTCCATAAGATCAAGAAATAGACGGGTTAGTTTCAATTGTTCCAAATGGTTAATCGAATATATTCTTTTCACCCGCTACGCTGAAGATGGTGAACCATTGAAAACTGTTCTGCCTAAGGCCATGCAATGCATGGCCACACATTATACTCGGGGGCTGAGACACACGGCGTGTCTCTTACCCCTAACTTGCAGCGCAATGGTGCCACGCCACATTCAACGGAATGAAAGAGAGCCCGAATCAAGTGGGCTCGTAACGAAAAGGAACGCTCATGTCGGCGCTTGACGATGTTGGCAAAGCTCCCAATGCCGCTAAAAAAACCTGGGCCACCGCCTTTTGGGTGACCAACCCAGCACAAGGCGAGATGAGGCGTGAACAACTAAGTCCTCCCGCCCAGGATGAGGTGCGTATACGTACCTTATACAGTGGTATCAGCCGCGGCACCGAATCGTTGGTGTTCAATGGTCGTGTGCCTGAAAGCGAATTCTCGCGCATGCGGGCTCCCTTCCAGTCGGGTGAGTTTCCTGCCCCGGTCAAATATGGCTACTGCAGCGTTGGCCGCGTTGAGCAGGGGCCAAGCGTTCTCCTGGATAAAACCGTTTTTTGCCTGTTTCCCCACCAGGATCACTACATTGTGCCTGCTTCGGCAGTGCTGGAAGTACCCACCAATGTGCCTGCTAAACGTGCCGTCTTGGCGGCCAATATGGAAACCGCCATCAATGGCGTGTGGGACGCCGAGCCGATGCTGGGTGAGCGAATCACTATTATGGGCGCCGGTGTCGTCGGTGCGCTGGTAGCGTACCTGTGCGCTCAGGTGCCTGGTGTTACCGTTCAGTTAGTCGATATTAACCCTGAACGTCGCCAGCTCGCCGAGCAGTTGGGCGCCACCTTCTGCACTCCCGAACAAGCTCTCCATGATCAAGATTGCGTGATCCACGCCAGCGGCCAGTCCGCCGGCTTGCGCCAAGCACTGGCGTTAGCGGGCAGCGAAGGGCGCATTATCGAAATGAGCTGGTTTGGCCAGGGGGATATTGCGATTCCATTGGGCGGAGCTTTTCACTCCCAGCGACTGACGCTCAAGGCCAGCCAAGTAGGTCAACTGCCGCCCAAGTTACGCCCACGCTGGGACTACCAGCGCCGCCTTCAATTAGCGCTGAGCCTGCTGGTGGACGAGCGGTTGGATGCGCTAATCAGCGGTGAAAGCGACTTTGCACAACTGCCCACGCTTGCTCCTCAGTTGTTTGGCCGTGGTAGCGTTGAGCTCTGTCACCGCCTGCGCTACCCCTCATAACCCATTTACCTCTCATTTGGAGTTTTTATGTTCCGTTTATGTGTCCGTGACCACTTTATGATCGCCCACAGTTTCAATGGTGAGATCTTTGGCCCTGCCCAGCGTACCCACGGCGCTACCTATGTTGTCGATGTGGTTTTTCAGCGCCCCGAGCTGGATGAGGACGGCCTGGTGATCGATATCGGCCTTGCCAGCGAAACGGTAAAATCAGTACTGGCGGGTTACAACTTCTGTAATTTGGATGAAGTGCCCGAGTTCGCGGGTAAAAATACCACCACCGAGTTCATGGCCAAGGTGATCTTTGACCAGCTCGCCAAGGCGATTGGTGAGGGCAAAATGGGCATCACCGCCAAAGGGATTACCCATATGGAGATCAAGCTACATGAATCCCATGTAGCCTGGGCAAGCTATGAAGGCGCTCTATGAGTAAGTGGTTTAACCTTATCGTTGCCGGTGACCCTGCTCAGCGTACCGGCGGCTATATTTACGACGCCCAAATTGTCTCGGCCCTGCGTGACCAGGGATGGGAAATTGACGTCGTCGGCTTGGCTGGCACGTTTCCTGATGCGGATGCCGAGGCAGCAGAAGCGCTCACTCAGGCCCTAGCGTCGCTTCCCGATCAGGCGGCGGTGGTGATTGATGGCCTGGCCATGGGAGCGCTGCCGGAGGTGGTTGCCCAACATGCCCAGCGGCTGGAAATCACAGCGTTGCTGCACCACCCCTTAGGCGATGAATTGGGCCTTGAGGAGGCTGATCAGCAGCGCTTTCATCGCAGCGAGTTAAACGCGCTTGCCCACGTGGCGCGGATTATCGTCACCAGTCACTTTACCGCCCGGCGCTTACCGGAGCTGGCGGCCCACTATGAAATGCCACTCAATCCCAGTGTCACTGTGGTTGAGCCGGGTGTTGCCCAGGCGCCGATCAGCCCCGCAGCAGAACCGGGTGAGCTACTACGTTTGCTATGTGTGGCAACGTTAACGCCGCGCAAAGGGCAGGATATTCTGGTAAAGGCATTGGCGGGCGTTAGCGGCGATCACTGGCAATGCGACTGCTACGGTGGCGCTCGGGATGCCACTTTTACCCAGCGTGTACAGCAACTGATTGATCAGAACGGCTTGCAAGACAGCGTACGGCTTCACGGCGAGTGCGATGGCGCTACGCTGGAAGCGGCCTATCGCAGCGCCCATGCGCTGGTACTGCCCTCTTGGTATGAAGGCTACGGCATGGTGGTCACCGAAGCCCTGGCCCACGGCCTGCCAGTGATTACCACTACCGGTGGTGCGCTTCGCGATACCTTGCCTGCAGGCGCTGGTTTGAGCGTTGAACCGGGTGACGTCGACGCGCTTCAAGATGCCCTCAGCCGTTTTTGCCATGACGACAAACTACGCCACCAACTGCGCCAGGGAGCGGCCCAGGCCCGGGATGCGTTAAGCGACTGGCAAGAAGCGGGGGCCAGGTTTGCCGCGGCGTTAACTGCGCCCGCCGATTCTCCAAATTTGCGCCCAGGCAGCCAGTTTGCGTCCGACTGGCTGACGCTGCGGGAGGCGGCTGATGTCGATTCCCGTAGCCAGCCCTTGGCTGAGCTTGCCGCGGAGTGGCTGAGCGCGCGTACTCCGGCGCCGCTGATAGCGGATCTTGGCTGCGGCCGGGGCAGTAATATGCGCTTTCTGGCGCCGCGCCTGAATGGCCAACAGCGCTGGAAGCTGATCGATCACGACGCCATTTTGTTAGCCCAGGCGCGCCAGCGTGCTGCCGGATTAAGCAATAGCCAAGGGCAGCCCGTGGCCGTTGAGACGCACTGCGTATCGTTGGAACTGCTTGCTGAGGTGTCGCTTGACGACGCGCACCTCGTCACCGCATCGGCGCTGCTGGATCTGGTCTCCGAGCAGTGGATCGATGCTTTTGTGGCTCGCATTGCCGGGCAGCAGCAGGCGCTGCTGATAGCGCTAAGCGTGACCGGTGAGTGGCACTTTATTGACCCCCAAGGCGCGCCGGTGCTGGATGACGAAGACCGCTGGCTGCAGGCGATGTTTATGGCTCACCAGCAGCGCGATAAAGGTTTAGGTGATGCACTAGGCGGGCAGGCGCACGGGGCATTAGCTGCCGCGTTAGAGAGGGCTGATTATCGCATTGAACAAGCTGAAACACCGTGGCAGCTCGCTGCTGGCAGTCAAGAACAACAGCCGTTGATGTTGGCGCTGCTCGAAGGCTGGGCCGAAGCCGCCACCGAGCAAGCCCCAGAAGCGGCGGCGCGTATTGCCACCTGGTTACAGCAGCGCCAGCAAGCGGTGGCCAATGGCGAACTGGGTATTTGGGTGGGGCACCGCGACCTGTTTGCTACGCCTCTGTTTGCCAACCCCAGGGAAGAGGCCTAATCCTATGGGGCCGGATCAAGGTATGTTCACTCGACTGGGGGCTTGTTATAAAAAGCTGGCGCGGAGAAGCCCATGGCTACGCCGCATGGTGGTCAGCATAGCGTTGCTGGGTGCGGTGGCGTTGTGGGTGGAGCCCCAGGCGATTGTGGCGGAGGTGCAACGTTTCTCCGCGGAGTGGGTCGTGCTGGCGTTAGCCATCAGCACGCTACAGATCATGCTTTGCGCCTGGCGCTGGCAGTTTACCGCGGGTCTTATTGATGTACCGCTGCGGTTTGCTTACGCGCTACGGGAGTACTACCTGGCCCTACTGGTCAATCAGCTGTTGCCCGGCGGTGTATTAGGCGACGCCGGGCGGGCGCACCGCCATGCCACTCAAGCGCAGTCTAGGGGGCGCGCCTGGCGAGCGGTGATTATTGAGCGCGCCTCGGGGCAGGTCGCCGTGGTGATGCTAACGCTAACCGCGCTGCTTTTCTCACCGCTCTGGCATGCCGCGCTGGGTGAGTCAGTGATCACAGCGGTGGGGTTAAGCGCATTCGCCGCTCTTGCGGCGCTCATCGCCAGCGGCCTGCTGCTGCGCCAACGTTTTAGCCATGGGCTGACAAGGCTGCCGAGCTGGTGCCAAGCCCTGGCGCGCGATGTAAGGCGTGGTTTGTTGCGGCACGGCGTGTGGCCCCAGCAGTTGCTTTCGTCTCTGGTGATTGTGTTGAGCTATGGTCTGGTAATGGTCTGTGCGGCTCGGGCGATTGGCGTTGAGCTACCGTCGCTGCAAGTGCTGGCGCTGACACCGGTACTGCTACTGGCCATGCTGATCCCGTTTTCGGTAGCCGGATGGGGATTGCGTGAAGGCGCCGCTGCCGGGGTCTGGGCGCTGGTCGGCCTGCCACCCGCTCAAGGCGTGGCGGTGTCATTGGCTTACGGGGTGCTGGTGTTGCTGGCGAGCCTACCGGGTATCTGGGTGGCGCTGAGTCGTCGTGAAAAAGCGCAACCTTCAGGCGGTAGTATCCCGCAGTCGCAGATCGAACAGCGTATCGTCACCGCAGCGGAAAGTTCGCGCGGGCGGGCGCAGCGCACTCTCAAGGGTCTCGATGGGCGTCATTTGCAGCCCTGGCCTACCGGAGCCGATCAGCAGCGGGGCGACCAGCAGATGCAGTCGATCAACGGTTCCCGCTTCGATAAACTGAGACACCGTAATGCCGCCGCCTTCTATCAACACCCGCGGCAGGCCCTTCTTGGCCAGCAGGGTGACAACACCATGGGGAGCGAACTGACCGCTGGCGTTCAGGGGCAGTACGCAACGTTCAACGTGGGCCAGGCTCGTCGTTGCCTGCAGCTCAGACCTTACGTCAGACCCCACGATATGCAGCGTCGGGGCGCTATCGGTGTTCAGCAGTGCCAAGTCGCTGGGAATGCGGCCGCGTGGATCCAGCACCACCCGCGTCGGGTTAGTGCCGCTAACATAGCGCACGGTCAGCTGCGGGTTATCGGCGCTGGCGGTACCCGCGCCGACCACCACTGCGTCGACCAAAGCGCGCAGACGATGCAGGTGAACCAAACTTTCATGGCCGTTGATGTAGTGGGAGTGGCCGCTTTCCGTGGCAATGCGGCCATCCATACTCTGTCCCAGCTGCGCCACCACCCACGCCGGTCGACTGGCCAGCGGGGTCAGGCAATCGAGCAGCTCTCGCGCCTCAGCGGTGATCGCTTTAGCCGTTTGCCACTCGCCGGTTGGCGCCAAGGTGATCGCCACATCGCAAGAGCGCCGATGACGCAACGCCAACAGCCATTCCCAAGCATCGGACAGCGCAATAATGTTGACATGGGATTCGGGCATGACGCCTCCGTGCTAGAAAATCCGCTTCATCATGCGGGCTCTCGTCAGTTGAGAGCAAGTTGTTTAGAGCAAGCATGCGCCATCCCCCTCGTAAGGAAGCCAGGAGGCCTACATGTACCAGATTGAACGCGCTATTTTCGACATCCGCCGTGGATTGCCAGTGGTGGTGAATGCCAGTGGGCAGCGTTTGCTCGTGCAGGCGCTGGAAGGCAGTGAATCGGTCGAAGCGCTGGCTTTGCTAGCAGGCGAGCGGCCTTCGCTGGTGCTTACTCGTCACCGCCTGACGGCGATGGGCATGAACTTGTCCGCCGAGGCCGCCAGCCTACCGCTGGTAGCTCACATTAGCACCAATGAGCTGAATGGCTTGGCCACGGCGGAAACGCTTTCACAACCTGCGGGTGGGTTACTGAGCGGGTTAAAGCCCGCCGGAATAGCCGAACTAGGCGCCGTGACGCTGATGCGCAGAGCCCTGCTGATTCCCGCAGCGCTCTGCGCTTTTGTTAGCCAAGAGGCTACAGCGACCATTGAGCAGCAGTTGGCAGAAGGACGCCTGCTGCAAGTCAGCGCTGAAGACGCTACACAATGCCTTGCCGGGGCGCCGGGCATGCTCAAGCGGGTGAGCGAAGCGAATATCCCCCTCGAGGATGCTGCCGACAGCCGCTTTGTGCTTTTCCGTGAGCCGGACGGCCTGCGTGAGCACGTTGCTGTGGTGATCGGTAAACCGGAGCGCTGGGAAGGCGCGGTGCCGCTACGCCTGCACTCGGCGTGTTTAACCGGTGACCTGTTCGGCAGTCTGCGTTGCGACTGCGGCGAGCAGCTACGCAACGCCGTGGCGGATATTCAAGCCATGGGTGGCGGTGTGCTGCTCTATTTGGCTCAAGAGGGCCGGGGCATTGGCTTAGCCAATAAACTACGCGCCTACACCTTACAGGATGGTGGCCTGGATACCGTGGATGCGGATCAAGTACTCGGTTTTGGTGACGATGAGCGCCAGTATGCGGTGGCGGTGGATATGCTTAACGCGCTTAACATTGACCAGGTGCAACTGCTGACCAATAACCCCTTGAAGATGGAGGCATTGCGTCAAGGCGGTATCGAGGTGGTCTCACGCCAGGCGCTTTACGGCAGCGTTACCGACCATAACCAGCGCTATCTAAATGCCAAAGCCACCCGAGGCGGGCACTTCTTGGAAGATGTGCTCAGTGGCCAGCGTTAAACGCACAACGGTCGCGAGCTAAAGCTGCCTTCCACTGGTGCAGCGGGCTAGGAGCCTGTCTGGCTTGGCCGATCGTCGCGAGAAGCATGGATTTTGAGCCAAATTTATCGATCGATTGAGGCGAATAGCGCGCTATTTAACGAAATCGATCGAATAAATTTGGCCAAAATACCGGGATTCGCAGTAGATCAGTGTTAAGTCAGGCAGGCTCCTAGGTTGGTTAGCGGTGGTAGGTGGGCGGTTTCCGTCACCACGGCCGCCAGTTGGCGGGCATAGTGGTGAACCAGCTGCTCGCCTAGTTCAGCGCTGGCCTTGCTGGCATCGCCCGCTACGCCTTGGGTGCTTAAGTCTTCTGCCAGCCAGGCAAAAGCCGCAGCACCTTCTGCGCTCACTAATGCATCGCCTTGGGGCGCTGCAGGCGGGGTGGCCTGATAGCCGTCCAGCTGCACCAGCGTTGGCGCTAAATAGAGCATCATAGCGGTTTCGAGCAGTCCTCCGTGTAAGCCGTAGCGCAACTCTTCAAAGGCAATCGCGCCCTCTAGCGGTGGTAGCCGTGTGTAAGTCGCTTTGACCACGCGCATACCATGCTGCCGACGCAGGGTTAACCCTGCCAAATCCATCACTGCCTTATTACCACCATGGCTGTTAATCAGCACCAGGCGGCGAATGCCGGCGTGGGCTAAGCTGTCGCCGTAGGCTTCAAGAGTAGCAATGGCCAGCGGCGCGGGTAGGCTGAGCGTGCCGGGAAAATTGGCGTGCTCGTCGCTGGCGCCCACCGCAATCGGCGGTAGGCAGATTACGTTCAGGTGAGTATCCAGCTTCTCCAACATAGCGGCCTGCAGTCCCTCACCAATAGTCAAGTCGGTGGCTAAAGGGAGGTGAGTGCCGTGCTGCTCAATGGCACCGAGCACCAGTACCGCTACAGGGTCGCATTGGGCGAACTCGGCTAACTGCGGAGCGGTGAGGGTTTGCCAGTGGTGAATCATAAAATGAGAAGCCTTTAGGTATTAAGCATTATACAGAAGTAACCGATGATCCGAGCGGCAGGCGTACAAGTCACCGGAAGGCAATCCTTCGGCTCCTGCGCTTAGCCACTCGCTAACCGCTTGTGGCGTTTGCCACTCGGCCCAGCGAAAGTGGCGTTGCTCACCAGCTACCACGTTGTAGCGGTACTCGCCAAGGCGGCTTAAGTGGTTCACGCAGGCGTTGTTTATTTCCAGGGCGCCTGCCACAAACTCCACCGACAGCGCGGCCACCGGGCAACTTAGCCCCGCCAAAACCTCCGCCTCAAAACCTTCAACGTCGATTTTTATAAAGCTGGGCTCGCCATACTCGTCAATTAACGCATCCAGCGTGGTCACCGGCACCCGTAAACGCTGCTCCCACCGTACCTGACTAAAGCCTGCGTTGCGTTCGCCGATCTGCTCCCGCCACTCGGTGGCCAGGGTAGACAGGGTCGGGTTGCTGGGGCTGATCGCTATCTCAGCAAAGCCCACCGTAGGGCCCGCCGCCATCGGCAGCAGGGTAATGGTCGGCGGCTTTACCAGGCGTTTAAACCATTTGGCGAGGTCGGGCTGGGGCTCCAGCGCCACCACCTTGGCGCCGAGCGCATGAAAAGCCGCGCTACGGTCGCCTAGATGCGCGCCAATATCAAAGGCAACGGTGCCGGGTTGTATGAAAGGCTGATAGAGGCGCTGCAGGCCACGCTGACGCCCAGGCCGCCAATAAATAAACAGCGAGCGGGCTAGCCCACCCGCGCTGCGCAGTCGTCGTAGCGCCATGCGCCGCATTAGTTGGGCTCTCTGAATGGACGTGCCTTGATCCACACAGGCGCTGGCGAGATAAGGTTTGCTTGATAAGTGCTATTCGTCATCGGGATACCACACGTAATTCCAGGTTTCGCTAACTGGTTCGCCGTTTAAGGTGAGCCTTAGTCGAACATCGCTGGGTTGATCGCTGGCGGGTAGCCGGAAGCTGGCTCGCCAGCCATTGTTGGGCAGCGCGGTGACCTGGGGGAGCAGTACCTCGCCGTGTTGGGCGCTAATGTCTAACTCGACGGGCTGGTCAGCGGTGAGTTCCTCTAAGGCACCTCCCTGAAAGTCGACAATAAACTGGCGCTGGCCTTGTGAGGCAGAGTCCGCTTGCCCCGGCACCGCCGCATTGCCATGACGAGTGCGAATGGCGCGGCCAAGATTGTGCGCATCAGGCTGAGTGTTCAGCGTGTGAGTGAGATAGTGCAGGCGGCGCGATTCGCCGGCATCCAGGGTGTCGTCCGCCACCCAGTAGGCGACTATATTGTCGTGAGTCTCATCGGGGGTAGGGATTTCGACAAGTTCCACGTGACCCGGGCCCCAATCATCCAGCGGCATAATCCATTGGCTGGGGCGACGGTGATACTGGGCTTCGGTATCCAAATAGCGGTTAAAATCCCGCTCCCGTTGCATTAATCCAAAGCCTTGAGGGGAGTCGTCTACAAAGGCGGATGTATGCAGGTGAGATGGGTTACTCAGCGGGCGCCAGATCCACTCGCCGCTACCGGCATGTATCAGTAGGCCATCGGAGTCATGCACCTGTGGACGAAAATCGTCCGGCCGCTCGCGGCTTGCCTCACCATAAGTGAACATACTGGTGAGCGGTGCAACGCCCAGCTTGGTAATATCTTGCCGGGCAAACAGCTCCGCTTCGACCTCGACCTGAGTATTCTCACCGGGTTGGATAACAAAGCGATAGGCGCCGCTGACCGAGGGGCTATCCATTAACGCCAGCAGTTCAATCTGTTCGGCATCAGCCTCGGGTTTATAGAGCCAAAACTCGCGAAATGCCGGAAACTCTTCGCCATCTGGTGAGGCGGTATCGATCGCCAGCCCGCGGGTAGAGAGTCCGTAAGCCTGGTCACGCCCCACAATGCGGAAGTAGCTGGCACCGAGAAATACACCAAATTCGTCGGCGTAGTCATCGCTGTTAAGAGGGTAGTGGAGGCGAAACCCCGCATGGCCGCTGCCGGCTAAGTCTTGCTCTTTCAGTGCGGCGGCATTGCCATCGTAGGTGTAGTCCTCTGCTGAAAAGGGCAGGGGCGTTACCGTGTCGTTTTCGATAACGTTCAAGGCAATCGGGGTTTGAAACAGAAAGCCGCTATGAAATAACTGTAGGTTAAAAGGGCTCTCGTCTTTCCAGTAGGCGTGTTCGGGATCAAAGCGAATTTGCCGGTAGGTATCGTAGTCAAGCTCACGCAATACCTCTGGTAAGGTCTCTTCCGGGGCTTGGTAGGTTTCTTGAGCAAGCTGTTTGGCGCGTTCAATAACCTGCCTGAAGTGCGCATCGTCTGCGGCCAACGCTGGCAAGGTCAGCGCGCAGCCAATTAACACTATCCATTTGCCAGGCCGCCACTTGGCAACCGGCTTCCTACCAACTTGATTACAACGCATGGGCGAAATCCTTTCCGGTGAGGGCCTGCAAAGCGCATGGCCTAAAGCCAAGCAAAGCGTGAAATTTTTACACAACAACTATACGATAAAATATTACAGTACATGATTGTTGCGCTTTTCAGCAGCCTTATTCCTTGCTCTCTTATCTTGCGATTGGGTACAGCTACTCAACGAGACCAAGCGCTGACAGACTGTACCTTTGACACTGTAAGCTAAAGTAGGCACCTATGGGGATGCGATGAGTCGATTATTACTAATGCTTCTAACGCTGAATTTCTTACTCATCGCGCCGCTCTGGTGGCGTTTTGGCGAGATCAGCTCATATTTGCTCGCTTGGGAGGCGCTTATCATTGCGCCGCTCATGTTGCTGCTTCCTGTCGGCCAAACGCGCCGCATAGTGTCCATCGGACTCGTTAGTTGGGTGATGTTGGCAACCGCCGCGAATCTAGGCACAGCCGCCACCCAAATGGCCTTTGCCCGGCCACTTAATCTTTATCTTGATATACCTTTGCTGCGCTCAATTTATCACCTGCTAGTAGGTAATGTAGGTCAACTGTTGGCAGTTTGCGCAATGCTGCTGGGGGTTGCCCTGCTGATAGCCATCACTCTGGTTTTGGCACGCCTGATGATGCCACCCGTTGCCTACTCTGTTAAGCGCCTGCCTGGCGTGGTCGCGTTAACGCTGCTGGCCACTGCCACTACCGGTGCGGCGCTTGAACTCAATGGAGTACGGCTGATAGAAAGCGCGCGCTTGCCAGCGGTGGACACCACGCGTTTTCAGTGGCAGCAAATTACCGATACCCACGCCGCCCGCCTCGCCTTTACTGCACAGCTGGAGGCCGCACCAATGGAGGCGCGACCACTACCGGGGGTGGCGGGGCGCAATGTACTGCTCACTTTTATTGAGTCCTACGGTATCTCGGCGCTGGAAAACCCACGTTACTCCGACGTTCTACTGCCTACTCTAGCCGAGATGCAACAGCGCCTGGGGGAGCATAACCTCCACGTGGTCTCTGGCATGTTGGCCTCACCCATTCGTGGTGGGCAGTCATGGCTAGCCCACGCGACAGCCCTCAGCGGCCGCTGGATCGACAACCAGCTGTGGTATCAGCTGATGTTGGACAGCGGCCACTCCACTTTGATCGATGATTTTCGTGCCACTGGTCAGCGAACCCTCAGTGTGATGCCCGCCATTACCCTGGCGTGGCCGGAAGGGGAGGCCTACGGTTTCGATGAAATTGCCGCAGCGAAAGATATCGCTTACGCCGGGCCTGCTCTCAACTGGGTAACCATGCCGGATCAATTCACTCTCGATTACACCCAGCGCTACTTGCTAGGTGAGACACCGGTGTTTGCCCAATTGGCACTGATCTCCAGCCATGCCCCATGGACGCCGATTCTGCCGGTACTGGACAATTGGTCATCCATTGGCGATGGGCGTATTTTTGCCCCCTGGGAGGATGCCGGTGACCCACCAGAAGTGCTGTGGCAGGACATTGAGCGCATTCGTGACCACTACGCCTGGTCGGTGGACTACGCTGTGAAAGTCACCGGCCGCTGGGCTGAACGTGTAGTGGATGATAATACCTTGATGATAGTGCTGGGGGATCATCAAGCCGCGCCGTTGATTACCGGTGACGATGCCAGCGCGGCAGTACCGGTGCATATTATTAGTGGCGACCCTGAGCTATTGGCGCCCTTTATAAAGCGTGGCTTTGTTCCCGGCACGTTGCCTACGCTCGAAGAGTCGCGCGACGCACCTAGAATGAGCCAATTACGCCACTGGCTACAAGCCGATTTTGGAGAGTTAAATGATGTTTACACCGAGGATGGTGATGAGTGAAGGGCGGAATGACTTGCGGCTTACCAAAGCCAGCTATTAGGGCGTGCCGGTGTTAGCCCTTTGCGAACATCGACCCAGCCGAGTACGCAGCGCACGCCTAGCCATACCGCTAGCAGCGGCCAGAGCAGGGTGCCGACTATCACAATGCTGAGTAAAAAGGCGATGCCGGCATAGAGCGTGCCGATCCAGAAGGTGCGGATCAGATACCGGTAGTGCTGCTGCAGCCAGGGCGCCGCTTCTTTACGATAAACATAGGCGATGATTACGCCAATCAGCAGGGTGATATTGGCAGTGACAATACCCGCTAAGTAAAGCGCGTAGATAATCTGCGGAGCGCGTATCTCATCGCGGGGTGTAGGGGGTTGTGCCATCAGTTCTCTCTTTTTCAGCCTAATAAAGACGATAGTCGCGAAAGTTGGCTAGATTTTGCTGCTCCTGCACTACTTTACGGTAGCGCTTGTACTCCCATTGATACTGTGCAGGCTCCAAGGCAATCGCACTCTCGACGCTGGCATTGACGCCTGTGGCAGACTGCACATCATCGTCGCTATAGACCCGCTCGTCGGCATCCAGAAAATGGATCTCAAACCCTTTACCAGGAATACGTAGCGCGACGCCGGTGACTACCCGTGCCTGGGTGCGGGCGACCAATTTCGGCAGCAGGGTGGCGGTGTAAGCCTCGCGACCAAAGAAGGGTGCAAAAACGCCGCTGCCCCAGTCGGGCTCCTGGTCAGGTAGTATGCCAATCGCTTCGCTGCGTTTAAGCGCTTTAAGTAATGCCGCAACGCCGCGGGGGTTGGTGGGAACCAAACTTGCCCCCATACGCTCGCGGCCATGACGAATGACGGGATCGAGGGCGGTGATTTTGGGTGGCTCGTACATGGCGGTGAAAGGGAAATGGCTCGAGAGCCAAAAGTTAAGCACCTCCCAGTTGCCGAAGTGCGGGGCAAGCACAATCACGCCGCGGCCTTCGGTGCGGGCGTTATCGAGCTTGTCGCGACCGTGCACCGCTAAAATGCTGGTCTCTACCTTGTTTGGTTCCGCCATCCAGGCGTGGCCCAGCTCCAACATCGTAGCCGTTGAGTGGTGTAAACTGTGCTGACCAAGGGTTTTACGTTCAGCAATGGAGAGGTCTGGGTAAACGATCGCTAAGTTGCGATCGGTTACCCAACGCTCACGCTTATTAAAGCGGTAAACCAGGGGGCCGAGCGCCGAAGAAATACGCCACAGGCGCGCAAGCGGCCAGCGTGACAGTTGACGCCACAGCCAACTGATCGCACTGGCTTTGGAAAAACGCCTAGCGTTATTAGCCCCCTGTGGTGTCATCGTTAAATCAACCAAGTATCTACATTGGAAGGTGCGCGCTTCTCTTGCAGCCCTTTGAAACCTTTAACACAGCGAATAATGAACCACACGGCTAGCGCCAGCAAAAGTGGGAAACCGATCACTGCAAAGAGCAATATCGAGAAAATAATGCCGTACACCAATCCTATCCAGAAGGTGCGGATCTGGTAGCGGTAGTGCTCGTCCAGCCACGTAGGGCCTTTGCCCTTATAGACATAGGCAATGACCACACCAATAATCGACGTAAAACCAAGGATAAAACTGGCCAGATAGAGCGCATAAATAACCATTGCCATGGTTGTGTCGGGCTGGGAGCTCTGCTCTTCGCTTACGACTTGGCCGTCGAGTGGGGATTCACTTTCGTTATCAAGCATAACGTTTCCTTTCATTCAATTGTATAGATGCTGAAGTGGGTGATGGTGCTTGGCACATCAGTGCGCGCTATTTAAGCGCGATATATAATACCTTGATTCATTAGACTTAGCATTAACGCGAAGAGGGGCGGCAAATCTCTAGCAGGTTACCGTCCGGGTCACGCAGATAAATCGACTCAATCGGGCCTGTGGCGCCTTGGCGGGCGACGGGGCCTAGCTCTACGTCTATCGCCAGCGCATCTAAATGCTGCTTGAACTCATCCAGCGGCAGCTGGCAGCGCAGGCATAAGTCCAGGCTGCCAGGGGTGGGTGTGGCTGAAATGGGGGCAATATCGGTGTCGGTTTGATGTAGGCGAAGTGCCGTATCACCGAGCATTAAATCGACCCGTTGGGCATCGCGATAGCGCACGTCTAGGCCCAAAACGCGTGAGTAAAAATCGACTGCGCGACCCATATCGGTCACGGTTACTACAAGATGATCCAGACCTGATAGCATGCCACCTTCCTTAATACGTAACGATAAGCCAGAGAATACGATGATGCGCTGCTGTCCGCTCTGTGTGGAGCCCACTACTGCGCCCTACCACCGGGATCGGCGTCGTGACTACTACCAGTGTGCCACGTGCAAGCTGGTATTTGTCCCCCCCGAGCAGCATTTAAGCGCCGCTGCAGAAAAGGCCGAATACGATAAACATCAAAACTCGCCGCATGATACGGGATACCGGCGCTTTTTAGGGCGTTTATTTACCCCGCTGTTAGCTAAGCTCGAACCCAACGCCCGCGGTCTTGATTTTGGTTCAGGGCCAGGGCCGACGCTGTCGGTTATGTTCGCAGAGCAGGGGCACTCGATGGCTATTTACGACCTTTTTTACGCCCCCGATGCCTCAGTTTTGACACAAATATATGATTTTATCACCGCCACAGAAGTTGTTGAGCACTTGGCGCAGCCCGGCAAGGTGCTTACGCAGTTGGCGGCTCAGCTCTCGCCAGGTGGCTATCTGGGCTTAATGACCAAGCGCGTCACTTCGCCGGAGGCTTTTGCCCGCTGGCACTATATTAGCGACCCCACCCATATCAGCTTTTTTAGTGAGGAGACCTTCCGTTGGTGGGCACAAAAGAATAGTTTAGTAGTGGAATTTCCTGGGCCAGACACGGTTATTCTACACAAAACGCTAACGTGAATAATTATAACGTTAGAAAAGCATTGACTTTGCCCCCTTTGGGGTAATAATTGCGCGCCGCTATCCCGGCCTGACTCGATGTGCCAGGTGAGATGACGGTTCCTGTGAACACGCTTAGTAGCGTTTTTACGCCTGTTTTCAGTCCTTTGTTTCACCACTTTTAGGCAAGACGAGGTTTTCATGTCGCGGCAACTGCTAGCCATGGCGCTGGCGCCCCTGTTAGGGCTCTTCATTCTCGGGATTGGCAACGGTTTTCTTGCCACCTTAATTACCGTGCGCTTGGATGCTGCCGGTGAGTCGGCCACGGTCATCGGTATTGTCTCGTCGGCTTACTTTATCGGTTTAGCGTTGGGCGCAATGGTGAATGACCGCCTGTTGCTGCGCATTGGCCATATTCGCGCTTACGGTAGTTTTGCCTCATTAGTGGCCGTCACGGTGCTGCTGCAAGGCTTGTTCTTCGACCCCTGGGCCTGGTTTGTACTGCGCCTTATCGGCGGCTGGGCCACGGTTGGGGTTTATCTGGTTATCGAAAGCTGGCTGCTCACGTCAGGCGACCAGAAGGTTCGCGGCCGCCTGCTGGCGCTTTATATGATTTCACTTTACGCCGCCGGTGTATTGGGCCAACTGCTGCTGGGTGTTACCAACGCCATGGGCGTCACTGCGCCCTTTATGGTGATTGGGCTACTGGCCTCGCTCTCTGTGCTACCTATGGCGATGATTCCTCGCGTGTCACCGATTATGGAGCACGCCGAACCGCTTCCCCCGCACCGTTTGATCACCCTGACGCCCACCGGTGTGATGGGTAGTTTAGGCTCTGGGATGGTGGTAGCCGCAGCGTACACACTGCTCCCGCTCTATTTACAGCGTATTGGCATGAGTGTCAGTCAGGTGGGGCAGATGATGGCGGTGGTGATTATGGGCGCGATGCTGCTGCAGTACCCGATTGGCCGTTGGTCGGATCGCCATGACCGACAAATGGTACTGATTGGCATTAGCGGTTTCTGCGTGCTGATCTCGGCGGC
The DNA here is from genome assembly GCF_054065485.1 of Vreelandella sp. 2A-K22. Taxonomy (NCBI): domain Bacteria; kingdom Pseudomonadati; phylum Pseudomonadota; class Gammaproteobacteria; order Oceanospirillales; family Halomonadaceae; genus Vreelandella; species Vreelandella sp. 2A-K22. Next base: position 152,823 of record NZ_JBSUGC010000006.1, on the reverse strand, counting down.
GATGCTTTGGCTGCCGCTCTCTACGCCGCTGTTGGCGGTACTGCTATTCTTGCTTGGCGGTGGGGTATTTGCGCTCTACCCGGTGGCGGTGAGCCACGCCGCCGACCGCGCCCCCGCAGGGGCGCTGGTGCGTATGAGCCAGGGCCTGTTGCTGATCAACTCCATTGGCGCCACGATCAGCCCGCTAATGATTTCTCCGGTGATGACCGCGATGGGCGATGCGGGTTTGTTTTGGGCCTTCGGCTCACTAAGTCTGTTCTTTGTTATGTTCTTCTCCTGGCGGCGTAGCGTGCGCCCGGCGCCTGTGCCTGTGGCACCCTTTACGCCGACTACGCCAATGACCGCTGCTGGTGCTGAGCTGGTGGTCACCGAGGAGTTGATGCAGGGGGCACTGGAGCACGAGCACTTGGAGGATCTCTCAGATGCCGTATGGGACGTCGACGCCGCTGAACCGGTGGTAGGGCCGCCTGCGGAAGATGAGAGCCATATCACTTATTATGATGATGTGGAGCAAGCAAGTGAGCGAAAGTAAAGACGGGTGAGGACGCTAATCATAGCGGGTGATACCTTGGGCTAATGGTGTGGGCAAGAGAGTGTTACTACTATCAAGGGTACACTTTCAAACAATTGTTTAATTTTCAGCCCGAGGTTCGCTATGAATGTTTACGCCGCACCGGTACGCGATTTGCGCTTTGTGCTTGAAGAGCTGCTAGCGCACCGTTCGCTTAGCCTGCCGGGCTTTGAAGAGGCCACGCCAGACTTGGTCGAGGCGGTACTCGAAGAGGCCGCAAAACTGGCCGGTGACATTTGGGGCCCGCTTAATAAGATTGGTGATCAGCAAGGGGCCAAGCGCCACTCCGATGGCAGTGTGACGACGCCAGAAGGCTTCGCGACGGCTTACCAGGCTTATGTCGAGGGTGGCTGGAACGGTATTGGTGTATCAGAAGCACTAGGTGGTCAGAACCTGCCAGAAGTGGTTGCCAGTGCGGTGCAGGAGATGCTTCACGGTGCCAATATGGCGCTGGGGCTCTGCCCCATGCTGACCGCTGGCGCTATCGAAGCGCTGGCCCATCACGGTAGCGATGCGCTCAAAGCGACCTACTTGCCCAAACTGGTGGAAGGCACCTGGACGGGCACTATGAACCTGACCGAATCCCAAGCGGGCTCGGATCTCTCCCAAGTACGCACTCGCGCGGTACCTGAAAACGACCATTACCGCATCAGCGGCCAGAAGATCTATATCACCTGGGGCGAACACGATGCCGCCGAAAATATTATCCATCTTGTGCTAGCCCGCAAACCCGATGCGCCGGAAGGCAACAAAGGTATTTCCCTGTTTCTGGTACCCAAGTTCCTGATCAATGAAGACGGCTCCTTGGGCGAGCGCAACGACGTCACCTGCGCCTCTATCGAGCACAAACTGGGCATTCATGGCTCGCCCACCTGCACCCTGAGCTTTGGTGAAAACGGCGGGGCGATTGGCTACCTTGTTGGCGAAGAAGGGCGTGGCCTTAATCATATGTTTACCATGATGAACGAGGCGCGTCACAAAGTCGGTATTCAGGGTATTGGCGTGGCCGAACGTGCCTGCCAGCACGCCTTTGCCTATGCGTTGGAGCGTCGCCAAGGGCGCTCTCCCAAAACCCGTGGCGGCGCTGAATGCAGTATCAGCGATCATTTAGACGTGCGCCGCATGCTGCTCTCCATGCGTTCCCGCACCGATGCGCTGCGCGCCCTGGCGCTCTACTGCGCCGCAGAGTTGGATACTGCCCGCCACGCTGAAAGTAACGAAGCCCGCCAAACCGCCCAGGCCCGCGCGGATATTTTGATTCCAGTGATCAAAAGCTTCTCTACCGATCAGGCAGTGGATATCGCCTCCATGGGGATTCAGGTGCACGGTGGGATGGGCTATGTGGAAGAGACCGGAGCAGCGCAGCTACTGCGCGATGCCCGCATTGCGCCTATTTACGAAGGCACCAACGGTATTCAGGCACTCGACTTGGCGGGACGTAAACTCCAGCGTGACAATGGCGAAGCGCTCGCTGCGCTGCTTCACGACGTTTCCGCCACCGTGGAACAACTCAATGCCGACCCCGCTTTGTCAGCGTTGGGCAGTAGTTTGGCCGCAGGGCTTGAGGATTTGAAAGCTGCCCAGACAATTGTGCAGGAACAAGGCAGTGACCCTGAAATCGGCGCAGATGCGGTGCAGGCTTACGCAACGCCGTTCCTGAACTTGGCGGGCCACGTGCTGTGTGCTTGGCAGATGGGGCTGGCGGCTCTCAGCGCCCATGCTGCCCTTAACAACGGCAGTGATGATCCCTTCTATACTGCCAAGATGCGCAGCGCCGAATTTGCCATCACTCAATGGCTGCCGGTAGGCCGCGCCCAGCGTACGGTGATTGAGGCGGGTATGCAGTGCTTAAGCGATTTTGAGGTTCACTAACGCTAATTTTCAGCTTCACGCCGCCGCCTCTTGAGGCGGCGGCGCTGTTTCTAAGCGATCAAAACAACCATTTTAAACAAACTCTTAAAACGAACGCTTTCAAAAACATCAACAAAAGTCAGGAGCCGACCATGACCGCTATCTTTGAGCAAGGCTTGCCCAAAACTGTTGCCAATCACGTGCCGCTTTCACCGCTGACCTTTATCGAGCGCTCGGCGTCGATCTATCCCGATTACCCGGCGGTGGTACATGGCAGTACGCGACGCACCTGGAGCGAAACCTGGTCGCGCTGCCGCCAGCTTGCCTCGGCGCTCGAAAAGCGGGGCATTCAGCCGGGTCAGACAGTGGCGGCGATGCTGCCCAATATCCCCGCCATGTTTGAAGCACACTTTGGCGTGCCGCTGGCCGGCTGCGTGCTTAATACGCTGAATATTCGCCTGGATGCTGAGGCGATCAGCTATATGCTGGAGCACGGCGAGGCTAAAGCCATTTTGGTCGATCCCGAGTTTGCTGAAGTCATCCAGCAAGCCGTTGCCAAGCTAACCCACAAGCCGCTTATCATCGATGTGACCGATGTGGAGTTTCTTGGTGAGACCCCGAGCATTGGGGAAGTGGAGTACGAAGCGCTGCTTCGAGAGGGCGACGCTGACTTTGCCTACCAGCTTCCTGCCGATGAGTGGGATGCGATCTCGCTCAACTATACCTCTGGCACCACCGGCAAACCCAAGGGCGTGGTCTACCACCACCGCGGCGCTTACCTCAATGCGGTGAGCAATATCATGGAGTGGGCGATGCCCCACCACCCGATCTACCTGTGGACGCTGCCGATGTTCCACTGCAACGGCTGGTGCTTCCCATGGACGATTGCCGCCAACGCCGGGGTAAACGTGTGTCTGCGCCGCGTCGATCCTAAAAAGATCATGCAGCTCATTGCCGAAGAGAAGGTCACCCACTTCAGCGGGGCGCCGATTATTCTTAATGGCCTCGTGAACCTGCCTGCGGAAGATAAGCATCAGTTCGATCATCCGGTCAAAGTCACCACCGCCGGTGCCGCGCCGCCTGCCTCGGTGATCGCCGGGGTGGAGAAGCTGGGCATTGAGGTAACCCACGTTTATGGCCTGACGGAAGTCTACGGGCCGGTAACCGTCTGCGCCTGGCGGGAAGCGTGGGATGAATTGCCGCTGGAAGCGCGGGCCAAAATCAAAGCCCGCCAGGGGGTGCGCTACCACATGCTCGAAGCGCTGTGCGTGGCTGATCCGCTCACCATGGAGCCAGTCCCCAAGGATGGCCAAACCATGGGTGAAATACTGATGCGTGGCAACAACGTTATGAAGGGCTATTTAAAGAACCCGGAGGCCACCGAGCAAGCGCTGAAGGGCGGCTGGTACCACACCGGCGACCTGGCGGTTTGGCATCCGGATGGCTATATCGAGATTAAAGACCGCTCCAAGGACATCATTATTTCTGGTGGTGAAAATATCTCCACCATCGAGGTGGAGGACGCTATTTATGGCCATCCCGCCGTTGAAGAGGCCGCGGTGGTCGCTAAGCCCGACGAGAAGTGGGGTGAAACGCCCTGTGCCTTTGTGAAGCTCAAAGTCGGTTACGGCGAAGTCACCGAAGCTGACATTATCGCCCACTGCCGCGAACATTTGGCGAGCTACAAAGTCCCCAAAACGGTCATTTTCAGCGAACTCCCGAAAACCTCAACGGGCAAGATTCAGAAATTCGTATTGCGCGAAGAAGCTAAGCAGCATTGATAACCCCCCAGTGGTAATAATAGATAGTAGTGATAATAGATAGTGGAGAGCGTGCATGAGTGATCAACAAATTGGCGTTGTAGGGGCTGGCACTATGGGGCAGGGAATTGCCCAAGTAGTGGCTGCCAGTGGTTTTCAGGTGCACCTTTACGATGTGGCCGAAGAGCAGCTTGGCCGTGCCAAAACGAACATCGAAAAAGGCATGGCAAAGCTGGTGGCGAAAGAGAAAATCAGCGAGGCGGATAAAAGCGCCGCTCTAGCCCGTCTCTCTACCACTACCACACTCAATGCCCTAAGCGACTGCGCAATTATTATCGAGGCCGCCCCCGAACAGCCTGAACTAAAAGAGAAATTGTTTCGCGATCTTAGCCAAATGAGCAGCACGGCTATCTTAGCCTCCAACACCTCATCGCTGTCGCTCACCCGGCTGGCTGCAGTATGCGAACACCCCGAGCGCGTAGTGGGTATGCACTTCTTTAACCCGGTGCCAGTGCTCAAGTTGGTGGAGGTGATTCGCGCCGAGCAAACCTCAGACGCTACCGTAGCCGAGGTTGAAACCCTCGCTAAGGCGCTGGGGAAAACCGCTGTACCGATAGGTGACGCGCCGGGCTTTGCAGTGAATCGCCTGCTGGTACCGATGATCAACGAAGCGGCGTTTATTGTTCAGGAGGGCACCGCGACCCCCGAAGCGATTGATAACGCCATGAAACTAGGCGCGGCTCACCCCATGGGGCCGCTGGCGCTGGCGGATTTAATTGGGCTGGATGTCTGCCTGGCGATTATGGACGTGCTTCAAGAGGGCTTTGGCGACCCCAAATACCGTCCTTGCCCACTGCTTAAGCGCATGGTCGCAGCGGGCTACCTAGGCCGTAAAAGTGGGCGCGGCTTCTACTCTTACGATTAGCTTGTACTGAAGGGAAGAGTGCGGCGTAAAGAAGTGATTGCCACTCAACCAAGCGTTCGCTAGGGTTGAGTGGTGTTCACTTTAATGTTCCATAACAAATCAAATAAGGAGTCCGCCATGAGCGAAGCAGTGATCGAAAAGGTTGATAACCATGGGATGGTGCGTCTGACCATCAATCGTCCCAAAGCACTGAATGCGTTAAACAGCGAAGTGCTTGCCGCACTGGAAGCGCACTTAGTAGAGCTTGAGGCTCACCCGAACCTGCGCGCCGTGCTGATTACCGGTGCGGGCGAGAAGTCTTTCGTCGCGGGTGCTGATATCACTGAAATGCGTGAAAAAACGCCCGAAGAAGCGCGAGTTTTCGCCAGCCAAGCGCTGCGTACTATTAAACGCCTAGAGACTCTCCCCGTGCCGGTGGTCGCGCTGGTGAACGGGTTTTGCCTTGGCGGCGGCTGCGAATTGGCGCTGGCCTGCGACTGGGCCGTAGCCAGTGACAACGCCGTATTCGGCCAGCCTGAAGTACTGCTGGGCGTCATCCCCGGTTTTGGCGGCACCCAGCGCCTACCACGTCGCGTTGGCCCTGCCATGGCGATTGACCTGGTGACTACCGGGCGCAAAATCGATGCCCAAGAGGCGCTGCGTATCGGCCTAGTCAATCGCGTGATGCCGCAAGCGGAGCTGGAAAGCTACGCTGAGGAGCTTACCAAGCAACTCAAAGGCAACGGCCCGCAATCAGTGCGTGGTGCCAAGCAGGCCGTTCACGATGGAATGGATCAGGATCTGGATAGTGCACTGGCACTGGAAACCAGCTTGTTCGCCTTCTGCTTTGCCGGTGACGAGCAGAAAGAGGGCATGTCAGCCTTTGTTGAAAAGCGTAAAGCTAACTTCTAAACCACGCCTCATTCCAGCTTTACTTATTTAGGGGGTGGCGCTTACGTCACCCCCGTTTTATTCTCGAAACCTAACCATTACCTTCAAGAGAATCGCCAATATGCAATGGGCCGCATTCATCCTCGCCGCGCTGGGTTTCGCCTATCTCCCTGGGCCTGCAATGCTGTATACCGCAGCGCAAACCCTGGGGCGCGGCCGACGAGCAGGATGGTTAGCGGTCATGGGTGTGCATATGGGCTGCTACGTTCATGTGGTGGCGGCCGCATTGGGCTTGGCGCTGCTGTTTGCAGCGATTCCGCCTGCTTATATCGCCATGAAAATCATCGGTGGGCTTTATTTACTCTGGATGGGGCTGAGGCTATGGCAGCAGGGCATTCGTGCCCATAATGATGAGGTGCCGCTGGCAACCACTAAACGCGTGCTTCGCGACAGTTTTTTGGTGGAGGTGCTCAACCCTAAAACCGCGCTTTTCTTTGTTGCGTTTCTGCCTCAATTTGTGCAGCCCGAGAGCGCTATGCCGGTAGCGTGGCAACTGCTCTGGTTAGGTATCGCCACTAATGTGCTGTTCTCATCAGCGGATGTTGTTGTGGTGCTGCTGGCCAGCCCGTTGCGTGAGTGGCTAAAAAAATCCCATGGCTCCTCCCAGCTCATACAGCGCATTGGCGGTGGCGTATTAATGGGATTAGGCGGTAATACACTGGCTCAGGCAGCACGTTAAGGTGGCTGCCTAATTGATCGGCTAATTCGATTTCCCACATAAGGAGCGCTGCATGTTTGATCTCTATATTGCCAACAAGAATTACTCTTCTTGGTCGCTGCGCCCTTGGGTGCTGATGAAAGCGCTGGAGATTCCGTTTAACGAACACCTGATGCCGTTCGAGGGTGGTTTGGGTGCAAGCCATGCCACCTTCATTCGCTTCTCACCTTCAGGTTTGGTGCCCTGCTTGGTGGATGTGACGGATGAAGGCGAGCTGGCGGTGTGGGACTCCCTGGCGATTATCGAGTATCTGGCCGAGCAGCACGCTAATGTTTGGCCGAGTGATAAAACCGCCCGCGCCTGGGCGCGCTCAGCCACAGCAGAGATGCACAGCGGCTTTAGCGCCCTGCGCGACGAGTGTCCAATGAACTGCGGTATGCGGGTGGAATTGAATAGCTTATCGGCCAATCTTAAGGCCGATGTGGCACGCTTGGATGCGCTATGGCAGCAGGGGAGTGAGCGCTTTGGCGGGCCGTTTTTAGCGGGTGAGCACTTCTCAGCAGTAGATGCGTTTTATGCGCCTGTGGCGTTTCGCGTGCAGACATTCAACCTGCCGATCCATGAGAAATCCCAGGCATATGTCGAGCGCTTGCTAGCGCTGCCAGCAATGCAAACTTGGTATCAAGCCGCGCTCGAAGAGCCATGGCATGAGCCCATGCACGAGGCCGATACGCTGAAAAATGGCACAGTCACGGACGATCACCGCAAAGCTTAACCTGTCAGACTATTCACCAGAGACACCCACCATCGGGTACACTGACGCAAATTTCGTTTGGACATTTTCATGGCTCTTAGTGCAACGCCCTACAAAGTTGATATCAATCTGACCGATCTGGATCGCGGGGTGTATGAAACGCTGCGCTTTACCGTGGCTCGCCATCCGTCAGAGACCGAAGAGCGCATGACCGCGCGCTTGCTTGCTTATGTGTTGTGGTACAGCGAGACGCTGGCCTTCGGGCGTGGGCTTTCAGATGTAGATGAACCGGCACTGTGGGAGAAAAGCCTAGACGGTCGCCTACTGCACTGGATCGAAGTGGGTTTGCCCGATGCCGAGCGGATTACCTGGTGCTCACGTAGGGCAGAGCGCGTGTCGCTACTTGCTTACGGCCGGGTAGATCAATGGGAGAGTAAAGTGTTGCCCAGCGTGGCATCACTGAAAAATGTGCATGTGGCGGGGCTGCCACAAGAGGCCCTAGCGATTATCGCTAAAGACCTGCCTCGGGCGATTAACTGGGCAGTAATGATCAGCGAAGGATCGCTGTTTATTACCGATGAAAACGGCCAACATGAAATCACTCCGCAGTGGCTTCTGCGCGACAGATAGTGATTCAACTAAGTCATTAGCCTACCAACTTTACTCTAGTCGACTACGCTAATAAATCTAAACAAATGACAGCAGAAGGGGTGGCCTACAAGCCACCCTTTGATGTTAGTGACTTAGCTCTTTTCTGTAGAAGACAGTAAAAGTATGCTTGCTATCTTTTTGCACAATTACATACAATCAACAATGTTTGTTGATGTTCTTCAAAAGTGGCCTCAAAACACAGCCCCAAAAAACACTCCCCAGGACAATCTCAAGGAACGAGCAATGAAAGATACCCCCCCTCTACGATGGCAGCTGCTACCGCTAGTGGCTGTAGTAACCCTGCTGTCAACGCTGGCACAAGCCGACGATAGTGTCCTCTCGATTAAGCACGCAAATGATGGCATGGCCAGCAGCGATGATGGCCACTTTACCAGTGGCTTTGAACTCAATTGGACGTTTCAGCCTGAAGCACAAAGCTGGACGCAACGCTTGGCCACCGCTTTACCCGATAGCCTTATTGGCAGCGCTGATATGGCAGCTTTTCGTTTGGTGCATCAGATTTATACGCCAAACAATATTGAGCAGCGTGGACTGATTGAAGATGATCGCCCCTACGCCGGGATTGTTTACGGCGGTATCTCACTTTACGAAGACGTGCCCATGGGCAATTGGCGCCAAGCGACTGACCTGCACCTGGATATTGGTTTGGTAGGGCCTTCGTCGCTTGCCGATAGCATTCAACGCGAAGTGCACCGCATCACCGAAAGCGACCGCCCCAGCGGTTGGGATAACCAGCTTGGCGATGAAGCCATCGTCAACGTCGCCATGCGTCGCCAGTGGTGGTATAGCTCCCCTTTGATGGGTAAGCAGTTTGCCCATGGCCCCAGCGTTAGCGCCGCTTTGGGCAACCTTTACACCTATGCAAGCGCCGGGTATAGCGTTCGCTGGGGTGATGAGGCGCCTAGCATTCCTACGCTAACGCCAAGCCCTGGTAGCCGCTACCACATGACCGGTAAAGAGGGGTGGCAGTGGTACCTGTTTGCCAGCGTAGACGGTTACTACATGGCGCAAAACCTGACGCTTGACGGCAATACGTTTAGAAATAGCCACTCGGTTGATCGCAAAGAGTGGGTAGGCGACGTATCAGCAGGGCTGGCGCTGGCCTGGGAAGATTGGCAAGTCACTTACGCGGCAGTTCAGCGCTCACGTGAATTTGACGGCCAGGAAGAGCAGGATAAATTCGGCTCTATCACGCTATCTAAGCGCTTCTAAACGGTTAGGTGAAATGAGGTGAGTAGAAGCGCCCAACGGGAAAGGAGTATTGCTTATGGCTAACAAGTATCCTCACACTCCCGATGGACGCTATTTTGTCGCCAAAAATCGGCTTTGGCGCTGCACTGACCCGCGCTTAGATGAAGACGAAAAGCGAACCCATATCAAAGCATTGATGAAAGCCCGTCGGGCGGTTAGGACAGCCCAGCAGCAAGACGATGAAGATGCGCTTCGCCAAGCCCGCAACATGGTGCAGAACGCCAAAGAAGCCCTCGGAGAGCGTGGCCCGGTATGGTGGGATGATGACGCCCCCGATGAAGGCGGTTTGGCGCCCCATAACAGTTCCTATGCCGAGTGGTGGGAGAGTAAACGACAGCTTCCCTAATTTATATTAATTTATAATTCACGGTTGGGGCTTGCGGTGTTACTCTCTGCCGCTTTCCACGCATACTAAGGGCAACCTGTGAAGATCAAAGCCGACCTCTCCATTCTAGATATCATTGGCCATCTACTTGTCTGGGTGGTGTTGAGTATTATCACGTTTGGCATAGCGTTATTTTTCTTTCCCTATTCGTTTGCGCGGTTTGTCATCAATCGCACATCGCTAGTTGATGCCAGCACTGGCGTCGAGCGAAAAATGGTTTGCGATATCAACCTGTTCAGCAATATCGGCCATATCATCCTATGGATGTTGATTTCGCTGGTCACCTTTGGTTTAGGGTATATTTTCTACTTCTATCGAGTTTGGAATTACGCGTTGAATAACTCGCGGATTGAGTCAGTTTAGTTTTTCTCGTTAAACAGAACTCGGCTTGGAGTATTGATGCTGCACCGGGGCCTACGCTGAGAGTTCAAGCGTAGGCCCTTTTTTGGGTGACTAATTACTCGCTATCAGCCAGCTTATCTTGTGTGCGAAGCTCAAAGTCGCTGGCATCATGACGTTCATGCAACTGCTCGTGCGGCTCGCCAAAAGAGCGGTTGACCATACGGCCACGTTTAACGGCGGGACGTTCATCAATCTCTTCTGTCCAGCGCAGAACGTTCTTGTAGGTATGGGCTTCCAAGAATTCAGCCGCTTCGTAAACGCGATTTTTCACTAGTGCGCCATACCAGGGGTGAATCGCCATATCGGCAATGGTGTACTCATCACCCGCCATAAAGCGGTTTTCCGCCAAGTGGCGGTCAAGCACATCAAGCTGGCGTTTTACTTCCATGGTGTAGCGGTCAATCGGGTACTGATACTTTTCCGGTGCGTAAGCGTAAAAGTGGCCAAAGCCACCGCCTAACATCGGTGCGCTGCCCATTTGCCAGAACAGCCAGGAGAGACACTCGGTGCGTTTCGCCGGGTCGCTGGGTAAGAACTCGCCAAATTTTTCAGCCAAATAGAGCAGGATTGCGCCAGACTCAAACACCCGCTGGGGGGGATTGGTAGAGTGATCCATCAGTGCGGGAATTTTGGAGTTGGGGTTCACCTCGACAAAGCCGCTGCTGAACTGACCGCCTTCGCCAATTTGAATCAGATAAGCGTCGTACTCGGCGCCTGCTACGCCTTTCTCCAGCAGCTCTTCCAGCATCACGGTGACTTTGACACCGTTGGGTGTGGCAAGGGAGTAGAGCTGAAGAGGGTGTTTGCCTACTGGCAGCGCCTTGTCATGGGTAGGGCCTGCGATTGGGCGATTGATATTGGCAAATTTACCGCCGTTGCCAGGTTCCCACTTCCAAACGCTCGGGGGAGTATAGGTGTTGTCGCTCATTAGTTTCCTCGCTATAAATATTCTATCGGTGACAAAGCGGCTACAAGGGTTAGCTAGTGCTTAGCCTGATAATAAAGTAGTGCATTTTCTCAAAGAGGTGGCGGATGCGTGTTATTGGTGTGCTAGGCGGTATGAGTTGGGAATCTACCCAAGGCTACTACCGAGCCTTAAATGAGGGCGTAAAAGCAGCGCTAGGTGGCTTCCATTCGGCTAAGATCGTGATGGTTAGCGTCGATTTTGCCGAAATTGAAGCGCTCCAGCAGCAGGGCGATTGGCACGCTGCTGGTGAATTGCTGGCCAGCGCTGCCCAAAGCGTCGAGCGCGCGGGTGCCGACTGCCTGCTGATTGCCACCAACACCATGCATAAAGTGGCGCCCGCTATTGAGCAGGCAGTGACTATTCCGCTGCTGCATATTGCCGATGCCACGGCTGAACAGCTCACCGCCGACGGAATCACTCGCGTTGGCCTATTGGGTACGCGCTTTACCATGGAGCAGGACTTTTATATTGGCCGCTTAGAAAAGCAGTTCGGTATTGAAGTCGTGGTGCCCGATCAGTCTGAGCGCGACACTATTCATCGGGTGATCTTTGATGAACTCTGCCAGGGCCGTATAGAAGATGTATCGCGGCAGCGCTACTTGGCAATCATTGACTCCCTGCATGCTCATGGCGCCCAGGCGGTGATTTTAGGCTGTACTGAAATCGCCATGCTGGTGGGCCAGCGTGATACCAAGGTACCCCTTTACGACACCACCGCTCTGCATGCACAGAGAGCGGTGGCGTGGGCACTAAATGATTAATCTAGGTAACGACGCTTAGACCAGTGTCAGGGTGACATTAATATTGCCACGGGTGGCATTGGAGTAGGGGCAGACAACATGGGCTTTCTCGACCAACTGCTGGGCAACGTCTTGCTCAAGGCCGGGCAGACTGATTTTTAGCTCGACTTCGATGCCAAAGCCGGTAGGAATGGCGCCGATACCTACGTGGCCATCAATTTTCGTATCCTGAGGAAGCTTTACTTTCTCCTGGCCAGCGACATGCTTAAGCGCACCTAAAAAGCAGGCCGAGTAGCCAGCAGCAAATAGCTGCTCAGGATTGGTGCCATCACCGCCTGCGCCGCCCAGCTCTTTGGGCGTGCTGAGTTTAACATCCAGCGCGCCATCGGACGATTTGGCCTGGCCTTCACGGCCGCCAGTAGCAGTGGCGTGGGCACGATAAACAACGTTTTCAATAGTGGTCGTCATTCTGTATCTCCTGTCGGTGTTTTCATTATGAATCTGCGCTATTAACTTAGCGCAGCTTTATTTTGCGCGCAATATAAATGGTGAATAAATCTCTATGCCCTGCGCTAGAAAGCGAAGGCTATTGGTTCTTTTGCAGGCTATCACGCAGCCGCACTAAGTCCTCTTTCAGCGTGGTCAGTGCCTCGATCGATTGCTCGCTGGCATGCACCACACAGCTTGGAATATGGCACGCCTGTTCGCGCAACGCTTTGCCTTTTTCAGTGAGATAAAGCTCGACCACGCGTTCGTCTTCGTGGCTGCGTTTGCGATTCAACAACTGATCGGCTTCAAGGCGCTTGAGCAGTGGCGTCAGTGAGCCAGGATCGGTTAGTAGGCGCTTACTCATTGTGCCTACCGTGATGCCATCGTTTTGCCACAGCACTAGCATCGCCAGGTATTGCGGGTAAGTAAGTCCCAGCTTTTTGAGCAAGGGTTTATAAACTTTGGTCATCATCAACGAGGTTGAATAGAGCGCAAAGCAAAGTTGGTGATCGAGCTCTAATTCGCTACAAGATGGTTGCACAAGTATGGTTCCGATCCGAAATACATCGCCTAATGTAGCGCGGGAAGCAGTTAGTGGCTATCCCTAGACGTTGGTCGTAAGTTGGCAGTTTTGTTTTGACACGCACAAGGCAGGTAGCTAGCCTTCGCATACTCAATGTTACCGGTAACAAATTGCCGTTCATTGAATCGGCCATTAACAACATCGCTATTAACGACTCAGCTATTAACAACCCAGTCATTAACAACAATGAGTATTTGGAGACAACGCTATGACCTCTATTTGGCGCAACACGCTGACCTTAGTCGGCGCGACCACCCTGACATTTGGTATGGCCCATGCCCAAAGCCCGGAGCTCTCTGATCCGCCTGAAATTGAAGGCGAGGTAGTCGGCGACCACGGCTCGCATACTTTGCGCATGGGGATCGGCCTGGCGGAAAGCTCTCCGCAGTACCTATCCAGCCAATACTTTGGTGAGATTCTGGAGCAGCGCACCGACGGCCGCATCACTGTTAACGTTTTCCCTAACAGTCAGTTAGGCGACGACGTTCAAATGATGGAGATGCTACAAACCGGTACGCTGGATATGACCTATCCGTCGAGCTCAGCCACCACGGGTTACGTTGAAGAACTGGCCGCTTTTGATCTGCCCTTCCTGCTACCTAGTCGTGAAGCCGCTGTAGCGGTCATGCAGAGCGATGTTGCCCAGGACATGCTGGACGCCTTTGAAGGCACCGGTCTGAAAGCACTCGCTTTCTCTGAAAATGGCTATCGTCAGCTTTCGAACAGCGCTCGACCGGTGGCTAGTCCTGATGACGTTGCAGGTCTAGATGTGCGCGGTTTAAGCGTTCGTACCATGGAAAACCCGGTACACCTAGCGATTTGGGAAGCCTTAGGTGCCAACCCCACGCCAATGGCCTTTGGTGAGCTGTTCTCCGCCATGGAACAGGGCGTGGTTGATGGTCAGGAAAACCCCTGGAGCACCATCCTGACCTCTAACTTCAACGAAGTGCAGGACTATGGCACTGAAACACGCCACGTCTATACTCCCTTTATCATGATGCTTTCCGAGCGTACTTGGGATCGCATGGCGCCTGAGTATCAAGAGTTGGTGCTGGAAGCCGCTCGCCAGTCCGCTGAATATGAAATTCAGCTGTCTGCTGAGTATGATGACTGGTCTCGGGATCAGCTAGCAGAGCGAGGAATGGAAATTACTCGCCTGGACGACGAGCAGTTAGCCGCGTTCCAAGATGCCGTTCAACCGGTTTATGAAGAGTGGGCGCCGCGTATTGGCGAAGACCTGATCGCCGACATTCAAAAGATCGTTGAAGAGAGCAGCAACTAAACCTTACGTTTAGCGCACCGTTGGGCAGGCCATCGAGCCTGCCCAACGTGTCAGTGCTTCTGGAGCTCCTATGTCACTCTCCTCTACACCCCCAAATATCCCCACGCCGATTGAAGATCCATCGGTGTATCTGGATGACCCCAATCGCAAGTTGCTGGAAATCGATACCGATACCCGCCAAGGCCCTGCACTGTTCCGCTGGCTAACCTTAGGTATGGAGTATCTTATCGGCGTTATTTTAGTGGCGTTGATTGTGTCCGTTTCTTGCAACGTGGTAGGGCGCGCGCTGTTTAATTACTCACTGCCCTGGGCCGATGAGCTGGCGCGCATGCTGTTTATATGGCTGGTGTTTATCGGGGCCGCTGCGGCGTTTTCCCGTTACGAGCACATTGCCGTTGATGCCTTAGTACGGCGCTTGCCGCTGCGCTTGGCACACATGCTCTATTTACTGCAGCACCTAATTATTACCGGCCTAATGGTGGTAATGATTTGGGGTGGCTACCAAGTGCTGTCGCGTTCAAGCGGGCGCTCAGCGATTATGGATGTGCCATTGAGTTTTATCAGCCTTTCTCTGGTGCTGTGTGTCATCTTTATTGCGGTGGTAGCGGTGTGGCGAATGTGGGTCAGCCTTAACGTTATTCGCCACTCTGAGCGGGAGCGCTAATCATGCTATGGATTTTCCTGGCCATTTTATTGGTCTCTATCGTTATTGGGCTGCCCATTGCCTTTGGTTTAGGCGTGGCGGCGCTGGTCATGGCGGTACTCTCAGATATTCCGCTGTCGATTATGATCGAGCAGTCGATTCGTGGGGTGAACAGCTTTCCGCTGCTCGCCATTCCGTTCTTTATTTTAGTCGGTGAGGTGATGAGTAATGGCGGTATTGCTCGTCGCTTGATGGAACTGGCTGGCGCTATGGTCGGCTTTATGCGCGGCGGGCTAGGGCAGGTTGCCATTACCGGTTCGATGTTCTTTGGCGGCATCAGTGGGTCAGCGGTGGCCGATACGGCCGCTACTGGTGCGATGATGATTCCCTCTATGAAAGAGCAGGGCTACACCGCAGCTAATGCTACCGCAATCAATACCGTGTCGTCGGTGATCGGAATTATTATTCCGCCCTCCATCCCGCTGATTCTGTACGGCATCGTCACTGAAACCTCGATTAGCCGCCTGTTTATAGCCGGTATCATTCCAGGGCTGTTGATTGGCTTTGCGCTGATGGTGACCACCTATATTCTTGCCAAAAAGGATGGCGGCGGCGTGCAGCAGTTCCGCTGGGATCGTCTCTGGAAAGCCTTCAAAGATGCTTGGCTTGCACTTGTTCTGCCGGTCATCGTGATTGGCGGTATTATTGGCGGCGTATTTACCGCCACCGAAGCGGCCGTGGCGGCACTGCTTTATGCGCTGGCTATTTCGCTGGTGGTTTACCGTGAGTTCAAGATCAAAGAGCTCGGCGGTATGCTGATTCGCACTGCTCGTTTGACCGGCATGGTGATGATGCTGCTAGCGTTTGCGACGGTTATTGCTTGGTTCCTTACCATCAATATGGTGCCACAAACCCTGGTCAGCCAAGTGCAAGCGATCACTCAAGATCCGTTTATGCTGCTGCTGATTGTGGCGACTTTGCTGCTGTTGGTAGGTTTCGTAATGGACTTAACGCCGGCCATGGTCATCATGGCGCCCATGCTGGCACCGATCGTGACTTCGGTAGGTGTTGATGCCGCTTACTTTGGCGTACTGATGGCGTTTGTATTGGGCATTGGGCTGCTAACCCCGCCGGTAGGTACCTGCCTTTACGTAGGTTGTGGTGTGGGTAAAGTCTCCATGGAGTCGTTAGTCAAAGCCATGCTGCCTTACTATGTGGCGCTCTTAGTCGTGCTGGTAATTCTGATCGCTTTCCCAGGCATCGTGACTTGGCTGCCTGATCTTACCGCCGTGCGCGGCAATTAAGGTTCTTGGTAATGAATAGGAGAGCCGCAGTGAAGACCCACTCGCATCGTATTTTGGTGATGGGCGTGTCCGGCTCCGGAAAGTCGCACATTGGTCACCAGTTGGCGTTGACTCTGGGTGCCACGTTTATCGATGGTGATGACTATCACTCACCCGCCAACGTGGCCAAAATGGCCAGTGGCAAGCCGCTCAACGACGATGATCGGAGTGAGTGGTTGGACACCTTGGCGGCGCTGTTTGCCGAGTATCGGGCAAGGGGGGAGTCACTGGTGATTGCCTGCTCCGGATTAAAAAAGCGCTACCGTGATCGGCTGCGGCAAGGTGACCCAGCGCTGCAGATTCTCTATTTAGAGGGCAGCCGGGAGCTACTGCTTGAACGGCTTGAAACCCGGGCTGGGCACTTCTTCAAAGGCGATACCATGTTGGCCAGTCAACTGGCCGACCTGGAACCGCCCAGTGAAGAGGAGGCCTTCAATGCCTCGATTGCCTTATCGCCCCAAGCGATCATTACGCAATTTGCTGCCACGCTACCGACGCCCAGCCGCTCGCCCATTTAAAGGAAGTAAGTTAAAGGAAAAATAAGCATTGGGGTCAGCTTTAGGGAAGACCTCAATGCTTACACCTTGAATAAGGCAGTTACTTTTTGAAGAAAAAACGTCCCACCCTGCAGGATATTGCCGACCACGTAGGGGCTACCAAAATGACGGTAAGCCGCTGCCTGCGTGACCCTGAAACGGTCTCGGAAGGCCTGCGCGAACGCATCTTCTCGATTGCCGAACAGATTGGTTATATTCCCAACCGTGCGCCGGATCTGCTTTCCAGATCGACCAGCCACTCTATCGGGGTGCTGGTACCATCGCTTACCAACCAGGTATTCGCCGATGTTATCCTCGGTATCGAAACGCTGACGGAGCCGGCGGGGTATCACCTGATGCTTTCTCACTATGGCTATAGCCCAGAGCTTGAAGAGCGCAGCCTGGCATCGCTGCTCTCCTATAATGTCGACGGCATCATTCTGTCAGATCGTGACCATACTTCGCGCAGCCTGCGAATGCTGGAAACCGCCGGTATTCCGATTGTAGAAATCATGGATACCCACCGCCCTCCGCTACAGCAGGCGGTGGGCTACGACAACGTTCAAGCTGCCTACGACATGGTCAGCGAGATGATCATACGGGGTCGACGCCAGGTGATATATCTGGCGGTACGCTTGGATGAGCGTACTCGCCAGCGCGAACAGGGCTATCGCCGCGCCATGGAAGAGCACGGCTTGACGCCCGTTACCCTGCAGAGCACCCAGCGCTCCTCTTACAGTGTGGGAGCGGCGCTGCTGCAACAGGTGATCACTGACTACTCCACGGCGGATGGTCTGTTCTGCACCAACGATGACGTCGCGGTTGGGGCCTATTTCGAGTGTCAGCGGCGGGGCATTGACGTACCAGGGCAGATGGCGCTGGCGGGCTTCCACGGCCACGATGTAGGCCATGTAATGACACCACGCCTAGCCAGTGTGGTCACCCCCCGTCAGGCCATCGGTGAAGCAGCTGCGGGGGAGCTATTAGCGCGGCTTCGCGGTGAGAAGCAGACCCAAAAAGTGGTTGATTTGGGCTATCGTATTGAAGTGGGGATGACCTTATAGAGCGCGTTATCAAGTAGCCGTTAGCGGCGTAAATGACTAAAGTAGCCTTTTACATTTGTCGCGAGGCCGTCGTGCAGATTACTCAACTCAATATTTACCCCGTCAAATCGCTAAAAGGCATCAGCGTGACTCAAAGCGAGCTGCAAGAGCACGGGCTAGCCTGGGATCGCCGCTGGATGCTGGTAGACGCGCAGCAGCGTTTTGTGACCCAACGCCAACTCCCGGCGCTTGCCACCGTTGAGGTCGCGCTGACCGATGAGCACTTGGTGCTGTCGCATCCTAACGTCGAGCCTATGAGCGTACCGCTGGCCGAGCCAGAGGGAAATTTGCGCCTGGTCAGCGTGTGGAATGACCACTGCAAAGCTCTGCCGGAGAGCGATGAAGTATCGCGCTGGTTGGTCGCCGCCCTAGGCGAGCAGGTTCAGGGGTTTAGCATGGTGCGCTTTGCTACCGAGTTTACCCGTGCCGTTGAAGAGGATTTCCTTGATGGCGGGGCGGCGCATACCTACTTTTCCGACGGTTACCCTTTTTTGGTTGCCACTACGGGGTCGTTAGACGCTCTAAATCAAGCGTTAGTGGCAGGCGGGCATGCTCCTGTGCCCATGAACCGCTTTCGGCCCAATATCGTCGTAGAGAGTGACGAGGCGTGGGCGGAAGATCGCTGGGCAACGTTGACTCAGCAAAACGGCACCTTTCAGCTAGCGTTACGTAAGCCCTGTAAGCGCTGCAAAATCACCACCATCGATCAGCATACGGCGGCAGTGCCTGCCCCTGCTGAACCGCTAAAAACCTTGATTGAACTCAATACGCAACCCAACCTTAAAGGCGCGCATTTTGGCCAAAATGCCACGCTGCTTGAAGGCGCAGGCAGCGTTATTCGTGTGGGGGATAGACTGGCGGCGGCGACTCGCGACGCTTAATGCGCAGCAGCTTAGTGGCAATCGCCGTGCCGATAAGGGTTATCACCATACCGGCGATAATCTGAAGGTTGAGCGTTTCGCCAAGCAGCAGATAGCCCCATATCAGCGCGCTCACCGGCACCAGAAAAGTGACCGTTGAGGTGGCAGTAGCGCCCGCGCTGGCGAGTAAGCCAAAGTAGAGCAGAAAAGCCAGCGTGGTGCTAAGCGCAGCCAAGGCCAAGGCATTGCCCCACGCCAGTGGGCTAATGGGTTCGCTTGGCCACAGCAATATGCCGGGAATCATCAGCACCAGCGCCGACATGGCGCTGCTGCCTGCGGCCAGCACACGGGTTGGTAGATGGCCAAGGCGTGTTTTTGAGTAGTTGCCCGCAATACCGTAGCAAAACGTGGCGCCTAAAACGGCCAAAATGAACCAGCCGTCGCCGCCCAGGGCAAAATCGAGCCGATCGGCAGAGAGCACATAAACACCCAGGAGTGCCAAGGCAAGTCCTAGGTACTGCTGGCGCTGTATCGCGGTAGCGAAGAATAGCGCACCAATTAGTGCAGTGAAAATCGGCGTGGTGGCATTAATCAGCGAGGTAAAGCCCGCTTCAAGGCGCGTGGTGGCAAGTGCCAGCAGTGAAAAAGGCAGTACGTGATTGACTACCCCTAAAAACAGCAGCGGCCCCTTATGCTGCCAGATGAGTCTCAGGTAGTGCAGGCTGATCAGCAGCGGCATCAATAGCAGCGCGCCAATGCCCATGCGCACCAGCACTAAAGGCACTGCACCGAATTCGGGGGCGGCCACGCGCATAAAGATAAATGACAGGCCCCATAGCGAAGAGAGCAGTATCAAGCGCAGCGCATCAGCCGACGACATGGCGAGTCCTTAACGTTCAAGAGGTGATCCAGTTAGGTAGCTAACTAGCTTAAGGCCGAATAGAAGGGGATGGAAGTGATTGAAGCACGGGTTCGGCAGAACAGGAGAAAATCAGCTACGCTGGTTAGGTGGTCGAGCGGCAACTGCCGTTAGGCCTTGTCTGATAACATGTCTATGCATAATCGCACACACAAGGAGTTGTTCATGGATCGTAAAGCTAGCGCACGTTGGGAAGGTGGTCTCAAGGATGGTAAAGGCACCGTTTCAACCGAAAGTGGCGTTTTAGATGCCAAGTACTCCTTCAGCAAGCGCTTTGAAGATGAAAAAGGTACCAACCCCGAAGAGCTGATTGGCGCAGCGCACGCCAGCTGTTTCTCAATGGCGCTCTCAATGATTTTGGGCGAGAAAGGCTATACCGCTGACGCCATCGAAACCAGCGCCAAAGTGACTCTTTCCCAAAGCGATGCTGGGTTCAGTATCTCGAAAATTCACCTGGACGTGGAGGCTGAGATCAGTGGCGCTGACGACGCCGCATTCCAGGAAGCAGCGGAAACGGCTAAAGCGAATTGCCCAGTTTCCAAAGTACTTAATGCGGATATTAGCATGACGGCTAAACTGAAGGCCTAAATTTTTTTTAGACTGTGATTTGCTTATAAGAAGATAGTTTTTTAATAGAGATGGCTCGCGTATAAACAGTGTGCGCGAGCCATTTTGTTGACTAAACTAATTTTAGCCTCTTAGGTATTTTTTTAAGTTATAGGCATTAAAAAAGCCTTGGCAATTGCCAAGGCTTTTATTTGCTGACTGGTGCTTATTTGTTGTCTTCGTCTTCGTTGCGATTGTACTCTTCAGCTGCTTCTAGCGCATCTTCTGACGCATTAACGGTAATGACATAATCATCGTCATCTTCGTTTTTGGTCAGCTCAAGCGAGTCCCATTCAATAGCGACGTTTTTCTCGCCCATACCTAAGAAGCCACCAACGCCAACAACAACAGCATTGATTTGGCCGTCTTCACCGATTACCAGATCAGTGATGGTGCCGATATCTTCGTCATCTTCGACGCTGCTTTTGACTTGGTTGCCGGTTAAAGCGTCAGCATGGAAAGTGTTTTCTGGCGTTTCCGTCAGGTAAGTTGCTTCCATGGTGGTGGTACTCTCTTCAGCATTTACACTGCCAGCGGCAAACATAAAGGCCGGAACCATGAGCGTACCTAGAATAGCGGGTTTGATCGTTTTCATTTTGCTTGCTCCTTGCGATTTTATTGGGCTTAACGACTCCGCGTAACAACCCGAATAAATCAATAGTGGCGGTATTGGCTTCGTCTAAAATAAGCGATAGCAACGCCGATACTATTATTCCTAAGTGTGTTAATTACCCTGGTTATTTAATGCACTAGGATAATTGACGCTATCTTGCGCTTCACTGCGCCAAGACGACTATCAGATTAGTCGCTGTGTTCAAAAATACAACCTTTCAAGTGAAATTTTTAAGTAACATAACCGCTGCTGTTCCGCCCTCATGGGCCTACACCGCGCCGTCGTGCGGCAGTCTGTCGAGTTGACCCGCCCTCGTTCAGTGTTCATATTCGTCCCCAAATGGCTCACTTTTTATTCTTGGTTTGATAAAAGTGAGGTCGCATAAAAAGGAGACCCCAGACCATGACTTCCCACCCTTTGCAGATTATTAAGCAGCTCTGCGTCAGTAGCGTTGCGCTAGGCGCTTGGCTATTAGCCTCAAGCGCAGTGGCCGATAGCAGCGAGCTGCCCAAAGGGCATTTTCTGCTGCCTGAAGAGGGCAATATGGTGGGCCAGATGTATACCGTCACGGCGACCGAAGAGGATACGCTGCTGGATATTGCCCGGGCACACAACGTGGGCTACGAAGAGATTCGTATGGCCAACCCGGATACCAGCCTCTGGGTACCGGGAGAAGGCACCGAGGTGACGATCCCCGGGCAGTATATTCTTCCCGATGAGACGCGTAGCGGCATTGTGATTAACGTGGCAGAGCTACGCCTTTACTACTACCCCGAGGTAGCAGAGGGCGAGACGCCGCGGGTCGAAACATACCCTATTGGTATCGGGCGGGATGCTTATAACACCCCGCTGGGAATTACCGAAACCACCATGCGGCTTGAAAACCCGGCCTGGTATCCACCTGAGTCGATTCGTCGTGAAGCCGCCGAGCGGGGCGACCCAGCCCCTGCGGTGGTTCCCCCTGGCGCCGATAATCCCTTGGGTGAATACGCTATTTTGCTGGATATTCCCGGTTACCTGATCCATGGCACTAACCAGCCAGATGGCATCGGTATGCGTGCCAGCCGTGGCTGTATACGAATGCACCCGGAAGATATTGAGTCGGTCTTCTGGCGGGTACCGGTAGGCACTCAGGTCAATATTATCGATTCACCAATCAAAGTCGGCTGGGGTGAAGGGGGGAAGCGTTACATACAAGCCTTCACTGCGACGGATGAACAAGTATTTGGTATGGAAACGCTGTTAAACGTTGTTGGCTTAATTGAAAAGCATGACGGTAGTGGTGCCTTCAGCGCCAACTACGAGCAGGTAAGTGAAATATTAGAGCGAGCGAATGGCCAGATTGTGCCGATTAGCTAAACGATCGTGCAGCGCTAGCGTGCTGGATCCAACACCCCACCAAGCGATGCATTGCGCCGAAACCAGCCCGCGATGCTGGTACGCGGGCAGCGAGTAGGCAGTACTTCGTGGGGAATGGTCTCAGACAAGAAGCAGGCGAAGGTACCCGCTTCGGGTACCACCCGGGCGACCTCTTGGCTGGGGTCGTCCGGATGGTAGATCACCATCTCACCGCCACCGTCGCTGGGCCAGTCCGGCGTCAAATAGCCGACCGTGGATATCACGCGGTTAGCGCGACCACGAAAGCTATCCAGGTGGCGCTGATAAAAAGCCCCCGGCGGGTAGTGGGCAAAGTGGGCTTCGTACTCAAATAAGCCCAAAAACAGCGCGTGGTTAAGCGCCTGCTGTAGCTCGCTCATGGCGTCTAAGTAACGCCGCTGGGCAGCGCTTTCTCGATCAAGCCAGTGAATAGCGTCACCGCGGATATCTTTACGCAGCAGGTGCTGTTGACCGCGGCCAATGCCCGCTTCATCCAGTCCGTTATAGGCCGCCCGGTGTAGAAGCTCATTATTCAGCGCGCCGCATAGCTCCAGGTCAATAACCCCGCGGCCCACATACCAGCCCTGTTCAACCAGCGCATCCACAAGAGCGACCTGCGTCGTGGGCTGAAGCGCAGGTGAAGATGTAGCAACACTGGGTGTCATTGGTTGGATCTCGATGGCGCCGAACTGGAAACGGTTGTCGAGGGTGTCGATAGGCGGTTTTTGCGCTCAGGGTGGTGGCGCAGCGGCCCCTGGGGGCGCTGATATAAATCAATTGGCATACCGAAGCCCTCGGCCAGTAACTCGACCAGCATCATGGCAGATAATCCCCAGATCACATGGCCGTCCACATGATAGCTGGGCACGTAGTGGGCAACGCCATCCACGGTAATCACGTCGGTATGGGTGCGGTGATCGTCTAGAAAGTGACTTAGCGGCACTTCAAAAATAGCGTCTAGCTCGCCGGGGTCGGCAATCAGCGGTAAATCCGGCGGAATAATGCCCACCCAGGGGGTAACGCGAATACCGTGCAGCGAAATAACGTCCGACAGCCGCCCCAGGGGTTGCACCAGAGCGGGGTCGAGGGCAATCTCCTCTTCTGCCTCGCGCAGTGCCGTGGCGTAAAGGTCGCTATCAAAGGGCTCGCGCTTGCCGCCTGGGAACGCCACTTGGCCGCTATGGGTGCTCAAATGGCTGGCCCGCCGGGTAAACAGCAAGGTAGGCGCTGGGCGCTCGACAATCGGCAACAGCACGGCGGCCTCGGGCATCACGATGTGATCCAAGCGTTGAGGAGTCAGCTGTTGCAGCTGTTTACGCAGTTTCTCTAACATGGGGTATCCCGTTACTTTGTTCTCTTTTACCCAGCAGCGGTCATTGGCGTCAAGCGCGTCGAGGCTTCTATTCACTAGCCGTTGAGAATACGCGATGAACTTTTGCAGCCAGTGTGGTGATAAAGTACGTTTTGCCGTCCCGGAAGGCGATGACCGGCCTCGCTACTTGTGCGATGCCTGCGGCACGATTCACTACCAGAACCCTCGCATCGTGGCCGGCACGCTGCCCGTCAGCGGTAGTAAAGTACTGCTCTGTAAGCGGGCGATTTCACCGCGCAAAGGCTACTGGACACTGCCCGCCGGCTATATGGAAAATGCCGAATCAACCCAGCAGGCAGCTTCCAGAGAGACCCGTGAAGAGGCCTGTGCCGAGGTCGAACTGGCCAACCTCTACACCCTGATTGACCTGCCGCATATCAATCAGGTTTATATGATTTTTCGTGCCGAGCTAGTCGGCGGCTTCAGCGCCGGGCCGGAAAGCCTTGAAGTCGCGCTGTTCGAAGAGCATGAAATCCCTTGGGATGAGCTGGCCTTCATGACGATTGAACGCACCCTCAAGCATTTTTACGCCGACCGCCCCCGCAATGAATTTCCGCTGCATATCAGCATGGTAACGCCAGAAGATCGTGAGCGTTACTTTGGCAGTGCGTAATACTTTATTTAAAAGTCTGGTTATAGGTCGGCGAGTTGCCACACATCATAAGCGACTTCTTCGTAGGGGTGGGCAAGCTTCAAGGCCGCGATGGCGCCGTGAATGTGCGCTTCATCGCAGAGCAGTTCGACTTTGAACTCTTCGACCTTTTCCAAACTGCCCACCGAGCCGATGTGCGGGTGGGCGCCTTCCGTTGGGCGAAACTGCCCCGTGCCTCGGGTTTGAAAACAGGCGTGTTCGTACGCTCCTATACGCCCGGCTCCGGCTTCGAATACCGCCTGCTTAACGCTTTCGGCATCTTCTACGGGGACAAAAAATGCGAGCTTATACATACTGTACCTCCAAACGATCAATCCAGTGTGAAACGTTGAACTCTGGCTATGTTAGCGGATAGGCGACTACTGGTCGCGGGCTTGGCTTTGTATGATGATGCTTTTATGACGTTTACCCACGACTGTTAGATGAGCCATCCTATGGATAAATTTGAGGTAAAGCTGGATCAGGCGGCCAGAGCCGCGTGGATGTCCTATGTAGGTGGAATGACTCAGGATGAGATCGCCAGCCAACTGGGTGTCTCAAGACCCGGTGTGCAGCGTTTATTGGCGTTGGCTCGCCAGGAGGGGTTAGTCAAAGTACATATTGATCATCCTATCTCTAACTGTATGGCGCTGGGCAGCACGCTGCGTGATCACTTTGGCTTGACCTTCTGTGAAGTGGTACCTGCCGATAGCCACGCAGCCGACGGCGCCGCCTCCTACCTGGCAGTCGCCGCTGCCGAGCGCATTGCGCAGCTGGTTGAACGCAGCGAACCGTTGACTCTGTCGCTAGGCACCGGGCGTTCGGTGCGGGCAGCGGTGGAAGCACTTAGTCGTGTTGAGCGGCCCCAGCATCGCTTTGTGTCGCTGGTGGGTAATGTCGCCCGAGATGGTTCGGCCAACCGCTACGATGCAGTAATGGTGATGGCGGATAAAACCGGTGGTGAGCGCTTTTTACTGCCCGCGCCGGTGGTGGCAGAGTCGCTGGCTGAAAAAGAGGCAATGCTGGCCCAGCGTCTCTTTACGGCGATTGCCGATGTGGCGCGGCAGTCAGAAGCTGCCTTTATCGGCGTTGGGCGCATCGACCGCCAGGCCACGCTGTTTCAAGACCATTTTATTAGCGAAAGCGAGCTGGATGAACTGCTGGGACTGAAAGCGGTAGGGGAGTTGCTAGGCTGGCCGCTGAACCGTGACGGCGAGGTGATCGACTGTTCGATTACGCGGCGAGTTACCAGCCTTCCCCTGGAACGTTTTGGTAAGCATCATATGGTGGCGATTGCCGGTGGCCGCGAAAAAGCCCCGGCGATTCACGCCGCGTTGCGCGGCGGCTGGCTGAAGGGCTTGGTGACTGACGAAGTGGCTGCTCGGCAGATCGTTGAAGCACTCTAGGGCTTTCAAACCGCTCTAGGTCTTTAAAACCTAAGTGGGTGCACTGCAACATGCGTTAGAGGTAATGAATTAGCGTAAAGTCTAAGCTAATCAGCTTTGCTTTTTTTTGGCTTACGTACGATCATTTGTTCGATAGATGATCAATAAGATCAAGGCGACAACAATGCCAATACCAGCCCATAGGAGTGCTTTATGCGACTCGCACGTCACTTGCCCGTTACCACGCTAGCGGCCGCCATTGCCATGTCGGGCCATGCCCAGGCGCAAACCGAAATTACCGTGGCTACGGTCAATAACAACGATATGGTGATCATGCAGAGCCTCACCGAGGCTTTCGAAGAAGCTCACCCCGATATCACCCTGGACTGGGTGGTGCTCGAGGAGAACGTGCTACGTCAGCGGATGACCACCGATATTGCCACCGATGGCGGCCAGTTCGACGTGATGACCATCGGCACTTACGAAGTGCCTATCTGGGCAGAGCGCGGCTGGCTGTCCCCCCTGGATAATCTGCCCGACGACTATAACGAAGACGATCTACTGACCTCAGTGCGCGATGGTTTGAGCTTGGATGGCACGTTGCATGCGCTGCCTTTCTACGCCGAAAGCTCAATGATGTACTACCGTCAGGATCTGTTTGAGAAAGCGGGTATTGAAATGAGCGATCAGCCCACCTGGGAAGAGGTGCGTGAGTGGGCGGGCGAGCTGCACGGCAGTGAAGAGGGGGTAGCAGGGATCTGCCTGCGTGGTAAACCAGGTTGGGGCGAAAACATGGCCTTTGTTTCCACACTGGTGAATACCTACGGCGGTCGCTGGTTTGACGAAGAGTGGAACCCTGAACTCAACTCTGAAGCCTGGGTCAACGCTATCCAGTTTTATGTCGATCTGCTCAACGACTACGGCCCGCCAGGCGCTAGTTCCAACGGCTTTAACGAAAACCTGGCGCTGTTCTCCCGCGGTAATTGCGCGATGTGGGTAGATGCCACCTCGGCAGCGGGCAAGCTGTATGACGGCAATGAGTCCGATGTGGCGGACAGCTTAGGCTTTGCCCCAGCACCCGTGGCAGAAACACCCAAAGGCTCACACTGGTTGTGGTCCTGGGCGCTAGCTATCCCAGCCTCTTCAGAGAATCAGGAAGCGGCGCTTGAGTTTATTACCTGGGCGACCTCGCAAGAGTACATTGAGCTGGTCGGTGAAACCGAAGGCTGGACCAGTGTCCCCCCCGGTACTCGTGAGTCGACCTACGCCAATGAGCAGTACACCGAAGCAGCCCCCTTTGCAGACTTCGTGCTGAAGGCTATTCAAGACGCCGATCCTACCGACTCCACCCTGGAACCCAATCCCTATGTGGGCGTGCAGTTTGTGGGCATTCCAGAGTTCCAGTCGATCGGCACTCAGGTAGGCCAAACCATTGCCGCGGCGTTGACCGGTGACACCACGGTGGAGCAGGCGCTAGACAGTGCTCAGCGTGCCACCGAACGCACCATGCAGCGTGCCGGTTATCTAGACTGATGTGACCCGCAGTGCCTGCCTTGGCTAACCCGGCAGGCATTGCCCCCACACTGTTTCTGCAGGTATTTCCATGAATAAAACACGTGCTTCTGGCCGGACGGTCGGCGGGCTACGGACGCTTTCGCTTCAAGCGCCTGCTGTAACGTTGCTATTGCTTTGGATGATTGTGCCACTGGGTATGACGCTATGGTTCTCCTTCCAGCGTTATAACCTGCTAATGCCCGGTATGACTGGCTTTGCCGGGTTGGAAAACTATGAATACCTTCTCACCGACCCTGCCCTATGGGCCGCTATGGGCAACACGCTGCTGCTGGTGGGATGGGTACTGGCGATTACCGTGGTGGGCGGTACCCTGCTGGCGGTGCTGTTTCAGCAGGAGTTTGCGGGGCGCGGGATCGCTCGTGTGCTGGCGATCTCACCTTTTTTTGTAATGCCCACCGTAAGTGCCCTGGTGTGGAAAAACATGATGATGCATCCCTCTAACGGGGTGCTGGCGTGGCTGTCTGAGTCCATTGGCCTGCCCGCTGTCGATTGGTTCTCCTCGCTACCGCTGACGTCGATTGTGATCATCGTTGCATGGCAGTGGCTGCCATTTGCACTGCTGATTCTGCTTACTGCCATGCAATCGCTGGATGAGGATCAGGTGGAAGCGGCGCGGATGGACGGCGCAGGGCCGGTGGCGATTTTCTTCTTTATCACTCTGCCGCATCTAAAGCGTGCCATCAGCGTGGTGATCATGATCGAGATGATCTTCCTGCTGACCATCTTTGCCGAAATTTTCGTCACCACCTCCGGTGGGCCTGGCTTGGCGACGACCAATCTGGCTTACCTGATTTACATTCGTGCGTTGCTGGATTTTGACGTAGGCACTGCCTCCGCCGGTGGGGTGATTGCGATCATTCTCGCCAATATCGTGGCGATCTTCCTGGTTCGTATGGTAGCCAAGAATCTGGAAGATTAGACCGGCACTTGTGTCTTGGGAGTACTTCGATGACAACATTAAGTTCCAAAACCGCAGCGCCACGCTCGGTGTCAGGGTGGCGGTCGGCGCAAAGCAAGCGCATCTTGCTGACACTTTTGGGGTGGTCGGTGGCGCTGGTGATCTTCTTTCCGATTTTCTGGATGATCCTGACCGGCTTTAAAACGGAAACAGCGGCGATTGCCGACCCCTCGCTGATTTTTTCGCCCACCTTAGAGAGCTACCAGGACGTGCACGCGCGTTCCGGCTATGCACGCTTTGCGCTCAACAGCGTTGCGGTGGCATTTGGCTCAACGTTCTTCGCGCTGCTGATTGCGATTCCTTCAGCCTACGCCATGGCCTTTTTGCCCACTAAACGCACCAAAGGCACGCTGCTGTGGATGCTCTCTACCAAAATGCTGCCCTCGGTGGGTGTGCTGGTGCCGATTTATCTCATTTTCCGTGACGTTGGGCTGCTCGACACCCGCACCGGGTTAATCATCATCTATACCCTGATGAACCTGCCGATTGTGGTGTGGATGCTCTACACCTTCTTCAAGGATATGCCCAAAGACATTCTTGAAGCAGGGCGTATGGACGGCGCCTCCACCGTCCAGGAAGTGTTCTTTCTGCTGCTGCCGCTCACGCTGCCGGGTATCGCCTCAACGGGCCTGCTATCGGTCATTTTGAGTTGGAACGAGGCGTTCTGGAGTCTCAACCTAACGACCTCAAGTGCTGCGCCGTTAACCGCCTATATCGCCTCATTCTCAAGCCCTGAGGGGCTGTTCTGGGCCAAATTGTCCGCCGCTTCCACCATGGCGATTGCGCCGATTTTGATACTTGGTTGGATGACCCAAAAACAAATGGTACGTGGCCTGACCTTTGGTGCCGTCAAGTAAAGGATATTCCTCATGGCAACACTACAACTGAACAATATTACCAAGCGTTTCGGCGACACCGAGGTGATCAAGGGCATCGACCTTGAGGTCAATGACCGAGAGTTTGTGGTCTTCGTTGGTCCCTCCGGCTGCGGTAAATCGACCCTGATGCGTATGATCGCCGGGCTGGAAAGTGCGACCGACGGTGATATTTTGATCGACGGACAGCGCATCAATGACGTCGGCCCCGCCGACCGTGGCCTCGCCATGGTGTTTCAGAGCTACGCGCTTTACCCGCATATGACGGTCGAGGGCAACATGGGCTTCAGCATGCGCCTGGCCGGGGTGCCCAAGGAGGAGCGACGCGCCAAGGTGCTGGAGGCGGCCAAGATTTTGCAGCTGGAGCCGCTGTTAGACCGCAAGCCCAAAGCGCTCTCCGGCGGTCAGCGCCAGCGGGTGGCGATTGGTCGGGCGATTGTGCGTAACCCCAGCATCTTTCTGTTCGACGAGCCGCTCTCCAACCTGGATGCCGCGCTGCGGGTGCAGATGCGTATCGAGCTGGCGCGTCTGCACGATGAGCTGGACGCCACCATGATCTACGTCACCCACGACCAGATCGAAGCGATGACCATGGCGGATAAAATCGTTGTGCTCCACGACGGCGTGGTCGAGCAGGTGGGCTCGCCCATGGCGCTCTACCATCATCCGCGCAATCGCTTTGTAGCGGGTTTTATCGGCTCGCCGAAAATGAACTTTCTGTCGGTAACGCTGACCAGCGTTTCGCCTGAAGGCGTGGGGATTCGTATGCCCGGCGGCGGTGAACGCAGCGTGCCGGTGGACGGTCAGCACCTGGAGGCCAACGCCCCTCTTGAGCTGGGTGTTCGCCCGGAACACTTAGTGCTCGAAGAGCAGGGGCCCCTGAGCGGCGAGATCAAAGTGCTGGAGCGGCTAGGTGGTCAAACCTCGCTCTATGTCCAGATGGACGACGAACTGATCACGATTATGGCCGATGGCGACGTGGCCTATCGGGTTAACGATACGGTGCATTTCGGCTTTGCCCCCGAGCGCGCCCACCTGTTTGACGCTGGCGGCCTGGCCTTGCCCAGCTTGCAACAGCATCCCTTGGCAGGGCTAACCCGACACGATAACCGCGCGCCCGGTTCGCCTTCTGAGGAGCCTGCATGAGGACACTCATCTTTGACTGTGATGGCGTGCTGGTCGACAGCGAGGCGCTGGCTGAAGGTACGCTGGTGGAGTACCTCTCCCGCTGGCTGCCCGATCTGAATATCGACCAGGAACTAGGCCAAGCGCTGGGGATGACCACGGCGGCTATTCTTGCTCATCTTGAAGCGTTAAGCGCCCACACGCTGCCGTCTGATGCCA
Source organism: Vreelandella sp. 2A-K22 (assembly GCF_054065485.1). Classification (NCBI taxonomy): domain Bacteria; kingdom Pseudomonadati; phylum Pseudomonadota; class Gammaproteobacteria; order Oceanospirillales; family Halomonadaceae; genus Vreelandella; species Vreelandella sp. 2A-K22. The sequence continues at coordinate 122,463 of NZ_JBSUGC010000006.1, read as the reverse complement.
CCGAGCAGGTGGATACTGCTATCGAGGCCCGTTTGGCGCAGGAGCTTAAAGCTATAGACGGCGCCGACAAGGCGATTCGTGGCATTACCTTGGAAAAGGCGGTGGTTTCCAACAGTCGACGCAGTCGTGTATTGGCATCACTGGCAAGCACAGGGTTGGCCGATGCGTTTGGCGAGGTGCCTATTTTTACCGCTGATCAGGTAGCGCATCCCAAGCCCGACCCCGCACTCTACCGATTGGCGGCATCCCATTTAGGCCAAGTGCCGCGTGACTGTCTAGTGGTAGAAGATAGCGTGGCCGGGGTGACGGCCGCCCGTGCTGCAGGTATGTGCGTGATTGGGTTTATCGGCGCCAGCCATGTGGATGTTGATCAAGCGGCGCGCCTTACTCAAGTCGGTGCCTGGCGTATTTTAGAGCATATGCACGGCCTGGAAGCCTTGGTGGACGAGTGGCAAGCCAAGGCTTCCAGCTGTTCGCCTTAACGAGAGCATGACGATGAAACTAACCAATAAAATCGCGGTGATTACCGGTGGCGCGCGGGGTATCGGCCTGGCCATTGCCCAGCGTTATTTAAGCGAAGGCGCCAGCGTGGTAGTGGCGGATATCGATCGGGCCGCTATCGATGATGCTTTAGCGACGCTGCAGCAGCAGGCGCCTGCCGAAAAAGTGATGGGGGTCGAGCTGAACGTCTGCGATCAGACATCGATTGACGCCATGGTCAAAACGGTAATAGAGCGCTTCAGTGGTATCGATATTTTGGTCAACAACGCTGCCATCTTTGATATGGCGCCGGTGCTTGAGGTGACCGAGGAAAGCTTTGATAAGCAGTTTGCGGTCAATACCAAAGGTATGTTTTTTACCCTGCAGGCGGTTGCCCGTTCGATGGTGGCCCGTGGTCAGGGGGGCAAAATTATCAATATGGCCTCCCAGGCAGGTCGCCGCGGTGAAGCCCTGGTAAGCGTTTATTGCGCCAGCAAAGCGGCTGTCATCAGCCTTACCCAATCCAGTGGTTTGGATCTCATCAAACACCGCATCAACGTCAACGGCATCGCCCCGGGCGTGGTGGATACGCCGATGTGGGAAGAGGTCGACGCGCTGTTTGCCCGTTTTGAAAACCGCCCGCTCGGTGAGAAGAAGCGCTTGGTGGGCGAGGCGGTGCCGTTTGGGCGTATGGGGCTTCCCGAAGACCACACCGGTGCGGCGCTGTTTTTGGCCAGCCAAGACAGTGATTACGTTGTTGCCCAGACACTCAATGTCGATGGCGGCAACTGGATGAGTTGAGGTGGCCATGACCCCTGATCTTGATACTTTAGCCCATCAGATTATTCGCGCCGCCGAAGGCGCCTCACGCTATCTAGTCGCGCTGGCAGGGCCGCCGGGGGCGGGGAAGTCCTATCGCAGCGCCCAGCTCTGCGATGCCATTAATCAGCACCTGCCGGGCCAGGCTGGGCTAGTGCCCATGGATGGCTATCACTTCGATAACGCTGTGCTGGGTGAAGAGCAGGTGCCGGTAAAAGGGGCGCCCCATACCTTCGATGTAGAGGGGTTGCGCTGCGACCTCGAGCGTATCCGCCAAGGGGTTCATCCGGTAGCTGTACCGGTTTTTGACCGCCCACTGGATCTAGCCCGCGCCGGTGGACGACTGATCACCCTTGAACAGCGCATCGTCATTGTCGAGGGCAACTACCTGCTGCTTGACCGCTCCCCCTGGCGTGAACTGCGACCGCTGTTCGATTGGACGCTATTTCTAGACGTCGATGACGTCGTGTTGGTCGATCGGCTGATCAATCGCTGGCTTGAGATGGGCCAGGATCGCACCGGTGCACTGGAGCGCACCCACCACAAAGACATGCTTAACGCTCAATTAGTGAAGAGTTGCTGTTTACCGCCTGACCAGCGCTGGCGCTAGTACTTTGTGTTAGCCCCTTTGTGTTAACCCATTGATAGCGTCACTTGTTACCTGCCTTTATTCACCCCATCGCGCCAAGAAGGCCTTGGCTGGAGAGTCCCATGACCCGACTTAACAATCACAACCTGGGCAAGCTAACCGACGATGTTGCCAAATCTAATTACGTTGCCAAACCTCAATATGACCGCAAGACGCTCACCCCCGGCATCGTACATATTGGGGTAGGCGGCTTTCACCGCGCCCACCAAGCGATGTATCTGGATGCATTGATGAACCAGGGCGAAGCGCTGGATTGGGGCATTGTTGGTGTGGGCGTGATGCCCGGCGACAAACGCATGCAGCAGGCACTGGCAGCGCAGGACTATCTCTATACCCTGGTGGTCAAACACCCCGATGGCAAGTATGAGCCACGGGTCATTGGTAGTATGGTGAATTACCTATTTGCACCGGAAGGCACTGAGACAGTTATCGAGCAGATGGCCGATCCGGCGATTCGCATTGTGTCATTGACGGTGACCGAAGGCGGTTACAATTTTCACCCGGTGAGCGGCGAATTCGACCTCGATAACCCCCAGGTACGCGCCGATCTTGCTAACCCCACCCAGCCCACCACCAGCTTCGGGCTGGTGGTGGAAGCGCTCGCCCGCCGGCGTGCGCGGGGTATCCCGCCATTTACCGTGATGTCTTGCGATAATATTCAAGGTAATGGCGATGTAGCCAAGCGTATGTTTGGCGCCTATGCCCAGGCGCGGGACGCCGAGCTAGGCGCCTGGGTTGCAAGCGAAGTGGCGTTCCCCAACGCCATGGTGGATCGTATTACCCCGGTGACGTCGCCTACGGATATTGATGAACTGAATCAGCGCTTTGGCGTAGAGGACGCCTGGCCGGTGGTCTGCGAACCCTTCACCCAGTGGGTGTTGGAAGATCACTTCCCCCTAGGACGTCCGGCGTTTGATAAAGTGGGTGTCCAAGTCGTGGAAGATGTCGAACCCTACGAACTGATGAAGCTGCGCCTGCTCAACGCCAGTCACCAGGCATTGACCTACTTTGGCTATTTAGCCGGATACCGCTACGCCCATGAGGTGTGCCAAGATCCGCTATTCGTTGATTTTTTACTGGGCTATATGCGTGAAGAGGGCACGCCGACCTTGGCGCCGGTACCGGGGGTTGATTTGGAAACCTACCGATTAACGCTGATTGAGCGCTTCGCCAACCCGCAAATCAAAGATACCCTGGCACGGCTTTGCGCCGAGAGCTCTGACCGCATTCCTAAATGGCTAGTGCCGGTGATTCGCCAACAGTTGGCCCAGGGTGGTGAAGTAGAGCGCAGCGCCGCCGTGGTGGCCAGCTGGGCGCGCTACGCTGAAGGGGTCGACGAGCAGGGCCAGACCATTGAGATCGTCGATCGCTTGAAAGCGCCGTTAATGGCGATTGCTGCCGAGAACCGCCAACGGCCAACGGCCTTTATCGAAAACCGCGAGCTGTTTGGTGACTTAATCGACAGCACTCGCTTTGTTGAAGCCTATTTAGCGGCCCTTAGTTCACTGCACGAACGTGGCGCACGCGCTACGCTAGAGGGTCTGGCGTCGTCCAAAGGAACAGTGTGATGTATATCGGGGTGGATTGCGGTACCCAAAGTACCAAAGTAGTGGTGGTAGACGTTGAGCGAGGCAAGATTCTCGCTGAAGCAAGCCGTCCTCACCGCTTGGAAGAGGGCGAAAATGGCCGCCGGGAGCAGGCGCCTGCGGAGTGGTTAGCCGCATTGAAAGCGGCGTTTTTTGCCGCGTTGGATAAAGCCGCTGTATCGGCTAGCCAAGTGCGCGGCATTGGTGTCTCAGGCCAACAGCACGGCATGGTCGCGCTCGATGGCGAAGGCGTGCCGGTCTATCCCGCCAAGCTGTGGTGCGATACTGAGACCAGCGCCCAGAATGCCGATTTAGTTACCCGCCTGGGCGGCGAGCCGGGCTGTTTGGAGAAGCTGGGGCTGGTGCTACAAACCGGCTATACCGCGTCTAAAATCGTTTGGCTGCGCGAGCATCATCCGGATGCGTATCGGCGCATCGAGAGCCTGCTGCTGCCCCACGACTACCTTAATTTCTGGCTCACCGGCGAACGGGTCACTGAGGCGGGCGACGCCTCCGGTACTGGCTACTTCGATACCCGTAAGCGTTGCTGGCAGCTGGATGTTTTTGCCGAGATGGCCCCAGAATTAGACCCGGCGCGGGTATTGCCCCGGGTGCTGGAAGCCCATGAACCGGTAGGCTTTGTACGCCCGGCCGTGGCCCGCGAGCTTGGGCTTGGCGACCAGGTTGTCGTCTCCTCCGGCGGCGGTGACAATATGTTGGGCGCCATTGGCACCGGCAATATTACTCCAGGGCTGATCACGCTGAGTTTGGGCACCTCCGGCACCGTTTGCGCTTACTCGGCTAACCCTGTTGAATGCGATAACGCCATGGTCGCCAACTTCTGTTCCAGCACCGGTGGCTGGCTGCCGCTGATCTGCACGATGAATGTTACTTCGGCCACCACGCGGGTGCGCGAACTGTTTGGCTTGGATCTGGCAGCCTTTGGCGAAAAAGTAGCCAGCGCGCCGATAGGCGCCGAGGGCGTTACCGTATTGCCGTTTTTCAACGGTGAGCGAGTGCCGATGCTGCCCGACGCCTCCGCGGACTTTCTTGGCCTGACCAGTCTGAATACCACCCAGGCTAATTTGTGTCGGGCCGTGGTGGAGGGGGCCACTTTCGGGCTACGCTATGGGCTGGAATTGTTGGGTGATTTAACCGCCGGCGCCAGCCAGATTCGTTTGATCGGTGGCGGCGCTAACAGCCCCGTTTGGCGCCAGATGGTCGCGGACATTACCGGTACCCAGGTGATTTGTCCTGAGATTACCGATGCGGCCGCGCTTGGCGCCGCAATACAGGCGGCCTGGTGCGACCAGCGTTCAGAGGGCGTAACCCTGGAAACGCTGTGTGAAAGATTAGTCCACTTGGATGCGCAGTCACTTGCTGACCCCCATCCTGAGCGAGTGGCCGCGTACCAACCGATTTATATGCGCTACTGCGCAGCACTTGAACAACGCCATGGCGGCGCTTAAACGCATACCAAGGAGATTTTATGACTAGCCAGCTGCAACAGTTAAAGCAACATTCGCTTGTCGTCGCCGACACCGGTGATCTTGAGGCTATTCGCCGCTATCAGCCGCAGGATGCCACCACTAACCCGTCACTGCTGCTCAAGGCGTTTAGTCTGCCCGGTTATCAAGCGCTGATCGACGAAGAGCTGAGCAATGTAAAAGCCTCGGTTGGCAGCCGTGAAGAGCAGGTCAAGCATGCCGTTGACCGCTTGGCGGTGGCCATGGGCAGTGAAATTTCCGCCGTTGTACCGGGGCGTGTTTCCACCGAAGTGGCGGCCCGTTTGTCTTTTGATACCCAGGCCAGCATTGCCAAGGCCCACGAGTTAATCGAGCTGTACGATGCCCGTGGCGTGTCACGTGACCGCGTGCTAATCAAGCTGGCGTCTACCTGGGAAGGCATTCGCGCCGCCGAGGTGCTTGAACGCGAAGGTATTCAGTGCAACCTGACGCTGCTGTTCAGCGATGCCCAGGCTCAGGCCTGTTTTGATGCCGGAGTGTTTCTGATTTCACCCTTCGTAGGCCGCGTGACCGATTGGTACAAAAAAGAGACCGGCAACGACTACACGTCGGAAAACGACCCGGGCGTTCAGTTCGTGCAAGGCGTTTGCCAACGTGCCAACCAGGGCGGCTACGACACCGTGGTAATGGGCGCAAGCTTCCGTAATACCGGGCAGGTACTTGCATTGGCAGGCTGCCCACGGCTGACCATTTCGCCTGCATTACTGGAAGAGCTGGATGCCACCGAAGGCAGCGTTGCTGCGCAAATTCAAGCGGGTGAAGGCAGTGGCAAGCCTACCGAGCCATTGAACGAAGCCGCTTTCCGCTGGGGCCACAATCAGGATGCCATGGCCAACGACAAGCTGGCCGATGGCATCCGCCGCTTCCACGACGACCAGCTTGAGTTAGAAAGCCTGATCGATAAGCGGTTAGGCTGAAATATAAGCTAGCCCATAGCTTAAGCGCGTCGGGACTAGGGGGCCCCTAACCCTGACGCCGTTATACATTCGGGTACAGGGAGAAAGCCTTATGGATGCCACCCTGAGCCAACTGTTGGAATCTATCAAATTAACCCCCGTCGGCGGTTTGCAGTCGCTCAGTGGGGGTGACATTGCTGCTGTATACCGCCTGGAGACCCGTCAGGGGCAGGTGGTGATTAAACACGACGATACGGCGCGGCTGCGTGGCGAAGCCGAAGGGCTGCGTGCGTTGCATGGTGCCTGTTCATCGCTGGTAGTGCCAGAGGTGTTAGGTTTGGCAGAAGGCTGGCTGATCATTGAGTCATTGGACACCGTGCCCGCTGGGCAGAAGAGCGAAGCGGCGCTTGGCGAAGGGCTGCGCGGTTTGCACAGCGTGATTGGCGATGCCCACGGCTGGCATCAGGATAACGCTTGTGGGCGCACACCCCAGCCGAATGCCCCGCTCAGCGACGGTCGAGCTTTCCAGCGCGAGCGCCGCTTGCTCCCTCTGTGTGAGGCATGCCACCAGCGTGGGCTATTGGACAGCGAGCTGCGTGGCCGTATCGAACGCTTGGCCCACGATTTGGAGCGCTGGCTGCCCGATGCACCGCCCAGCTTGCTGCACGGTGATTTGTGGTCAGGGAATGTACTCTTCACTACAAAAGGGCCGGCGATCATCGATCCGGCTGTGTATCGCCACTACCCGGAAGTGGACGTGGCGATGCTGACGCTATTTGGCTCGCCGGGAGAGGCATTTTTTGACGCCTACTGGAACGGCGACGCCCCGACCAGCTGGCCGAGGCGTGAAGCTCTGTTTCAGCTTTACCCACTGTTGAATCACCTGGTGCTGTTCGGTGCCGGCTATCGTTCTGCGGTTGAACGCTGCGTGGCGAGGCTTGAGTCCTTCGCCTGACTTACCAGGACTTACGTTTTACCAAGATTTATAGGGCAAAAACTTACCATTCAAAGTTAATAGTACCCGGTCGCCTTTGGGGTCTTCGATTTTGTCGACCTCCATGGTGAAATCGATGGCGCTCATAATGCCGTCGCCAAATTTCTCCTGCACCACGTCTTTTAGGGTCTCACCGTACACACCGACGACTTCATAGAGGCGGTAGATAAATGGATCCTGGGGGATCGCTTCATCCCAGGCTTTAGTGGGAAAGGCCACTAAAGCCTCTACCGCATCGCTCTCCACGCCAAGGGTGTCACACAGCTTAGCGGCAACTTCTTGGCTGGCGCTGTTCATGCCGTAACAGGCGGAAGCCACCCATACCGGCGACATGCCGACCGCTTTGCCAATATCTTCCCAGCTCATTTTTTTACGCGCTTTGGCGGCGAGCAGGGTGTGACGCATTTCGAGTTTATCCATTAGGGTTTCTCCTATAAAGGGGGCTTTGGCCTATTAGGCTGTGATCAAGACAGCACCTTTTTGGGCTGAGTACGGACGTGGGTGGTATAGAGAACCAAGCCAACCAGGGTTAGGCCGCCTACCAGGTTACCCAGTACCGTGGGGATTTCGTTCCACATAATGTATTGATACAGCGTGAAGTCAGCGCCCAGCATGAGGCCAATTGGGAACAGAAACATGTTGACCACTGAGTGCTCAAAACCAAGGTAGAAGAAGACAATAATCGGCATCCACATGGCCATGATTTTGCCGGAAACCGTTGTGGAAATGGCCGCGCCCACCACGCCCATGGATACCATCCAGTTGCAGAACATGCCTCTCAGGAAAAGCACAATCCAACCGGCAAGCCCCGCCTCCTGATAACCCACCGTGCGGCTTTCACCAACGGCCATCATCGTTTGGCCGACAGCGTTGATCTCCTCTGTGCCGCCCATGGTGAAATTCAGGTAGCCGAAGGTGGCGATAAATAGGGCGCCCCCAAGGTTGCCAAGCCCTACCAGAGCCCAGCACTTCAGCATGCGCGGCAGTGTCACTCCGGGTCTTTTGTCGAGCCATGCAATTGGCACCAGCATAAAAACCCCGGTGAGCAGGTCATAGCCCATCAGGTAGAGCATCACAAAGCCCACGGGGAAGAGTAGTGCCCCAATCAAAAAGTGGCCTGTTTGCGTCGCGATGGTGATGGCAAAAATAACCGCCAACGCCAGAGTCGCTCCTGCCATAAAGGCGCGGATAAGCGTATCCCGGGTGCCCATATAGACTTTTGACTCACCCTGATCCACCAACTTGGTGACAAATTCACTGGGCATTAGATAAGACATAAATATGTCTCCTGTGTCATTTCGGTTAATTAACGCCTAACCCAAGAGTTTTAGTGTTTCCTGATAGGAGCAATAAATAGGAGCAATAAAACCGATGGCTGCGCCGTCCTGGTGCAAAAGAGATTAAGCGTGTGGCGCTATCGCACTATCCACCCATCCAGTGCTATTTGTGTGCCAACTCGCGCATATGATTTCTAATATTTTGTTTTGAATGGATTAATTTATTTTTTAGAGGATGTTTTTGGAGCGTTTAAGGTGTTACGAAATATCGTAAACTACGATATTTCGTTGTTTTAGTGACGAAATGTCGTAACTGGCGCGGTAATTGAATGGTGATGGGACAACTCATTTGAGACCGACACTAATGGATGAGCCTGAACGTCATCACGCTTTTGCGTTGATGGGTGGCTTTTCGCCTCTGGCGATGATTTTGGTCGATCCGTTTGCCGACCAACTGCTCGCTGCGAATTATGCCGCTTGCGCGCTGCTCAATATTGATGAAGCAATGCCTTTGGAGGCACCGTTTAGCCATCGCTTGGGTGCTTCGCTGTCACTATGGGTGAGCTTCACCGATGAAGCGCTAACACACAAAGCGGCCTGGTCGGATGACCTGGTGATGTTAGATATGCTGCGCCAGCCGTATCGAGTTGAGGTTTATGCTCAGCGTATCGACGACTCTTCACAGCTGTTGCTGACGCTTATAGACCGCAATAAAGCTGAGCAGCGGCGAGCAAAAGCGGAATTAGGCCGCCAGCACCGCCAGGGTGAGGTGGGTTGGCAGCGGGTCGAGCAGGTATTCGAGCGGATTGAAAAGCAGAACCAACTGATTCTTGGCGCAGCGGGCGAGGGGATTTACGGTCTGGATGCCGAAGGCAAAACAACCTTCGTTAATCCTGCCGCCGAGCGAATTCTGGGCTGGAGTACCGAGGATATGGTGGGCCACGACGCTCACCTGATGTTCCACCACACCCACGCCGATGGCAGTCACTTCCCGGTGCAGCAGTGCCCTATTCACGCCTCGTTTAGCGATGGTCAGGTGCATCATGTCGATAACGAGGTGTTCTGGCACAAAAATGGTGAGGCAATTCCCGTTGAGTACACGAGTACACCGATTTTTGAAATGGGGCGTTTGGTCGGGGCGGTGGTGCTGTTTCGTGATATTCGTGAGCGCAAGCGTGCTGAGCAGCAGTTGCGCGATGCCCTTGCTGAGGTGGAGTCACTCAAGCAGCGCCTCGAACTGGAAAATGAGTACCTCCAGGAAGAGATAAAAGCGGAGCTAAATCATCGCGATATTGTCGGCAATAGTCCGGCAGTGGCCAAGCTGATTCAGCAGATTGAGCTGGTTGCGCCCACCAGCGCCAACGTGTTGATTAGCGGCGAGTCGGGCACCGGTAAAGAGCTGATTGCCCGCGCCATCCATGCGGGGAGTACGCGCAGTGATCGACCGCTGATCCGCGTGAACTGTGCGGCTATTCCCCGTGATCTGTTTGAGAGTGAGTTTTTTGGCCATGTAAAAGGGGCCTTTACCGGCGCGGTGCAGGATCGCCCAGGGCGTTTTGAGCTTGCCCACGGCGGCACGTTATTTTTGGATGAAGTCGGTGAAATCCCCCTGGAGCTGCAGAGTAAGCTGTTGCGGGTGCTGCAGGATCAGCAGTTTGAGCGCGTAGGCGATAACCGTACCCGCGAAGTGGATGTGCGGGTGATTGCCGCCACCAATCGCGAACTGCGCGACATGATCGATGCGGGCCACTTTCGTGAAGATCTCTATTTTCGACTCAATGTGTTTCCTATTGATTCGGTACCGCTGCGCAAGCGGATTGAGGATGTGCCGCTACTGGCGCGGCACTTTTTACAGCGTGCCTGCCTGAAATTTAATAAGCCGGGAGTGCGCATTCCCCCCGCCCAGTTGGAGATTCTGCAGCGCTACCCATGGCCAGGCAACATTCGTGAACTGGAAAACATCATTGAGCGCCAAGTCATCGTGACCCAGGATCGACGCTTAATGTTTGATGACCTGCTATCGGGAGAGCCGTCGCGCTCGATGGGGCGTGCTCAACCAATGCCGACGTTGCGCCACACCGGCGGAGAGCAAAGTAAAGCAACGCTGCTGACTGAGCAGGCGCTGAGCCAACGTCGGCGGGCGAGCACGATTGCCGCTCTGGAACAGGCGAGAGGTAAAATTTCTGGGACCGGGGGCGCGGCAGAACTGCTTGGTATTAAACCCACTACGCTGGCCTCGCGGCTAACTAAATGGGGTATCGATGCGCGGGAATTTCGTAAAAGAGCGCCGCATTAATCGCCAAACCACCATGCTTTGGACTAAGGTAAGTTGGATGCGACTTGACAACAGGCTGCACACATATTTATAGATTGTTCAAGGCTAGCATACATACATGAATGTAACTATAATGCTCATCTTTCTGAATGGCTTAACGTGCGAGTGGCTTAATTTTCTGCAGGACAAGCAGGTTGAGAGACTAAGCGCGTTTACCATCTGACGCTGATACCTAGAGGCAATCCCATGCGACTGGCACACTGGGCAGTCAATGCCCCTTTACGACCCCTACTGTTAGCGGTATTTACTGCTTCTTTTGTATTGCCTGCTCAAGCCGCCGACCTCATCACGATTACCCGTGATGCGTTGGATAATAACGCTGAGCTTGCTTCGGCGCGCTCGGAGTATTTGGGTGTTGAAGCAGGCAGAGACGTTGCCCGCGGTGGGTTACTCCCCCAAATTAACGCCTCGGGCACCGTGGCGCATAACGAGCAATATGAAAGTCAGGGTTCATCCCGAGCGGGAACAGGGGCTGGAACGGGTAATGTGAGCGCTGGTGATGACCGTTACAACACCGTAGCGCTCACCCTCGAAGCCACCCAAGCGCTTTATGATGAGGTCACGCGCCGCCAAGTCACTCAGGCCGAGCGGCAGATTGACCAGCAGGTATACCTGCTGGCAGCTACCGAACAGCAGCTATTAATTGACGTGGCCAGCGCCTATTTTGATATTTTGCGGGCTTATGAAGTCCTCGAAGCGCGTTTTGCCCAAGAGCGAGCCATTGGCCGTCAGCTTGAACAGGCAGGCGAACAGTTTGAGGTCGGTTTGATTGCGATTACCGAAGTCGAAGAGGCCCGGGCTACCTTTGACCAGTCCCGTGCTGATCGCATTGCCGCAGAGAGTAATCTGCAGGTGGCATTTGAGGCACTAGAGCAGCTGACCGGCCAGCGCTACGCCAGTATTGAAGCGTTGGGCGACAGTATGCCAATCGCCCTCCCGGAACCCAGCAACCGCGACTACTGGGTAGAGCAAGCCATTGAGCGCAATCCTCAGGTATTGGCGCAACAGGCGGGGATTGAGGTATCACGCAGCGGTGTGGAAATTGCCCGTGCGGGTCGTTTGCCCACCCTTTCAGCCTTTGGCAACTATCAGTATGGCGACAGTGATATTGATAACACCACTGGAAATGACTCCTCTAGCCAAGTAGGCATACGCGCTAATTTACCCGTCTACACCGGCGGCAGTACCAGCGCCAGCATCCGCCAGGGGACTTATCAACTTGAAAGCAGCCAGTATGATTTCGAGTCCCAGCGTCGTTCGTCAATTCAACAGGTTCGCTCTCTGTACACTCAAGTCAGCAACGATGTGGAAACTGTCGAGGCTCGCGAGCAGGCCATTGTATCCAACCAAAGTGCGCTGGAAGCGACGCGCGCCGGTTACGAAGTCGGCACCCGTAACATCGTGGACGTTTTGAACGCTGAGCAGAATTTGTATAACGCCATCGCCAACTACGCCGAGGCTCGCTACGACTATGTCGTTAACCTGCTCTCACTGCGTCAGCAGGCCGGGCGCCTGGATGTAGACGCCATTGAAGAAGTCAATGCGTGGTTAACCGGCGATGAGGTGAATTTCACCTTGCCCGAAAGCGGTGGCAACGACCGCTATGAGTCCGCGCTCAACATCGGTGCACCGCCCCAACCTGGCACGTAATGGCTTGTCGGTTGGAAGTGATTCAGGTGCGCATGTGCTATCGGTCACCTTAAAAAAGATATATGGGAATGCAACGTATGAAGAAGATGATTCACTCACGCCGAGCGAGTCTGGTGACGCTAGTAGCTGCGCTGGCACTTTCAGCCTGCGGTCAAGAACAAGCCGAGGCGCCTCAACAGGGTGCCCAGCAAGAAGCTCCACCTCATAAGGTCGAAGTGGCCGAAATGGTGCGTCAAGATATACCGTTGGATAAGTCGTACCCCTCACTGCTACGCAGTGATGATGAAGTCACTTTGGTGGCCCGAGTCAATGGGTTTCTGGAGGAACGCCACTTTGAACCCGGCCAGTTGGTGGAGGAGGGGGATCGTCTTTACACCATCGAGCCCGATCTTTACCAGGCCACGGTCAATCAGCGTGAAGCCGATTTACAGAGCGCTCGTGCCGAGCTTGCCCGCGCCCAGCGTGATGCCCAGCGTTTCGAGCAGTTATTAAGCCAAAACTCAGTGAGTCGCCAGCAGTATGATCAGGCGTTGGCCGACCAACGAGTAGCTCAGGCGAGCGTCGCCCAAGCAGAAGCCGCTTTGACCAGTGCCAACCTGGATTTAGGCTATTCCCAGGTGACGGCTCCTGTCTCAGGCATGATCGGTTTGAGCCAAGTTAACGTGGGCAATTTGGTGACTTCGGGTACGGAGCTGGCTACGATCACCCCGCTGGATCCGCTGGAAGTTCGTTTCCAACTGCCTCAGCGGGATGCCTTTGAGCTGCGTCGTCAGTTGAGTGACGGCGGTGATACGTCGGATATTCGTGCGCGGTTGAGCATTCCTGGCGTGAGTGGCGGCAGCGATTCCGAATTAGAAGGGCATTTGGACTTCCTGGGCTCTCGAGTCGATAGCGGCACCAGTACCGTGCAGGCATCCGCAACCTTCGAAAACCCTGAGGCGACCGTACTGCCCGGCCAATTTGTACGTGTACGCATCGAGGGCCTGAAGCGTTTTGATGTGATGGCAGTCCCGGAAATTGCCGTTACCCAAGGGCTAATGGGCCCGCAAGTGTTTGTCCTGGATGACGAGGACAAAGCCCGCGAAAGGACTGTTTCATTGGGCGAAGTGGCTGGCCCATGGCAGTTGATTCGTGAGGGGCTTGAGCCGGGGGAGCGTGTAGTGGTCGGCGACCCCGCTGGTTTAGAGCCGGGTATGGTGATTGATCCTCAGCCGTTTGCTGGTAACGCTGAGGACATCGTTGAAGATGTGGAGCAAGAAGAGGCCCAACAGCAGTCTGAAGCGGCAGAGACAATGGAAGAGGGGGCAGGTGATGACCAGCCCGCTGAAGGAGAAGAGGGTGCGCAATAATGAACTTCTCTAACTTCTTCATCAGCCGCCCGATATTTGCCACGGTATTGGCGATTATCGTGACGTTGGTGGGCGTGATGTCCATGCGTATTCTACCGATTGAGCAGTACCCCAGCGTGGTGCCGCCGACGGTATCGGTGCAAGCGCAGTTCCCTGGGGCGGACGCTGAAACCGTTGCGCAAACGGTGGCGGCTCCCATCGCCGAAGCCATTAACGGCGTTGAGAACATGCTTTATATGACCTCCAACAGCGCCGATAACGGCCTCATGAGCTTAAGCGTGGCGTTTGACATCGGCACCGACGGCGACATTAACACCATCAACGTCAACAACCGGGTTCAGGGAGCGCTTTCGCAGTTACCTGAGGCCGTGCAGTCACAAGGTGTCACCGTTGAGCTGCGCTCTGACTCGATTTTGATGTTTATCGCGTTGACCTCGCCTGATGGCGACTACGACAACATCTATATGCAGAACTACGCCACCCTTAACGTGCTTGATGAACTGCGCCAGGTGCCGGGTGTGGGTAATGCCGAGGTGTTGGGCGGCGGCGAGTTTGCCATGCGTATCTGGATGGATCCGGATAAGTTGGCCCAGTACGACCTGACGCCCAGTGAAGTGGCCAGCGCGATTAGGGCACAAAATACTGAAGTGCCTGCGGGCAATTTGGCATCGACGCCGCAAAGTGAGCCGCGTGCGTACACCTATACGATTACCGCTGGCGGCCGCCTTAATAATGTCGACGACTTCCGTAATATTTACCTACGCACCAATAACGACGGCTCTTCGCTACACTTGGAAGACGTCGCGCGTATTGAACTTGGGGCATCTTTTTACGGGGTTGATGCGCGTTTGAACGGCTCAACCATGACGCCGATTATTATTAACCAGCAGCCCGGTGCTAACGCGCTGGAAACTGCGCAGGGTGTGCGGGATACCATGGAGGAACTGGCCGGTCGCTTCCCGCCCGGGCTTGAGTATGTTGCCCCTTATGATACCACCCTGTTTATTGATGCCTCCGTGGAAACGGTGCTCCACACCTTTATTGAAGCCTTTCTGATCGTTATCGTCATTCTGTTTATTTTCCTGCAGAACTGGCGTTTCACCGTGATTGCCATGTCGGTGGTGCCGGTTGCGGTCGTAGGTACCTTCGCAGGCTTCTACATGTTTGGTTTTTCAATCAACTTGCTGACGCTATTTGCCTTGGTGTTATCGATAGGGATAGTGGTCGACGATGCCATTCTTGTAGTGGAAAACGTCGAGCGCGTGCTGAGTGAAGAGGACGATATCAGTGTACGCGACGCGACTATTCGGGCGATGAAAGAAGTCGGCGGGCCGGTGATTGCGACCTCGTTGATCATGGCAGCCGTGTTTGTACCCGTGGCTTTCCTGGGCGGCTTTACCGGGCAGATTTACCAGCAGTTTGCAATTACCGTGGCGATCTCGGTGGCCATTTCGGCGTTAATGGCGCTGACCTTTACCCCTGCTCTGTCAGCGATTTTTATCAAGCACAAAATCGCCGGTGCCGGGCAGTCCAAATTCAAACGCGCCCTAAATACACCGCTACGCCTGTTTGACCGACTGTTTGCGGGGATCACCGCTGCCTATATGTGGGTCGTAAAAGGCTTGGTACGGTTTTGGGTATTGGCATTAGCGCTCACGGTAGCGACAGGGGTTGGTTCCTACTGGCTCTACGCCAATACGCCTTCAACGCTGGTGCCGGAAACCGATCAGGGGGTTGTGCTGGTCAGCGTGTCGCTTCCTGACGCTGCGTCGCTGGATCGCACCCAGCGCTATATGTCAAAACTCAGTGCAGCGATTGAAGATATTCCCGGTGTGGAATATTCCTCCGCGGTGGCGGGCTATGACATTTTGTCGAGTTCCGTGAATACCGCTCGGGGGGTAATGTTTATCAATCTAAGTCCTTGGTCTGAGCGTGATTTGACTGCCACCGAACTTGTAGGGCGCATTATGGGGTTGGGCGCCAGTATTGATGGTGGTTCCGCGATGGCCTTTAACTTGCCACCTATCATGGGGCTTTCGACCACCGGTGGGTTTACCGGCTACTTGCAGTCCTTTGATGGTGCATCGGCACGTGAGCTGTATGAAGCATCGCTGCAAATCATGCAGAAAGCTAACCAGCATCCTGCCTTGAACCGGGTATTTACAACGTTCAACGTTAATGTCCCGTCTTATCGTGCCAACATTGATCAGCAAAAAGCATTAAGTTACGGCGTGGCGCTGGAGAACATTAACTCGGCTCTGGGTAATACCTTTGGTAACGGCTTTGTGAACTACTTCAGCTATCAAAACCGTAATTTTCAGGTCTATCTACAAAACGAAGATGAATTCCGGAAGACGCCGGAAGACGTCAGCAGCGTTTACGTGCGTGGCGGAAATGGCGAACGTATTCCGCTCTCTGAATTTGTCGAGCTTGAGCGCCAAACCGGTCCGTCGGTAGTGTCCCGTTTCGGCGTTTATGCCGGTGCAATGTTCCAGGGTGAGCCAGCTGCTGGTTATAGCTCAGCTCAGGCGATCGAAGCAATGAACGAAGTCGTGGAGGAAGCGCTGGGCAGCAACTGGGGCATGGGCTGGACGGGGACCGCATACCAAGAGTCCAATATGGGCAGCGCCGCGACGCTAGCGATTGTCTTCGGCCTATTGATGGTCTTCCTGATCCTGGCGGCTCAGTATGAGAGTTGGTCTTTACCGCTAGCGGTATTGACTGCAACGCCTTTTGCTTTCCTGGGGGGTATTGGCGGTATCGCGTTGCGCGGGCTGGACACCAGTGTGTATGTGCAGATCGGCATGTTGGTGGTGGTCGGGCTTGCGGCGAAGAATGCCATCCTGATTGTTGAATTCGCCGAACTGCAGCGTAAGGAGCAGGGAAAATCAATCCGTGAAGCGGCGATTACAGCAGCAGAGCTGCGCTTTCGCCCCATCGTGATGACCTCCCTGGCATTTATCTTTGGTACCTTACCGCTCGCATTGGCGACCGGTGCCAGCGATGTGAGCAGTCATCACATTGGTACCACGGTCGCCATGGGTATGTTCTCAGTTGCCACTTTGGGCAGCCTGTTTATTCCCAGCTTCTACGCCATGATTGCAACCGTTTCTGATTGGCTAGGTCGCAAGATGAAAGGGAATAGGCATGATAGCTCACAGTCGGCACTTGAGCATGACAAAGCCTAGTCCTTAGCGATTAACCACCATCAAGAACAGGCGGGTGCTATCTTCGGATGGCACCCGCTTTTTATTGCGGTCACGATAATCAAGCTAGCTGACTAAGATCAAGGTAGAGGTGGCGCCCAAAAGCTAATCTGGACTAAGCTGGAAGTAACAATACATCACCGGCTAAGTACCGGGGGAGGCGCCATCATGAACGATCTACTGCACGCTGCTACGCAGTTTCCGACCATCGTCTTTACGTTGCTACTCGGGTTGTTGGCTCTTTACTGGCTGTTAGTGATTATCCGTTTAGCCCCTCTGGAGCTGTTTGAACGCGATAGCCTCAAAGAAGACCATCTCGCCAGCACGCTGGTTTCTCTAGGCTTCGCTGGGGTTCCCGCGACGCTGGCCTTGACGGTGATTCTGACCATTGCAGCAGTGCTTACATTGGCGATCGAACTACTGGTATTGCGGTGGCTACCGCTTGGCTTGATACGTATACCGGTAGGGGTGCTGGTGCTATGGGCTACGCTGGTGGTTGCTTCGCCTTTGGCGGCGATGCTCTGCCAGGCCTTGCACCGTGGGCTGCACCGTTATCGCCCCTTCACGCGCCGCTGTTTACTGGGGCAAACGGTGGTGGTGACTGAGCGCGAAGGTACTGGTGGGCAGGCGTTCGCAGTCATTGATAATGAGCCCAATAGCAGGGTCAAACTGCTGAGCAAGCACGATGCCCTACCTGTACAGGGGGAGCGCCGAGTGCTGGTGAAGTACTTACCTGAAGAGGGCGCCTATCGCAGCGTCTCTGAGAAGGCGTATCTCGAAACGCGAGTTCGTTTGAATAGACTGCGGCTAAACCAGAAAAATCGCCACTCAACCCATTACTCCACCTCCCACTAATACGACGTTCTATCTGAAGGGCGTCACCGGGAAGCCTAAATGCTAGGCATCCCGGTTATTTCCAACGCCGCCACTGCTGTGTCAGCCACTGCACTGCACGCTGCCAGACAGTGGCGTTTTGCGTCTTATTAACGGAGGTAGGACGAGGTGCGGGGCGGTTTAAAAAGTCGTGAATGGGGTCTACCTGTGCTGGTTTATCCAGCATGGGCGCATGACCACAGTCAGGCACTGTAAGCGTCACAAGCTTAGGCTGTGCTTCGGTCATCCGCGGTAGTGTTTCCGGGTCTAAAAGTGTGGACTCCTCACCGCGTATCACCATCGTCGGGCAGCGAATGTTCGCCCAGTCTGCCCACATGTCGCGCGGCGTATCGTGTACAAACTGCTCGCCGATGCGCGGATCAAAGTGATACGTCCAACTACCATCCGGTAACCGACGGGCACTGTTGAGCGCTAGTTCGCGCCATGCGGATTCACCGGTAATACCGAAACTAGCGTAGTGCTGATTGAGCTCTTGTTGGAGTTCGCTGAAGTTAGAGAAGCGGTGGGTAACGCCGAAATAGCTGGAGAGACCAATAAGACCCTGCGTGTTCAGCTCGGGGCCCACATCGTTAAGAATCAGCCGGGAAATACGCCCACTGTGTTGTGGGTCAGCGGCGATCAACATACCTAGCAGGCCACCCATCGAGGTGCCCAGCCAATCGATGTAATCGAGTTCAAAGTGGTCAAGCAGTGCGATTGCTACTGTCACGTAATGGCTATAAAGGTAGTCGTGAGCAGGGAAAAGCGACCAGCTTGATAAGCCGCGGCCCGGGGTGTCTGGGGCGATAATCCGCCATTCACTGCCGAGTTCCCGCGCCAGCGCGCTAAAGTCGCCACCGTGACGAGCAAAGCCATGCCAGGCGATCAAAGTGCGGGGGGCAGTAGGGTTCCAAATGCGTACGGCGACTTCTAATTCGCGTATGCGAACAAACTCCAAGGCATCCATAGGGTACTCACACGGCTAGAACAGTGGGGCCAGTATAAGCATACTTGCTGCATTGCAGCGAGAGTGGGTGCAATGTTTAACGCTGCATCATGCGAATAGAGGTATCAATCAGCTCGCCACCGCGTTCCCGAATCGAAAAAGCTCCGGGGTTACGTAGCCAGTCGTGGAACAGGCCTCCCAGCATGGACTGCATCAAGCGCGTTGCAATTTCGGGGCTAAGGTCTTCGCGCAACAATTGTTGCTGCTCAGCGAGCACAAAGACATTCAGCATCTCTTCAAAACACTCGTTGCCGATCTGCTCCTGCATGTCGAGCGGGTTAATATCGCTGAAGAACTCGCAGCGATGCAGCAGGATGGAGAGTATTCGCTGATAAGAAGGTTGCTCAAGGCGCACTAAACCCGCATGGCAGGCTAGTCGTATAGACTCCAATGGTGATAATTCGGCGTCGGCTTTGTCGACCTCATCCATCAGCGATTGGAAGGGCATACGCACCTGTTCAACCAGCGCCATGAACAGGTCGCCTTTGTTTTTAAAGTGCCAATAAACGGCGCCGCGAGTAAGGCCTGCATGGCGAGCAATTTGCTCTAAGGAGGTGCGCGCCACGCCCTTGGCAAAAAATACCTCTTCAGCAGCTTCAAGCAGTGCTTCTCGTGTAGCAGCCGCTTCTGCTTTGGTCTTTCTTGCCATGGAAATGCAACCTCATTATCGACACAGTATGGTCATATTTTAACCTAAGAGGGAGAACATTTACATTCAAAACTGTATGGTTAAATGAGCCATCTCATAACGTGGGTTAACAAATTCGTCATTTCACGACTGAAAGCGTATAAACAGGCAATGAAACTGGCCCTAATGTCGTGAGCAAAACGAATTAAAAAAACAGGACAGAAAGCATGGCGCGAGCTCCTTTTCAGCTGGGCGAACATACCATTATGCCCGGCCAACGCTTACAAGTTGATGTGCCGGTGGCGCGCTTATATACCCATACGCCCCTGCATATTCCTGTCGAAGTCGTTCATGGCCGTAAGGATGGACCAGTGCTGTTGGTATGTGGTGGCATTCACGGCGATGAAATCAACGGCGTGGAGATTGTCCGCCGGGTACTGCGCGCGAAAGCGATTAGTAGTATCCGCGGTACCTTGATCGCTGTGCCGGTTGTAAACGTACTTGGTTTCTTGCAGCAAACCCGCTATTTGCCTGATCGGCGTGATCTAAATCGCTGTTTTCCAGGCAGCGAGTCGGGGTCACTTGGCGGCCGTATTGCAAATCTGTTTCGCGAACAAATCGTCGATCACGCTACCCATATTATTGACCTACATACCGGTGCAATCCACCGCACTAATCTGCCGCAAATTCGTGCCCAGCTCCGTCCTGGAAGCGAAACCGAGCGTATGGCCGATGCTTTCGGTGCGCCCGTAGTGCTAAATGCGGAACTGCGTGAAGGTAGCCTGCGCCACTACGCTCAGAACCGCGGGATTCCAGTGCTGACCTATGAAGCCGGCGAGGCGCTGCGTTTTGACGAGTGGGCGATTGCCCCAGGGGTTCGCGGTGTGCTGCGAGTCATGCGCCGACTAGGCATGCTGACCGGCGAACAACGCCGCCGCACGCCAGCACCCGCGGAGCTTGCCAAAGGGTCAAGCTGGGCTCGGGCACCTATCGACGGCATTTTGCGCCCCAAGGTGCGCCTAGGCGCCCGCGTTGCGAAAGGCGAGGTGCTGGGCAAAGTCGCTGACCCTTTTGGCAATGATGAAGGCGAAGTGCGCGCCGCTGCCGACGGTATTGTGATTGGCATGAGTCGCTTGCCGCTGGCCAATGAAGGAGAGGCGCTATTCCATATTGCCCGTTTTGATGAAATTGATGAGGCAGAAACGGCTATTGAGAGCTTTAACTCAAGCTTGGTGCCGCCACCTGATTCGTTTTATTAATCGTAGTTCATAACTCAACGCTATCGCTTCAATAGTTAAGGATTAGCTACTATAAATGGCAAGTCAGTAGCCATTTGACTATACCTAAGGACGGGCTTTGTTAGCGGCTACTCAAAATGATAACACCCAAAACAAATAGCTAAGCTTTCATCGGACTCGAACGAGTGGCGATCAAACGCCACGTCTACCGTGACATGGAGGAAAAGCGATGACGAGCGATAAACCTAATCACACCACGACAGATGCGGGTATACCGGTCACCAGTGACGAACACTCGCTTACCATAGGACCCAACGGCCCGATTCTGCTCAACGATCACTACTTGATTGAGCAGATGGCAAACTTTAACCGTGAACGTATTCCCGAGCGTCAGCCTCACGCCAAAGGTGGCGGCGGTTTTGGGCGCTTTGAAGTGACTCATGATGTCAGCAAGTACACCAAGGCAGCCGTGTTCCAGCCGGGCACGACCACTGAAACACTGATGCGTTTCTCAACCGTGGCCGGCGAACGGGGTAGCCCGGACACATGGCGTGACCCGCGCGGGTTCTCGATCAAGTTCTACACCACAGAAGGCAACTTCGACATGGTGGGGAATAATACGCCGGTGTTCTTTGTTCGCGACCCGATGAAGTTTCAGCACTTTATCCGCTCGCAAAAGCGCCGCGCAGATACCAATCTTCGTGACCATGATATGCAGTGGGATTTCTGGACGCTGTCGCCTGAATCGGCTCACCAAGTGGCTTGGCTGATGGGGGATCGGGGTATCCCGAAAACCTGGCGTCATATGAACGGCTACTCCAGCCATACTTATATGTGGATCAACGCAGAGGGTGAGCGGTTTTGGGTCAAGTACCATTTTAAAACCGACCAGGGAATCGATTTCCTCACCCAGGAAGAAGCGGACAAAATGGCTGGCGCAGACGCTGACTACCATACCCGCGACCTCTATCAAGCCCTTAAAAATGGCGATCACCCCAGCTGGACGCTGAAAGTGCAGATCATGCCGTTTGAAGAGGCGAAGACCTACCGTTATAACCCCTTCGATCTGACCAAAGTGTGGCCCCATGCGGACTACCCGATGATTGAAGTGGGTAAACTCATCTTGGATCGTAATCCCACGGATTATCACACCGAGATCGAGCAAGCGGCATTTGAGCCCAATAATATGGTACCAGGTACCGGTTTAAGCCCTGATAAAATGCTGCTGGCGCGTGGGTTCTCCTACGCCGATGCCCACCGCGCGCGGCTTGGCGTGAACTATAAGCAGATCCCGGTGAATTCGCCGAAGTCGCCGGTGCACAGCTACACTAAAGATGGCGCGATGCGGGTGCAAAATGTCACCGACCCGGTTTATGCACCCAACTCGAAAGGCGGCCCCTCTGCCGATGCTGAGCGCTACCCTATGGATAACACCTGGGAAGTGAGTGATGACTTTGTGCGCACCGCCTACACCCTGCGCCGCGATGACGACGATTGGGGGCAGGCCCATACCCTGGTGCGTGAAGTGATGGATGACGCCCAGCGTGACCGTTTGGTGTCGAACGTTGTTGGTCATCTATCGGATGGTGTTACGGAGCCGGTGCTTCAGCGTGCGTTTGAGTATTGGCGCAATATTGACCAGGAAGTCGGCGACCGCATCGCTAAAGGCGTGAAAGGCGGCTAACGCGTGACTTTTTAAGCACACGGCGCGCCGTCCACACCTTCAACGCTTAAGCGGGAAGGGGGGCAGAAAGGGCGGCGGGCTGTGTGTCTTGAGCCTCTGGCTCACGCACTAAACTTAACGCTTCATCAAATAGGCGCAATCCTGCGCCTTCTTTATGGGCGTGTTCTGACAAATGACGCCGGAAGCGCCTGCCGCCGGGGCAACCCTGGAATAAACCCAGCAGGTGGCGGGTAATATGATTCAGCTTCGCGCCTTCATCCAAGCGCTGCTGAATATACGGCCGGAAAGCGTTCGCAGCATCCAAACGGCTCTCTGCCGGGCCTTGCTCACCAAACAACTGTTCATCGACACCAGCGAGCAGCCACGGGTTTTGATACGCCTCACGCCCCACCATCACGCTATCCACATGGGTAAGCTGCGCTTGGCACTCCGCCAGCGTTTTAATCCCGCCGTTAATGCCAATATGCAATTCAGGGCGGCTCTGCTTTAGACGATGAACACGGGGGTAGTTAAGCGGCGGCACATCGCGGTTCTGTTTAGGCGACAAACCCTGCAGCCACGCCTTACGGGCGTGAACGGTAAACACCTCGCAGCCTGCGTCAGCAACGATAGCGATAAACTGCTCAAGATCAGCGTCCTCATCCTGGTCATCAATACCAATACGGCACTTCACCGTGACCGGAATAGACACCGCAGCCTGCATTGCCCGCACTGCCTCTGCCACCTTTTCGGGGTAGCCCATCAAGCACGCGCCAATCAGGTTGTTCTGCACGCGGTCACTCGGGCAGCCGACGTTCAGGTTCACCTCGTCATAGCCCCAGGCTTCGGCAATCGCTGCGCACTCAGCCAGCTCACCGGCGTCGCTGCCGCCTAACTGCAGTGCAAGCGGATGCTCCACCTCGTTATAGCCCAAAAAGCGCTCACGGGGCGTCCCGTGCAAAATCGCACCGGTAGTGACCATCTCGGTATACAGCAGCGCACGCTTGGTTAAGGTGCGTGCTAGCGCTCTGTAATCGCGGGTTGTCCAGTCCATCATGGGCGCTACGGAGAAAGTTCTATCCAGCTCCGGGCGGACAATGCCAGACTTCATGCGGGTTTGCGCGGTTGTGTTATCATTCATAACTGTTCATATTTACAGTGGTTGAGCGGCGTTTTACATGGTTCGTTGGTACATATTTGGTACTTGAGCCGCTTTTGATTTGGTACATCTGAGAGGCAAGTATGGCAACGATTCGCAAGCGCCGTAAAAAGGACGGCAGTTTCTCATATACTGCCCATTTTAGCATTCCGAGAAAGGACCTTACGCTAAAGCCTGGGTTTAAGCAGTAAACACCGCATACACCATCTGCAGTGCCAGCCCCATCAGCATAAACGCGAATACTCGTTTGAGAAGTTTGACGGGCAGCCTATGCGCTAATTTTGCTCCGATGGGAGCCGTTAGGATACTGAAGGGCGCCATGAGCAGTAGCGCGGGCAGGTAAACGTAGCCGAGCGCTGCACTGGGCAGTCCTTGGATAGACCATCCGTTGATTATGTAGCCAAGTGCACCAGCAACTGCGATAGGGAGTCCTACGGCTGCTGAGGTGCCTATTGCTCGGGGTAGCATGACGTTACACCAGGTGAGGAAGGGCACTGTTAGTGAGCCACCGCCAATAGCAACGAGCGCGGAAATGCCACCGATGCCCAACCCCACACCGCTTACGCCGATAGGGCCGGGTAAGCCGCGGCTCGGTTTGGGCTTGATGTTTGCCAGCATCTGGAGCGACATTAGCACCATAAAGCAGGCGAAAAAGATGGCAAGGCCGCGGGTGGGCAGCAGCGCAGCGATAAAGGTCGCCAAAAAGGTGCCGATTAATATGCCAGGGGTAATAAAGCGCACGATGTCCCAGCGAACGGCTCCGTGCCGATGGTGGGAAAGCAGGCTAGCGGTAGAGGCGGGAATGATGGCCGCCATGGCGGTGCCTAAAGCCAAGTGGGCAAGGTGCTCGTGGGGCACGCCTTGGAGTACGAAAAGCGACGTCAGAATTGGCACCATAATGCCGCCGCCACCAATCCCCAATAAGCCCGCCATCAAGCCCACAAAACCGCCCAGTGCTATATAGGCCAACCACCAAATGATGTCCAAAGCCGCTGCTCCTAAAAGTGTCTTGTTAGCATGATAAGCATATTGTACCTGAAGCGGTGCCTGTCGCGGGGCCAATACAAGTATTCCACTGTGGTGGCGGCTATGCAGTGGTAAGCTGCTAGGAGCCTGTCAGACTGAATGCTGATCTACTGCAAATTCGTGTGCTTTTCGCGACGATCGGTCAAGCCTGACAGGCTCCGGGGCAATATTTTGGAGTGCATATGCGCAATGTATTAAGCAGTGTTGGTGTGTTGATGATATCCGTTGCGCTACTGGTAGGCTGTGGCGAAACAGACGAGCCGAGTGAGTCGGTATCAACTGCAGAACAAACATCAGCTCCTGAGCCCACAGCTGCTGAGATAGACGTGGCTGTGGCAGAAGAGGTGGCGCCTCTTGTCGTCGAGATAATGGCGCATGTATCGCTGCGCAGTGATCGGCGTTTAATGGTGGAAGGTGAGAGCAACTTGCCCGATGAAACGCTGGTACAGATTATTGTCGAACGCGAGATCAGCAGCGTGCGTTGGCGTGAGCGGACGCGTATAGAGAATGGCGTGTTCGCAGCGGGACCATTTGGCCCTGGCAGTGGCTTACCCGATGGTGGCTATATAGTACAGGTTGAGGTTTCCGAAGGCAGTGTGCAGCCGGAAGCCGTTCAAGCGCGTATTGGCCACGAGGGCCAGCACCTGGCGGGAGAGCTGGTAAATCAATCCCGCCATGGGCTGGGCCAAGTGGCCACCTACTCACGACGCTTCTTGGTGGGGAGTGAGCCAAGGCAAACGCGTGACCAGGTGGAGGTGCTAGAGAGTCCGGGGAGGTAGACGCTTTAGGCAGGATGCCAATGGGCTAGCAGTACTGCATGAATCGATGTGTCGCTTGGGGCTTTTGTGAAGTGCTCAATGACGAAACGATCGTCGCGTTGCACTACATAGTGGCCCGCTTTGTGAAACACATGGGTCGGCCCGAGTAGCAGAAGATCACCAGCATTAACGGGTGAAAAATCTGTACCTGGGCCGGGTGTTGCCATTACGCACGGTGCTTTCCAGTCGATGTTCAGCGGGAGGTGACTGGGCACTTTAATGGTCGTTGCCTGTACCTGTTCCCAGGGGAGGGGACCAGTATGGGTCAACGTTAATAGCTCGGGGGCGCTATCACCTTCCAATAGAGTTGCCAGGGAGCAGTCGAGTGCATCAGCGAGCGCCACAAGGCGTTCGTGACCGATCTGTTTGATCGCCCCAGATTCCCAATAAGAAATGGTGACATCTGACACGCCAACTTTGCGTGCGAGAGCAGCTTTGTTGAGCTTGGCCCTAAGCCGCAGTTGCTTGATACGTGAGCCTAGCGATTCCATTTCGTCTTCCTGATGATGAGCTAACAAGCTCGTTGAATGTCTTCCACTATAAATTTCTCTAATATAGATAGTGGAGCTATGAACATACTTTATTGGTCTATCTCAAGCTTGGGGTATGCACCCAAGATGTTGCTGCAGTGC
Source organism: Vreelandella sp. 2A-K22 (assembly GCF_054065485.1). Taxonomy (NCBI): domain Bacteria; kingdom Pseudomonadati; phylum Pseudomonadota; class Gammaproteobacteria; order Oceanospirillales; family Halomonadaceae; genus Vreelandella; species Vreelandella sp. 2A-K22. Next base: position 96,653 of record NZ_JBSUGC010000006.1, on the reverse strand, counting down.
CATACTAAGCGATTGTGCTTTAGCGCGCATTAGTGGACAAATAACGTTGAGTTAATTTCTCTGACGCTTTCTTGCGCTAGTCGTTCCCTGCGCGACGCTGTTGGTTGCGCCTAAGGTGCGTATAATATCGCCATGCATTTTTGCCAATAGGACGTTTTCATGACCGTACGTACTCGCATTGCACCTTCTCCCACAGGAGACCCCCACGTTGGCACGGCCTACATCGCGCTTTTTAACCTATGTTTTGCGCGTCAGCACGGTGGCCAATTCATTCTTCGTATTGAAGACACTGATCGGGTGCGCTCTACTCCTGAGTCGGAGCAGATGATTCTCGATTCACTGCGCTGGCTGGGTCTTGAGTGGGATGAAGGCCCGGATGTTGGCGGCCCCCACGGCCCTTATCGGCAAAGCGAGCGTGGCGATATATATGCTCAATACGCCCAGCAGTTGTTGGATGCCGGGCATGCATTTAAGTGTTACCGCACCAGTGAAGAGCTTGATGAACTGCGTGAAACCCGCAAGGCTGCGGGCTTGCACCTGGCATTGAAGCCTGCTGACTTAGCATTGGAGAGCCAGGAGCAAGCACGCCGTGAACAGGAAGGCTGGCCTTATGTAGTGCGCATGAATGTGCCTGCCGAAGGCGTTTGTGTGGTCAACGATATGCTGCGCGGTACGATTGAAGTGGAGTGGGCGCAGGTGGACGCGCAAATTCTGCTTAAATCAGACGGCATGCCCACTTATCACCTCGCCAATGTGGTCGACGATCATCTAATGGCGATCACCCATGTGCTGCGTGGGGAAGAGTGGATTAACTCCGCACCAAAGCACCAACTGCTGTATGAGTATTTTGGTTGGCAAATGCCGCAACTTTGTCACATGCCGTTGCTGCGCAACCCCGATAAATCCAAACTCTCTAAGCGCAAAAACCCGACCTCCATCAATTATTATCGTCGGATGGGCTTTTTACCCCAGGCCGTTACCAACTACTTGGGGCGGATGGGGTGGTCGATGCCTGATGAGCGCGAGAAATTCAGTCTACAAGAGATGATGGCGGAGTTTGACGTTCAGCGTGTCTCGTTAGGTGGCCCTGTATTTGATCTGGAGAAACTGACCTGGTTAAACGGTGTGTATATCCGTGAAGACCTGGATGATGATGCACTGTTGAGCGCACTGCGTGACTGGGCTTTCAATGAAGCTTACGTTAAGCAGATACTGCCGCAGGTGCGACCACGGGTAGAGACGCTCTCCCAGGTAATGCCGTTGGCAGGGCACTTCTTCTCTGGCCTTCCGGCGCTAACAAAAGCGTCGTTTGATAGCGTGAAGCTCGAGGAAGAGGAGCTGGTCAAACTGCTTCAGTTCCTTGTTTGGCGATTCGAGGGTGTTTCGGCTTGGCATAAAGAGGCGCTGTTGAACGAGGTGAAAACGCTGGCTGAGCACTTTGACTTGAAAATGAAAGCCTTTCTGGCGCCGGTGTTTATTGCCATTACCGGCAGCGCGTCCAGCACCTCAGTGATGGACGCCATGGCGATTCTGGGTTCAGACGTTACCCGGGCACGCCTGCGTAGTGCGATAGAGGTATTGGGCGGCGTCTCGAAAAAGCAGGCCAAGCGCTTTGAAAAAGAATTTCGTGAGATCGCTTCGTGAAATAGTTTAGTAAAATCAGCTAACCGCGCATGAGATAGCGCTAGCGCCAATTTCTCATCCTTAGGAAATTGGCGTTTTTTCTGTTGACGAAGGCCAGCGGAATCAGTATTATACGCTCCGTCTTCGCGACATGTGGGGCCTTAGCTCAGCTGGGAGAGCGCAACACTGGCAGTGTTGAGGTCAGCGGTTCGATCCCGCTAGGCTCCACCAATTAGTAGTACTTGTTATCAGTACCTTTCGCGAAGCAGCTCGATATACGTCCCATTCGTCTAGTGGTCTAGGACACCGCCCTTTCACGGCGGTAACAGGGGTTCGAACCCCCTATGGGACGCCACTAATTCAGCATCCCTCCCTAATCGTTTATTTCTCTGGCAATGAGTCTTCTCATTTGCTGGCTTTTTGTATTCCCGCTGTTCACAAAAGAGCTACAAATCGACAATTTTTGGACGATTTTGTGCTTGACTTGTCCACTTTTGCGATTCTGGCTTAAAGGTTGTGCACAACCCCTTGTTGTTGACGCAAAAAATCTTTAACAGAACGTAAGTCTTTAAAAAACAATGACTTACAGGAGGTTAAAAAATAACCAATTTAAGGCTGGCCCACTGCCCATGGCGATTTCGGGACGTTTTGAAGTGGTTGTGAACAGGGTTATCCACAGATAGTGTGGAAAACCTTGAGCAGGATCCAGAAGCAAAAAAGTCAAGCGATAATGGAGTCGAATTAGGCGTTTTTGAAGTCCTTCAATGTTGCATCCGGCTATCGCAGCGTCCTAGGCTCAGAAGGGGCAAGGGGTGGTCTCTAAGGGGAGAGCTTGCTCAAGGCACCTGGTAAGGTTAGTGAATGGTCGCGAGCGCATGTGGTGGTGCGTTGGTGGTCTATGAACCAGCGTTAATCAGCCCATACGCAAAAGGCCACCCGAAGGTGGCCTTTGATCGTACTGTCAAGCGGGGATGGTTTATTTTTTCGGATAGTCACGCTGGTCGTGGCCAATATAGAGCTGGCGCGGACGACCGATTTTGTAGCTTTCGCTGAGCATTTCGTGCCAATGCGAGATCCAGCCAATAGTGCGCGATACCGCGAAGATCACGGTGAACATATTGGTGGGGATACCCATGGCTTTCAAAATGATGCCTGAGTAGAAATCAACGTTCGGGTACAGCTTCCGCTCGATGAAGTACTCGTCTTCTAGGGCAATTTGCTCAAGACGCTTGGCGATTTTAAGCTGAGGGTCGTCGGCCATGCCGAGCTCTGCAAGTACTTCGTCGCAGGTCTCTTTCATTACCTTGGCGCGCGGGTCAAAGTTGCGATACACGCGGTGACCAAAGCCCATTAGCTTGAACGGGTCGTCCTTATCCTTGGCTTTATCAACAAAGCGCTGGATGTTCTCTTCGGAGTCTTCACCGATTTCGTCGAGCATAGCCAGCACGGCTTCGTTGGCGCCGCCGTGAGCGGGGCCCCAAAGTGCCGCGATACCTGCGCTAATACAAGCGAATGGGTTGGCCCCCGTGGAGCCTGCCAAGCGTACAGTCGAGGTAGAGGCGTTCTGCTCGTGATCCGCATGCAGCATGAAGATGCGATCCATGGCTTTCGCGTATACCGGGTTGATTTTGTACTCTTCGCAAGGGTTGCTGAACATCATGTAGAGGAAGTTCTCTGCATAGGTCAGATCGTTGCGCGGGTAGTTAAAGGGCTGACCCACATTATACTTATGGGACATTGCCGCCAGGGTAGGCATCTTGGCGATCAGGCGGATCGCGCTGATCACGCGATCTTCCTCTTGAGTGATGTCCATGTGGTCGTGATAGAAGGCCGCTAAGCCGCCCACTACACCGCACAAAATAGACATCGGGTGGGCATCGCGGCGGAACCCTTTAAAGAAGTTGTTGATCTGATCGTGAACCATGGTGTGGTTACGAATGCGCGATTCAAAATCCGCGTACTGCTCGTCGTTGGGTAACTCACCAAACAGCAGGGTGTAGCACACTTCTACGAAATTGGACTCTTTGGCCAGTTGATCAATCGGGTAGCCGCGGTGTAGCAGCACGCCCTTGCCGCCATCAATATAAGTGATGGCAGACTGGCAGGAAGAGGTGGCCATAAAGCCGGGGTCGTAGGTGAACAGGCCTTCAGCGCCTAAACCGCGTACGTCGATGACGTCGGGGCCAAGTGTGCCGGAATACATGGGTAGCTCGATCGGTTTATCCAGACCGTCTACCGTCAATGTCGCTTTCCTGTCAGCCATGCTGGCCTCCTTTCGAATTCGGGTTGGGACGTAAAGTCATTGCTGCGCATACCGCGCCGGCGAAAAGGCTTGCCCACTATAGAAGTGTGCGACATTTTGTCAATTAGCCTAAGCGCTAGCTGCAGGTTGTACAAATATTGTTGCTTTGAATAGTTTTTGTATACGATGAAAAAGCCTACATTATGGCGAAGCGTCAGAAGATTGACGATAGGCTAACATGATATGTTAACAGGCTTATCAAATTGCTAATCTACTGTCACTATAACCATGCTGCAGCGCAAAATCGACTCAGGATGCGGACAATTTTCTTGCACCATAGTCGAGTTAGGGCTGAGTTCGGTTTGTAAGCGAGGGCGAAGGTTCTTATAATCCACGGCGCGCGACCGGCAGGTAGGTGGTCGTGCCCGACTTGGCAACGGCCGAGCCCCTTCCAGCAACCACCGCCCGCTCGGGCCATGCCCGACCTGTCGCAGAGCGGGCCAAGAGAGTGTGTACAAAGCCGTGAATAGCAAACGACCCGTAAACCTAGACCTTACTACGATACATTTCCCACTGCCGGCGCTGACGTCGATCACACACCGCATCACGGGTGTCATCCTGTTCGTTGGCCTGATTTTCGCTTTTTGGGCGCTGGGCAAGTCCTTGTCATCTCCTGCGGGTTTCGACGCCGTTAGCGATGCACTGGCCAATAATTTTTTGGCTAAGTTGATTGCTTGGGGGTTGTTATCCGCACTGGCATTCCACTTTGTAGCAGGTATCAAGCACCTGCTGATGGATGCCGATATTGGGGTAACCCTTGAGGGTGGCGTTAAAAAAGCGCAGATCACCGTCGTGGTCAGCGCTGTTCTGATTATTCTGGCAGGAGTTTGGGTATGGTAACTAACATTACAAGTTTTGGCCGTAGTGGGCTTTCTGACTGGCTGATGCAGCGCGTTTCTGCTGTTATTTTGGCCCTCTACACGGTCTTTATCGTTGCCTTTCTGCTGTTTAATCCGAACCTCGATTACTACACGTGGAGCGGTCTGTTCAGCCAGACGTGGATGCGGATTTTCTCGCTACTGGCGTTCGTCGCCTTAGCCGCACACGCCTGGATTGGTCTGTGGACCGTCACCACCGACTATCTCAAGTCCACTCGCCTGCGCGTGGGTGTCCAAGCTGTCATCATCTTGGGCATTTTCGTGTACTTGGTGTGGGGCATTCAAATTCTGTGGGGAGCTTGATTACATGTCTAATCTGCGTAGCCTGACGTTTGACGCCATTATTATTGGTGGCGGTGGCTCTGGCCTGCGAGCCGCTCTGGAGCTGGCGAAGTCCGGCAAAAAGACGGCCGTGTTATCGAAAGTTTTCCCGACCCGCTCTCACACCGTTTCTGCCCAGGGTGGTATTACCTGCGCGATTGCGTCCGATGACCCGAATGATGACTGGCGCTGGCATATGTACGACACCGTTAAAGGCGGCGATTATATCGCTGACCAGGACGCGGCGGAGTATATGTGTTCTGAAGGCCCGAAAGCGGTATTCGAGCTCGAGCATATGGGCTTGCCGTTCTCGCGTTTAGATAACGGTCGCATTTATCAGCGCCCGTTTGGCGGTCAGTCGAAGAACTTCGGTGAAGGTGGCCAGGCGGCTCGTACCTGTGCCGCTGCTGACCGTACCGGCCACGCGCTGTTGCACACCCTTTACCAGAATAATTTGAAGAACAATACCGTGTTCCTCAATGAGTGGTATGCGGTGGATTTAGTCAAAAATGCCAGCGGTGATGTGGTCGGCTGTATCGCCATGTGTATCGAGACGGGCGAAGTGGTTCACATTAAGTCCAAGGCCACAGTATTAGCTACTGGTGGTGCAGGCCGTATTTATGCTTCCACAACCAATGCGTTGATTAACACCGGTGACGGTATTGGCATGGCGCTGCGTGCGGGCTTCCCGATGCAAGACATGGAAATGTGGCAGTTCCACCCGACCGGTATTTACGGTGCGGGCACGCTGGTCACAGAAGGCTGCCGCGGTGAGGGTGGCTACCTGATCAACAAAGACGGCGAACGCTTTATGGAGCGTTATGCGCCGAATGCCAAAGATTTGGCGGGCCGTGACGTTGTAGCCCGTTCGATGGTCATGGAAATTCTGGAAGGTCGTGGCTGTGGCGAGAAGGGCGATCACGTCTTCTTGAAGCTTGATCACCTGGGTGAAGAAGTACTTGGTAAGCGCCTACCCGGTATCGTTGAGCTCTCCAAGACGTTTGCTCACATCGATCCGGCAAAAGACCCGATCCCGGTCGTACCGACCTGCCATTACATGATGGGCGGTATTCCGACCAATATTCATGGTCAGGCGATTACCATGGACGAAAGCGGTAACGATCATATCGTTAACGGCCTGTTTGCCTGTGGTGAAGCAGCGTGTGTTTCTGTTCACGGTGCTAACCGCTTGGGCGGTAACTCGCTACTTGATCTAGTGGTCTTCGGTCGTGCTGCAGGCATGTTTATTGAAGGCGCGCTGAACGAAGGCATTGAGTACCTGGACGCTTCCGAGTCTGACATTGAGTCGGCCATGAAGCGGATCACGCGCTGGAATGAGTCTGAGGGTGGTGAAAGTATTCCTGAGCTGAAAGCTGAGCTTCAGGAAATCATGCAGACCTCCTTCGGCGTATTCCGCGAAGAGAAAAACATGCTGGAAGGCGTCGACAAGCTAGCGCTGCTGCGCGAGCGCATCGCCAATGCCTACTTGCCTGACAAGTCCAATGCCTTCAACACTGCCCGTGTAGAAGCACTGGAACTTGATAACTTGATGGAAGTGGCTGAAGCGACGGCGATCGCTGCCCTAGAGCGTAAAGAGAGCCGCGGCGCCCACTCGCGTTACGACTATCCAGACCGTGATGACGTCAACTGGCTGAAGCACTCGCTCTTCTTCCCAGCGACGAAAGAGCTGAAAAAACGCGACGTTAACTTCAAGCCGAAAACCGTTGATACGTTCGAGCCTAAGGTTCGTACCTACTAAACGCCGCATAGACGAGAGGGAGTCACTATGTCCAATCTTCAGGTATCCGTATACCGCTACAATCCGGAAACCGACTCCGCACCTTACATGCAGGAGTTTCAGGTCGATACTAAAGGCCGCGATGTGATGGTGCTGGATGTTCTTCATATGATGAAGGAACAAGACAGCGGTTTGGCGTTTCGTCGCAGCTGCCGTGAAGGCGTCTGCGGTTCAGATGGCATGAACATGAACGGCAAAAACGGCTTGGCATGTATCACGCCGCTGTCAGACGTTGTCAAAAACAACAAGCTGACCCTGCGCCCGCTGCCGGGCCTGCCGGTTATTCGCGATATGGTCGTGGATATGGGGCTGTTCTATAAGCAGTACGAGCGTATTCAGCCGTACCTGCAGAACGATACGCCTGCACCGGCCATTGAGCGTCTGCAGTCGCCAGAAGAGCGCGACAAGCTAGATGGCTTGTATGAGTGTATTCTATGTGCATGCTGTTCAACGTCTTGCCCGTCGTTCTGGTGGAACCCCGAGAAGTTTGTCGGCCCGGCCGGTTTGCTGCAGTCTTACCGCTTCCTGGCCGATTCACGTGACACGGCTACCAGCGAACGGTTGAGCAACCTGGAAGATCCGTTCTCGGTGTTCCGTTGCCGTGGCATCATGAACTGTGTAGCGGTGTGCCCAAAAGGGCTCAACCCTACCCGGGCAATTGGTAAAATTCGCGAAATGTTACTCGCTGATGCTACCTAAGCCTATGACATCTTAGTAAAAAAGCGCCTGCCACTTAAGTTGGGTGATAATGCCACTTAAATCATGGCGCTTCGCTTGTTATCATAGGGTTTGTCAGGCGGTGCGGCGTCACGTCGCACTGCTGATCAGACAAGTTTGAAAGCCGGTGCCTGGGGTACCGGCTTTCGAGCATGAACTGAAGACGAAACATCGTATGACCGCTAGAAACACAGTATGACCGCTAGATGCGACATAAAGTGTGAGATGAAGAATAGCTAGACGAACAGGGTTTCCGGCCGTTGGCCGGCGCCGCCGGCAAATGTCCCGCCCCGCCGGCAGGGCAATAGCGATGTCGCCGCATGTTTGCGACGATACCGATACCACCCCATCAGTGCAGGGTGACCGAGAGATGCAACAAGGCATAATGGAGTTGATGTGGCGTTCCTCTCACGTTAGTGGCGGCAATGTTCACTACGTGGAAGCGCTTTACGAGCAGTACCTCGCCGATCCTGAGTCTGTCCCTGACGAATGGCGCAGCTATTTTGATGAGTTGCCGCGCCCCGAGGGCAGTGCCTCCCACGATGTTCCACTTAGCCCCGTGCGTGATCAGTTCTACCAGTTGGGGCGCGAAAGTCGCCCGGGCCGGGTAGTCGCCGCTGCCGATAGCGGTGAAAACAAAAAGCAGGTAAAAGTCCTGCAACTGATCAACGCTTACCGCTTCCGTGGCCATCAAAAGGCCAATATCGACCCGCTAGGGCTGCGTAATCCCACCCCCGTCCCCGATCTCGATCTGTCCTTTCATCAGCTTTCAAAAGCTGATCTGGATACCGAGTTCCAAACCGGTTCTTTCTTTTTAGGTATCGACAAAGCGCCACTGCGTGACATCGTAGATGCGTTGGAGCGTACTTACTGCCGCTCCATCGGCTGCGAGATCATGCATATCGTCGATACGGAAGAGAAACGCTGGCTACAACGGCGTTTTGAGTCGGTACGCAGTGCGCCTGATTTCAGTGCCGACGTGCGCAAGCACGTGCTGGAGCGTTTGACGGCCGCCGAAGGTTTGGAGAATTACCTGGCATCCAAGTATCCAGGTACCAAGCGTTTCGGTCTTGAAGGCGGCGAATCGTTTGTGCCGATGATGGACGAGCTTATCCAGCGTGCTGGCGGTTATGGCACCAAGGAAGTGGTCATCGGTATGGCGCACCGTGGTCGACTCAATCTGCTAGTCAATATTCTGGGTAAAAACCCAGCTGACTTGATTGATGAGTTCGACGGCAAGAAAGTCATCGAGCGTGGCTCAGGTGATGTGAAGTACCACCAGGGTTTCAGTTCGAACGTCATGTCCCCGGGCGGCGAAGTCCATTTGGCGATGTCGTTTAACCCGTCGCACCTGGAAATTGTCGCGCCTGTCGTAGAGGGTTCGGTGCGTGCCCGCCAAGATCGCCGTAACGACGAAGAGGGCAGTAAAGTACTGCCGATCAACGTCCACGGTGATGCGGCGTTTGCCGGTCAAGGCGTGGTGATGGAGACATTCCAGATGTCTCAGACCCGTGCTTATAAAACCGGTGGCACCGTCCATATTGTGATTAACAACCAAGTGGGCTTCACCACCTCGCATCCGCTGGATGCACGCTCTACCGAATACTGCACTGATATTGCCAAGATGGTTCAAGCGCCTATTTTTCATGTCAATGGCGATGACCCGGACGCAGTGCTGCACGCCACCCAAGTCGCTCTCGACTATCGCCAGCAGTTCAAAAAAGATGTGGTGATCGATCTCGTTTGCTACCGTCGCCGTGGCCACAACGAAGCTGACGAGCCGTCAGGCACGCAGCCGATGATGTATTCCAAGATCAAAGATCACCCTTCTGCGCGCTCGCTGTACGCCAAGCGCTTGGTTGATCAGGGCGTGCTCTCTGAAGAGTCCGCTAAAGCGATGATCGAAACCTATCGTGATGACCTCGTGGCAGGCAACCACGTTGCCAATGCACTGGTGCAAGAGCCCAACGCTTCTCTGTTCGTTGACTGGGCGCCTTACCTGGGTCACGAATGGTCTGGTGATGCCGACACGACGTTTGATATGAAGCGTCTGCAGCAGTTAGCGGCTCGCATGTGTGAAGTGCCGGACGGCGTCGAAGTGCAGCGTCAGGTGGCCAAGATTTATGAAGACCGGCGTAAAATGCAGGCTGGTGGTTTGGCACTTAACTGGGGCTTTGCGGAAACGCTAGCCTACGCCACGCTGCTAGAGCAGGGGCATCCGATCCGGATTACCGGGCAAGACGTTGGGCGCGGTACTTTCTCCCACCGTCATGCGGTGGTGCATAATCAGAAAGATGGCACTACCTATGTTCCGCTGCAGAATATGGCCGATGGTCAGCCGCGTTTCACCATTCATGACTCCTTCCTTTCGGAAGAAGCAGTGTTGGCATTTGAGTACGGCTACTCAACCACTGCGCCGAATGACTTGGTGATCTGGGAAGCTCAGTTTGGTGACTTCTTTAATGGCGCCCAGGTGGTCGTGGATCAGTTCATCTCGTCGGGTGAAACGAAGTGGGGCCGGGTGTGTGGTTTAACCATGCTGTTGCCACACGGCTACGAAGGCCAGGGCCCGGAGCACTCTTCGGCGCGTTTGGAGCGCTTCCTGCAAATGTGTGCTGAGCACAATATGCAGGTCTGCGTACCCACCACGCCCGCACAGATTTATCATCTACTGCGTCGTCAGGTGATTCGCCCGCTGCGCAAACCGCTGGTGGTGATGACACCTAAATCGCTGCTGCGTCATAAAGAAGCGATTTCGAGCCTTGAAGATCTCGCTCACGGTAAGTTCCATATGGTACTCGCCGACCAGGCAGATCTGGCGCCTAAGAAGGTCACACGCGTTGTGCTATGTGCTGGCAAGGTCTACTACGACTTAGCCGCTTGGCGCGCTGAGAATGAGCGTCATGACACGGCAGTTGTGCGTATTGAGCAGCTATACCCCTTCCCGAAAGAAGAGCTTCTGGAAGCGCTGCAAGACTATACCAACGTAGAAGATATTGTGTGGTGCCAGGAAGAGCCGCTTAATCAGGGCGCTTGGTACTCCAGCCAGCACAATATGCGTGCAGTGGCCGACATGCTGAAAGATGGCCTTGGTCGCGAGTTGAAATTTGCAGGACGTCCTGCCTCTGCTGCTCCAGCAGCTGGCTATATGTCCGTCCACACTGAACAGCAGCGCCAGCTGGTGGAAGACGCTTTTAATTTATAAGCGACCACCGGATTTAGAGAACATATAAGGGAAACGACATGGCTACTGAGATCAAAGCGCCAACCTTTCCGGAATCCGTTGCCGAAGGCACAGTGGCGGCGTGGCATAAAAAGCCGGGTGACAGCGTTGAGCGTGACGAGCTGATTGTTGAGATCGAAACCGACAAAGTGGTGCTGGAAGTCGTCGCACCGGAAGCGGGAACCCTGACCGACGTAATGGCCGAAGAGGGCGATACGGTTGCGTCAGAACAGGTGCTGGGCAAAATCGGCGAAGGCAGCGCGTCTGGCAGCAAAAAAGAAGAGAAATCTTCGGGCGATGACAGCGCTGAAAAATCCGAAGAGAAGTCTGAAGGTAAGAAAGAAGAGAAAAAAGCCAGCGGTGGCGGCAAGCAACACGACGTAAAAGCCCCCAGCTTCCCTGAGTCAATCCAGGAAGGCACCGTGGCGACCTGGCACAAAAAAGTCGGTGAAGCGGTCAAGCGCGATGACGTGCTGGCCGACATCGAAACCGATAAGGTTGTGCTGGAAGTGGTCGCTCCGGCCGATGGCGCCCTGGCTGAAATTAAAGCCGAAGAGGGTAGCCAGGTTGAATCTGAAGCGATTCTTGCGACCTTCACCGAAGGGGCCGGTGGCGACAGTGGAAGCGAAAGCGGTGGCGATTCAGCGTCCGCTAAAGCAGACAGCAGCGATGGCGATGGCGCCGACGAGAAAGTCGGTGACAAAATCCTCGCTCCGGCCGCACGTAAAATGGTTGCCGAGCATGACCTGGACGTTGCCAAGATTGAAGGCACCGGCAAAGGTGGCCGCATCTTGAAAGAAGACGTTCAGAAAGCGGTCAAAGACGGTTCTGCCAAGAAAGCAGCAAAATCGTCTGCACCAGCGAAAGCTGCCGCGGCACCAGCTGCCGAAGGTGAGCGCATCGAGAAGCGCGTACCGATGAGCCGTCTGCGTCAGACCATCGCCAAGCGCCTGGTTCAGGCGCAGCAAACCGCGGCGATGCTGACTACCTACAACGAAGTGGACATGACCGAGATCATGGCCCTCCGTGCGCAGTACAAAGAGACGTTCTTAAAAGCTCACGACATTAAGCTGGGCTTTATGGGCTTCTTTGTAAAAGCGGCTTCAGAAGCGCTCAAGCGGTTCCCGGACGTTAACGCCTCTATCGACGGCACCGACATCGTTTATCACGGTTATCAGGATATCGGCGTTGCGGTATCCACTGACCGTGGTTTGGTTGTACCGGTACTGCGTGACACCGACAGCATGAAAATCGCTGACGTCGAGCGCAAGATTGTCGACTTCGGCAAGCGTGGTCGTGACGGTAAGCTGGGCATGGACGACATGATCGGCGGCACCTTTACCATCACCAACGGCGGTACCTTTGGCTCGTTGATGTCCACCCCGATCATCAACCCGCCGCAAACTGCCATTCTGGGCATGCACAAAATCCAGGATCGTCCGATGGCCATCAACGGCAAGGTCGAGATTCGCCCGATGATGTATCTGGCGCTCTCTTATGACCACCGTATGATCGACGGCAAAGACGCCGTTCAATTCTTGGTCACCTTGAAAGAATTGCTGGAAGACCCGGCACGTCTACTGCTGGATATCTAAAAAAGCATAAGCGTCATATTGATTTAGTACGCTTCTGCTTAACCAGGATATATCTGCAATCGTACACAGCCTTCCGCCCGGTTCGAGTTAAAGCGGGCGGAAGGCCAGCAAGCTAGAGGAGCCAACATGGCTGATAAGTTTGATGTGATCGTTATTGGTGCCGGCCCTGGCGGTTACGTCGCCGCCATTCGTGCCGCACAGATGGGCCTAAAAACGGCCTGTGTCGAAAAATGGGTTAACAAGGAAGGTAAGACAGTTCACGGCGGCACTTGCCTAAACGTGGGCTGTATTCCCTCGAAGGCCTTGCTGGAAACCTCGCACAAGTTTGTTGAGGCCCGTGACCATTACGCCGAGATTGGTATTGAAATCAGCGATGTGTCAACGAACATTGCCAAGATGCTTGAGTTCAAGGATCAGGTCATCTCCAAGAACGTCGGCGGTATTAGCGCGTTGTTCAAAGCCAATGGTGTTACCGCCCTTGAAGGCACCGGCAAAGTAGTCGCGTCTAAGCAGGTCGAAGTTACTGGCCATGATGGTGAAAAAGCCACCTATGACGCTGACAACATTGTTATCGCAGCGGGCTCTGTGCCGGTTGAGATTCCGCCGACCCCGATGACCGAAGGCTTGATCGTTGACTCTAGTGGTGCACTTGAATTTACCGAGGCACCTAAGCGTCTGGGTGTGATTGGGGCTGGCGTCATCGGTCTCGAACTGGGCAGTGTGTGGAGTCGCCTGGGCAGTGAAGTCACTATGCTTGAAGCCATGGACACCTTCCTGCCGATGGTGGATACCGCCATCGCCAAGGAGACCCAGAAGCTACTCAAGAAGCAGGGCCTGGATATCAAACTCGGCGCTCGTGTGACCGGTTCGGAAGTCAAAGGCGAAGAAGTCGTTGTGAAGTACAGCGATGCCAACGGCGAACAAGAGATGACCTTTGACAAGCTCATCGTTTGTGTTGGCCGTCGCCCCTACACCAAAGGCGTAATTGACGAAGGCGTTAGCGTTGAGTTGGATGAGCGTGGCTTTATCTTTGTCGATGACCAGTGCCGTACCAACGTCCCGGGCATTTATGCTATCGGCGACTGTGTACGCGGCCCAATGCTGGCGCATAAAGCCTCTGAAGAAGGCGTTATGGTGGCCGATATTATCGCTGGCCATAAGGCTGAGATGAATTATGACGCTATTCCTAGCGTGATCTATACCGCACCAGAAGTGGCTTGGGTCGGTATTAACGAGCAGGAAGCCAAGGCTGCTGGAATTGAGATTAAAACGGGTTCTTTCCCGTTTGCAGCTAACGGTAGGGCGCTCGCCAACAACGCTTCAGATGGCATGGCTAAGATCATCGCTGATGCGGAAACTGACCGCATTCTCGGTATGCACATTGTGGGTCAACACGCTGGCGAATTGATTGCCCAGGGTGTGATTGCCATGGAGTTCGGCTCCAGCGCTGAGGATTTGGCATTGACGTGTTATGCGCACCCAACGACAGCTGAAGCAATTCACGAAGCAGCACTCGCGGTAGATGGTCACGCGATTCATATGGCCAATCGCAAGAAGCGTAAGTAATTTAGTTAAACAACGAAGCGCCACCTTTTAAGGGTGGCGCAAACTTTCGGCTTTGTCTTAATCCACAAAGATCGAAAGAACGGGGATGACCAGTTTTTTAGAAACTGATCATCGTTCGAGTCACATGCAACCAATGGCATGAATCGATGAATCTTCACGAGTATCAAGGTAAACAGCTGTTTGCCGACTATGGTCTACCAGTGTCTAAAGGCTTTGCAGTCGACACGCCCGAAGAAGCGGAAGAGGCTTGCAAAAAAATCGGTGGTGACATGTGGGTGGTTAAAGCCCAGGTTCACGCCGGTGGCCGTGGTAAAGCGGGTGGCGTTAAGCTGATTAAAGACCCGGCTGAAGCCAAAACATTTGCAGAGCAGTGGCTGGGTAAAAACCTGGTAACCTTCCAGACTGACGAAAAAGGTCAGCCGGTTGCCAAGATTTTGGTTGAGACCTGCACTGACATCGCCGATGAGCTGTATCTCGGTGCCGTGGTTGACCGTACTACCCGTCGTGTGGTCTTTATGGCCTCCACCGAAGGTGGTGTCGAGATCGAGACGGTTGCAGAAGAGACGCCGGAAAAGATTCTCAAAGCCGAAATCGATCCGCTGGTCGGCGCGCAGCCGTACCAAGCGCGTGAGCTAGCCTTTGAGCTGGGCCTGAAGGGCGACCAGATCAAGCAGTTCACCAAGATTTTCCTGGGTCTGTCTCAGTTGTTCCACGACAAAGACCTGGCGCTGTTGGAAATTAACCCGCTGGTCGTCACTGAAGAAGGCAATCTGCACTGCCTCGACGCCAAACTGGGTCTGGATAGCAACGCTCTATACCGTCACCCTGACCTGCAGGCCATGCGTGATCCTTCGCAAGAAGATCAGCGTGAAGCCGATGCGGCGAAGTGGGAACTTAACTATGTCGCGCTTGATGGCAACATCGGCTGCATGGTTAACGGCGCAGGTTTGGCCATGGGTACCATGGACATCGTCAACCTGAGCGGCGGCAAGCCCGCTAACTTCTTGGACGTTGGCGGCGGCGCCACCAAGGAGCGCGTGGCAGAAGCGTTCAAAATCATCCTGTCTGACGACAATGTTAAAGCCGTACTGGTTAACATTTTCGGCGGTATCGTTCGTTGCGACATGATTGCTGAAGGCATTATCGGTGCCGTTGAGCAAGTGGGTGTCAACGTACCGGTTGTCGTACGTCTGGAAGGTAACAACGCCGAGCTGGGTGCTGAAAAACTAGCATCTAGCGGTTTGAACATCATCGCGGCTACCAGTCTGACCGACGCGGCTCAGCAGGTCGTTAAAGCGGCGGAGGGCAAGTAATGAGCATCCTGATCGATAAGAACACCAAGGTCATCTGCCAGGGCTTTACCGGTGGCCAAGGCACGTTCCACTCCGAGCAGGCGATTGCCTACGGTACGCAAATGGTCGGTGGTGTTACGCCGGGTAAAGGCGGCCAGGAGCACCTCGGTCTGCCCGTTTTCAACACCGTGAAAGAAGCGGTAGCGAAAACCGGC
Source organism: Vreelandella sp. 2A-K22 (assembly GCF_054065485.1). Classification (NCBI taxonomy): domain Bacteria; kingdom Pseudomonadati; phylum Pseudomonadota; class Gammaproteobacteria; order Oceanospirillales; family Halomonadaceae; genus Vreelandella; species Vreelandella sp. 2A-K22. The sequence continues at coordinate 81,123 of NZ_JBSUGC010000006.1, read as the reverse complement.
GCGGAAGCCAGCGTTATCTACGTACCGGCGCCGTTCTGTAAAGACTCGATCCTTGAAGCGGCGAATGCCGGTATCAAGCTGATTGTGTGCATCACTGAAGGCATCGCCACGCTGGATATGCTCGAAGCCAAAGTGAAGTGCGACGAGCTGGGCGTACGTCTGATCGGCCCCAACTGCCCAGGTGTTATCACCCCAGGCGAATGTAAAATCGGCATCATGCCGGGCCACATTCATCAGCCGGGCCGTGTCGGTATCGTATCGCGCTCTGGTACCTTGACCTATGAAGCCGTTAAGCAGACCACTGATCACGGTTTTGGTCAGTCTACCTGTGTGGGCATCGGCGGCGACCCGATTCCGGGCTCTAACTTCATCGACATTCTTGAGATGTTCGAGAAAGACCCGAAAACCGAAGCTATCGTCATGATCGGCGAAATCGGTGGCACGGCTGAAGAAGAAGCGGCGGCTTACATCAAAGCTAACGTTTCCAAGCCCGTGGTTTCCTACATTGCCGGTGTTACTGCACCTCCTGGCAAGCGTATGGGCCACGCGGGCGCGATCATCTCTGGCGGTAAAGGCACCGCTGACGAGAAGTTTGCTGCTCTAGAAGACGCTGGTGTTAAAACCGTGCGCTCTTTGGCTGAAATCGGTGATGCGCTGAAAGAAGTGACTGGCTGGTAAGCCATTGACGTTTAGCTGCACGCTATAAGGGCGCCCCGAGGGGCGCCCTTATTCATTTCTGCACATTTAATGTTGTTCTGGCTAATGTTGCTATGGCGTCGGTGAGCGACGCAGCATGCGATAGCTATACAGTACAAAGAGCGGCGCGCCTGCCGCCAAATATAAATGGTAGCTGACCAACCGCCACACCAGTACCGCCGCTGCGGCCTGCTCGCGCTCCATCAAAGGCAACAACAGGCTTCCTACGCCCACCTCCGCAGCACCCGCGCCGCCGGGCAGAAAACTAAATTGGCTGGCTGCCATCGCCAGCATCTGGGTCAAGAATGTCCACATCCAGTCCGCATGGCCACCTACTCCCAGTACTGCCAAATAGAGCAAGCTGTAGCGCATGAGCCAGTGCACTGTCGTCAGCGCTAGCATGGTGATCAGTATACTGCGCGGGAGCTTAAGGGTGACCTTTAACGCATGCCGACAGCGCAAGAGGCGCCGTACGAGCCAGCGTCGCTGATATCGGCTTGGCCATGGCGTGTTCACGCCGGGTGAGCGCAAGAGACTGGGTAGATAACGCATTACGACAATCACCAGCGCTGCCATGAACGCTAATCCTACCAGTGCCCACTGTACGAGCGATTGATGTGGCCACTGGGTGTCGCTTAGCATTGAAAAGAGCACCAGGCCACTCAGCATGGCCAGGAAGAACAGTAAATCGCAGCCTTGATCAATCAGGAACACCGCCGCGCCCTTGGCAGGCGGAAAGCCGCGCCGCGCAAGCAACAACAACAGGGTCGCTGGGCCACCGCTGCCGCCTGGGGTGGCGCACAGGGCAAACTTGGACGCCAGCTCGATACCCAGCGCGCCGCGCTGGCCGAGCCTGCCCGCACGGCCACCCAGCATCAAACGTAGCCTTGCTGCATTCAGGTTCCAGCACAGAAAGGCCATCACCAGCATCAATAACAGCAGCCCAAGTGGGAAGTGTTTGACGCGCTGCAGTGCTTCAGCGCCACCCAGCCAAGCAGTGAGCACTAGCGGTGCAATCAGCGCTAAGGCAATCATCACACCATGGATGGGTCGCCACTTCAGTAGCTGACGGCGACTAGTGGTGTTGGTGGAGTGCATACGGTTGGCTGCCGTGGCAAAGCTGCTGATAGTGCTCCAGCAGGGAATGCATGACACCATCCCAGTTGAAATGGCGCTCTACATGGCGGCGCGCATAGCGCCCACTGGCGGCGACATCATTACTGAACAGTGCCACACACGCCTCCGCCATGGCAACGGGGTCGAGCGGTTTGCATAAAATACCCGCCCCCAGCGGCACGTTTTCTGCCAGCGCCCCTGCGTTCGCTGCTATTACTGGAATGCCGCTTGCCATCGCTTCCTGAGCAATTAAGCCGAAGGTTTCGCGGGTGCCCGCATGTAACAGCGCATCGCTACTGGCCAGTGCCTTCGCGACCTCGTGGGCGCCACAGCAGCGATCCACGATGGTGACATTGCTGGGTACGTGATGTGGCATGCCGGGGCCCATCAGCAGCAAATGGTAATCGCTGCTTAGCTGACGCATCGTCGTAAGCAGCACATCAATATTTTTCTCGCGGGAATTGCGGCCCACAAAGATCAGCAGCTTTTTGTCGCTGGGTATGCCCATGGTTTGGCGAAACGCAGAGTCACACTGCTGGGGATTGAATTGCGCCAAATCGACGCCCAATGGCTGAACGCGAACGTTATTGACGCCCCAGTCATTCAGTCGATTCGCCATGGCGTTACAGGGTGCCAGCACGCTATCAAACTGGCTATAAAGCGTCGTGACATAGTGGGTTAAGCGTTTCTCAACGTAGCGCCCAAAGCGATCACCCATCAGGCGCGGAAGATCAGAGTGATAAAAGCCCACCACAGGCACGCCGAGGCGTTGCCCCGCATCGAGCGCCGCCCAGGCCGTTACATAGGGGTCGCCAGCCTCTATCAGATCGGGCTTCAGATCAATCAGTGCATCACGCCACGGAGAACCGCGTAGCGGAAAGCGGTAACCTTGCCCCAAAGGAAGGTGTAACGCCGGTAGCGTGTGGTGGTCGCCAAGACTATCCCGCTCCGCCCCCGGCACCAGCAGGCTGGTGCGCAGCTGTGGAATACGCGAGAAAACACGGTGTTTGGCCTGCAAATAGGTACGCACACCGCCGCTGGCGGGGGCATGAAACATCGTCACATCGGCAATGTGCAAGCTAACCTCCAACCCCAAAGAGTGTCATCGTTTCACCATAAAGGAGAAATAAGTCAGTTCAGAGACAACGGAGCCCGTTTGTGTCTATGTGGCAGGGCTCTCGGCAGGCGCCACCATGGCGACCACTCTGGCGATGATCTACCCCGATATCTTTGCGGCGGTAGGCGTGCACTCTGGGCTGCTCCACGGCGTGGTCAAGAGTTTCCCCGATGCCTTGGGGGTCATGCAGGGAGGCACAGGGCCCCTCGCTGGCGGTAACAAAGCAAAAGGAGCCGGGTGGGCGTCGGATGTGCCAGCGATTATGTTTCATGGCGACCGCGACACCACCGTGCTCCCCCGCAACGCGGATCGCGTGGCCGCCCAGTACAGCACATCGCGTCAAGCAGGAGCGACGGTAGTGCAAGGCAACGTTCCAAGGGCCGCGGCTACACCTGTACCACCCACCGTGATGCTTCGGGTAAGCCATGCTTAGAGCAGTGGCGTATCCATGGGGGCATGGCTTGGTCAGGAGGTAGCAAAAAGGGCAGCTATACCGACCCTCAAGGCCCTGACGCTGCCCGGGAAATGCTGCGTTCTTCTGTCAGCATCGGCAGATAGTGTCATAGAACTGGCCGATATCTGCTCAGGTTATGTCTAGTCTGTCAGTAAGTTAGCGCAGGTGAGACGCGCTGGTATAGTAGATACTCTTTGATTATGTATAAAAGTTGACAATAGTTTGCAAAGGTTGAGTTACAGTTTTCATTCTTGTTGCCTAAAATCCTAGCTCTTTCACTTGTTAGGATTTGGCAATGCTTTCACGGTTCAAGATCGGTACACGGCTCGCACTGGCTTTTGGCTTGGTCTCGCTATTTCTTTTGGGCACTTTAATAGCGGGAATTATGGGCATCACCTTCACCAAGGATACTGCCCAAAAAACCTTGGACACGGACGTAGCACTCGCAAGCAATGCCGCAGAAATTCAGCGGCTGGCATTGCAAGCGCGGCGTTTTGAAAAAGATATCTTCATCAATATCGACAGTAGTGATCGGGTAGCGGCTTACCAGCAAAGTTGGACGGCGACCATCGAAGCAATACAGGCCGCCTTCCAGGCGGGTAGCCAAATTGCCGATAAGGATAGCCTCGATGCTTTGTACCAACAGGCAGGAAGAGCCCTCCAGGGGTATGAAGAGGGTTTTTTGTCAGTCTATCGCCAAATTGAACTAGGCAGTATTACCGAAACCTCTCAAGCCAATCTGGCTTTCGGTGAGCATAAAGAGAGTATCTACCAGCTTGAGGAGTTGGCTGATGAAATTAGCCTAGTGGCTGCTGAAGGGGTCAAGACGGCTAACGAGGCGATAAATGCCGAGTATCGTTTGGCTATTTGGCAGCTTTGTATTTTCGCGGGGGTGGCGTTGTTGATGGCGCTGGCGCTGGCAATTGCTATTACGCGTAGCATTGTATTGCCTTTGCGGAGAGCGGTTGAGGTTGCTAGGCGCGTTGCGGAAGGAGATTTGCGACACGATATCGTAACCACAGGACGTGATGAAACGGCTCAGTTATTAACCTCCATGGCCGAAATGAGTAAAGAGCTCACTACCTTGGTCGCATCACTACGTGACTCTAGCGAGAATGTCTTGAACGGAGCCAATGAAATTGCCCAAGGTGGGCAGGAGCTCGCCGCTCGTACTGAGCAGCAAGCAGCTGCCTTGCAGGAGACGGCTTCAAGTATGGAGGAGATGACGGCAACGGTTCGCCAGAATAGTGATTCAACCAAAGAGGCTGATACGCTGGCCCATAATGCTTCGCAACAGATGCAAAGCAGTGGTGAAGAAGTTTCCCGAAGTGTGGAATTAATGCGCGAAGTGACAGCCGCATCGCTAAGCATGGATAAGATCGTTGAGGCCATCGATACGATTGCATTTCAAACCAATATCCTGGCTTTAAACGCCTCCGTTGAAGCGGCGCGTGCTGGTGATAAAGGCCGTGGATTTGCAGTGGTCGCTACAGAAGTTCGTGCGCTAGCAAGCCGCAGTGCCGCTTCAGCAGGTGAGATTCGTAGTATGCTCGACGATACGCGTAGCAAAATAAAGCTATGTTCTGACCAAGCGGAGCGAGGCGCTGCGACCATAGGTGAGACGGAAGCGGTGATCCAGCGCCTCGCTATGCTGATGGTCGAGGTCTCCTCTGCCACTCGGGAGCAAAGCAGTGGTATTGAGCAGATCAATACTGCTATTACTGAAATGGATTCTACCACTCAGCAAAACAGCACCTTGGTTCAGCAGTCGACTAATGCAGCATTTTCCCTGGAAGATCAGGCTGGGCGACTTCGCGAGCTGGTAGCTGCCTTTCAAATAGATGAAGCTGTTGTGAAAAAAGCAACAGAGTACAAGCCTGCAATGGCCTTATCCTCGGCTGCAAGACAAGCAGAGTTCTAATAATCTGATAACAACAGTGGCGCCTCAAAGGCGCTGCTGCTTTTTAATGGGCTAATAAAGTTTTTCACTAGGTTGTGCCATCAGGAAGTGGTCCTCTTCGCGCAGCGAACTGACAAGCGTATAACACTCTAATTCTTCGGTCTGGGTACGCTCTTTTTTGTCATCAATCACTCCTCTGCCGTAGTCAATGGGAACAAACACCACTGGCATCAACGCCGAGGCTTTATCATAGGCTGGGTGAGCTGCTAGTAAGACTGATTGATGGCAGATTTTATAAAAAGTATATAGAGAAATAAAAAGCAATGTTTGAAAAAAGCACTCTTTTTTTTGCTTTATTACATGAAAAAAATAGTACTGCAGACTAGATTTTTAACCCGCCTCTATTCTTGACAGTAAAAGCGGTGTCACTTATCTTTAAAATGTAATCTTTGGTAATTTTTATGTTTCTTATTGTAATGTGTGTGGGTGTGTGGCTTTTCATGAGGGCTACCGGAAGAAATTTAATTATAAAGATCATAGTACATTGATTTTTAATACATTAAAAAACTAGTGCAGGAGTGTAGTGTTGTTAGTTTACATGTGATTTTTACTTATATAAGCAGTAGTCATATTGTCCGGCTTAAGTGTTTCTGATTGGGAAGTGGCAATTTTTTTATTGCTTTAAAGTATCCTTGTGTTACCTGCTATACACTTTTTAGTCCAGAAATATGCAATGCAACAAGTAGGCATGAATAAAAACATCGGAATTAAATAAGCTTGAAAATAAGAGCGTAGGGAAACTCGTTTAATTGACGATAATGGCGAGGTGGTATTTTGAAAATCTTGGTCATAGGGAACATGGGCTATGTTGGCTCCGTTGTGGTGCGGGAGCTAGCCTTACGTCACCCATCCGCCACTCTTCATGGGTATGACACTGCCTACTTCGCACACTGTTTGACGAATGCCGAACTTCTTCCTGAGCGCTATCTCGACCAGCAGTTTATGGGGGATGTGCGAGATATTCCGGCTGATTTTTTTGAAGGTTATACGGCTGTAGTTCAACTGGCGGCGATTTCCAATGACCCCATGGGAGACCGTTTCGCCGCAGTGACAGCTGAGGTCAATCAGCAGGCGACGGTTGAGATTGCCAAGGCAGCGGCTCAGGCGGGGGTAGAAAACTTCGTTTTTGCCTCAAGTTGCAGCATTTATGGCATCGCTTTAGGGGCTCCGCGCAGTGAGTTGGATCCCGTGGCTCCCGTTACCGCCTATGCCTGCTCGAAAATAGCAGCTGAAGAAGCGTTAGCCGGCATTGGGGGCGACATGGTGATTACCAGTTTACGCTTTGCGACTGCTTGCGGAATGTCAGAGCGTTTACGGCTGGATCTGGTGCTCAATGATTTCGTTGCCTGTGCCCTAAGTCAGCAGCATATTACCGTGCTTAGCGATGGGTCTCCCTGGCGGCCCTTGATCGACGTCTCCGATATGGCCAGAGCTGTCGATTGGGCAGTACAGCGCAAGCCTGAAAACGGCGGGCGCATACTCAATATCAATACCGGATCGAACGAACGCAATCATCAAGTGCGAGACTTAGCCACTGCAGTGGCCAAAGCCGTTCCCGGCACCACGCTGAGTATCAATACCCAAGCCCCGGCGGACAGTCGCTCCTACCAAGTGGATTTCAGCCTGTTTGCCAAGTTGGCACCTGAGCACCAACCACAAATGACGCTAATAGATTCGATCATGGGATTGATCAATGGGCTCAAAAGCATGGAGTTTTCCGATACCCAGTTCCGAGCCTCGCGCTATATGCGTCTGCATGCGCTGCAGGCACATATCACTGCGCGCCGTCTATCTGAAAACCTGCGCTGGCAAATGTGTGATGCAGTCACCCCGAGTGCTTTGTCTGCTGCTACCCACATTAACCTTGAGGCCTGAAACGGAGGCTAGACTATGAAAGTCGCAATTTTCGCGGGAGGGTTCGGAACGCGCTTAAGTGAAGAAACAGCCATTCGCCCCAAGCCCATGGTGGAAGTGGGTGGTCGGCCGATCCTTTGGCATATCATGAAGATGTACGCCCATCATGGCTTAAAGGAGTTTATCGTCCTGGGTGGCTATAAGGTGGAGTACATCCGTGACTATTTCCTCAATTATCGCGGCAATCGAACCGATTACACCATCGATCTGAAGACAGGTAACGTCGACTGGCTTCAGAGCGTTAATGATGATTGGAAAATCACTGTGCTGGATACAGGCGCCGATGCCATGACCGGAGGGCGTCTCAAGAAGGCAATGTCTCTCCTGGCAGATGAGCCTTTCTGTTTGACCTATGGCGATGGGTTGAGTGATCTGAATATCAATGCCTTGATCGACTCACATCTGGCCTCGAAAAATTGGTGCACCCTGACGGCAGTAACGCAGCCGGGCCGCTACGGTGCCCTGCGTTTGAAAGAGGGCAACAGCCAGGTAGAGGGCTTTCGTGAAAAGGGCGAAATAGATGGAGGGCTGATCAATGGCGGCTTCTTCGTCTGTAATCCGGAAGTGTTCGAGACGATCGACGATAGCCAGACCGTATGGGAAAACGAGCCCATGAACCGGATGATCGAGCTGGGGAAATTGGGCTACTTCCATCATAACGGGTACTGGCAAAGCATGGATACGCTGAGAGACAGAATGGTACTCGAGACCGCCTGGGCAGAAGGCGCCCCCTGGAAGCTCTGGAAGGAATGAACCATCAATGATTATTGTTGATACGGCGCTTGCCCAACGAGAGGCGCAGGGTAATCCCATTCGAGTGGGGATGGTCGGGGCGGGGTTCCAAGCGGGCGGTATCGGTCTGCAGATTATGACCGCTACGCCCGGGATGCGCCTTTGTGCGATTGCCAATCGTCATTTGGATGCAGCGATCAAAGTCTTCCAGCAAACCGGGATTGAGCCAGTCGCCTGCGAGACTCAGCAGGAACTTGAAGCGGCGATTGCGGCTGGGCGACCGGCAGTCATCGAGGATGCCGTGGCACTGGCACGCGCAGAGGGATTGGATGCAATTATTGAAGTCACTGGCTCGTTGGAGTTCGCGGCGCATGCCGTCCTGGCGGCGCTGGAAAGTGGTAAAGACGTCATTCAAATGAACGCGGAACTCGACGGCACGATCGGCCCCATCTTGAAAGTGAAAGCCGATGCGGCAGGGGTTGTCTACAGCTTTGCTGATGGCGACCAGCCTGGTGTACAGATGAATCTCTATCGGTTCGTCGCCGGGCTAGGCATTAAGCCGGTACTGTGTGGCAACATTAAAGGCTTGCATGACCCATATCGCAATCCGGCTACCCAGGAGAGCTTTGCTAAACGCTGGGGGCAAAAGCCGGCAATGGTGGCCTCTTTTGCTGATGGTACCAAGATATCGTTCGAACAGGCGATCGTCGCCAACGGCACCGGCATGCAAGTGGCGCAACGCGGTATGTTGGGCCCTGATTTCTCCGGTGGCGTAGCCGGTGGCCCTTTACTGCCCATCGAACAGGCGGTGTCGGCATTTGAGCCCTACTTGAACCCAGAGGAACCGGGTTTGGTTGATTATGTTGTTGGAGCGCAGCCAGGGCCGGGCGTATTTGTGCTCGGGACAATTGATAGCCCCCGCCAGCGCCACTATCTCGAACTCTACAAGTTGGGCGAGGGGCCATATTACTGCTTCACAACGCCCTACCACCTTTGCCATTTCGAAGTGCCCACGTCCGTTGCCCGTGCCGTGCTTTTCCGTGATCCAGTGTTATCCCCCTTAGAGGGCCCGAGGGTGGGCGTTATCGCCATAGCCAAAAAAGCGTTGCGAGAGGGGGAAACAATAGAAGAACTCGGCGGTTTTGAAGTCTATGGTGTGGCGGAAAACATTGAGGTAATACGCAGGGAACGGCTGTTGCCTATCGGGCTAGCGCTGGGCTGTCAGGTGGTGGGCCATGTGGAAAAGGATGCGGCGCTGACCTTTGATGATGTGCGTATACCGCCAGGGCGGCTGATCGACCGTCTTTATGCCGAACAGGAAGCCATGTTTGCCCTGGAATTGACGTCTGGTGTCGCTGCTACTTTCACGGAGTAAGACATGCATTTTCATCAAACGAACCTCAAGGATGCCCGCCTGATAGAACTTGAACCACATGGTGATAAACGCGGTTTTTTTGCCCGCACCATGTGCCGTGCGGAGTTTGAGCGCCATGGCCTGCTGAGTGACTTTGTGCAGCAGAATACCTCCTTTTCTGCTCAGCGAGGCACCTTAAGGGGGTTGCATTATCAGCGGCAGCCCCATGCCGAAGCTAAACTGGTGCGCTGCATTCGAGGCGCGATTGTCGATGTCATCGTGGATATCCGTAAAGACTCGGAAACCTACTTGCACCATCAGTTATTTGAATTAACCGACGCAAACCGGCGCCAGCTGTATGTACCGCCAGGCTTTGCGCACTCCTTTCAGACGCTGACCGACGATGTTGAAGTCAGCTATCTGGTCTCGGCTGCCTATCATCCCGAGGCTGAAAGTGGTTTGCGCTATAACGATGAACGTCTCGCGATTGAGTGGCCGATTCCACCCACGGTGGTGTCTGAAAAAGACGCTAGCTGGCCCTTAATCAGTGAGCGAAACGAAGCGCTTTTTTAGTTATTGGCGAATAACTAGTAGCGAATCCAGGTATCAACCAAACACACACTAAAAAAGGGGCAGCGTGATCGCTGCCCCTTTGAGTACTGCCTGGCTATTATTGCCTACCCATTAATTGGCAGGCTTTGCCACTAACGAGCGAGTCTCTTCGCGTGCTTCAGTGAGCACTATGCGCAGCGGATCGCCAAGCTTGTAACGCTCTTCGCCCTCAATCTGGATACGGCCCTCTTTATCGTCAATGACTACTTTGCTGCGGTCACTGTGCATCAAGGGCGCGGGCACAAACGCCGTCGCGCCGTTTTCCACCAGACGAACGCGCATACCGCCACGGTTGATGGCCATGATTTCGGCCTCAAACGTATCCTGGTTCTGCGCAGCGGGCGTTAGGTAACGCACGTAGAGCCAGTCTTTCACGTCGCGCTCGGCCATACGGTTCAGGCGGCGGCGTTCCGTCAGTTGCTCGGTGAGCTGCTGGGTCGCTTCGGCGGGGGCCTGTTCGCCTTTCAACACGCGTTTGATCAGGCGGTGGTTGACCATATCGCCATACTTACGAATTGGCGACGTCCAGGTAGCGTAGGCGGCTAGGCCCAGGCCAAAGTGTGGGCCGGGCTGGGCCGACATGCTGGTAAAACCCTGGAAGCGCCGCAGGCGCGCATCCAGCCAGGCGTCGTCGCGGCTTTCCAGTGCACGCTTAAGCTCGGTGTAGCGGGCAAGCTCGGTGAGCGCTTCGCGCTCAACCACAATCTCCTGACCTGCCAGAAACTCCTGTGCAGCTTCGGCTTTTTCCGGCTCAAAGGCGCGGTGCACGTTAAAGATACCGTGGCCGATATGCTGGGCCAGGAAGTCCGCGCAGCAGGCGTTGGCCACAATCATCGACTCTTCGATCATGCGGTTGGCAATGCGGCGCTCTTCGGTGCGCACCGCCAATACGTTACCGGCGGGATCGAGATCAAACACGTAGTCGGGACGGTCTTTAAACACCAGCGCGTGTTCATTGCGCCAAGCGGTACGCGCTTCGGTCAAATCACGCAGCGCAGTAAGCTGCTCGGCGATCTCATCCGCGGGTGCCCAGTCGCCTTGACCTTCGATCCAGTCGGAGACGTTGTCATAAACGAGCTTGGCGTGGGATTTAACGTTGGCCGCAAAAAAGCGGTAATCGCCCAAGCTGCCGTCGGCGTTAATATCCAGCGTACAGGCCAGCGCAGGGCGCTCCTTGCCTTCCCACAATGAGCAGAGGTCATCCGCTAGCTGCTCGGGCAGCATGGTGACGTTCTGGCCCGGCAGGTAGACGGTAAAAGCGCGAGTGCGGGCCTCTAAATCGGCCGCATGGCCTTCTGCCACGTAAGCGGTGGGGTCGGCAATCGCGACACTCAACTGCCAGCCGCCTTCCGCACGAGTAGCCACGTGCAGCGCATCATCCATATCGCGGGTCTTCTCACCATCGATGGTGAAGAAGGGCGTGGGCGTTAAATCTTCGCGAGTCAGGCCTTCATCGATCAGCGGCCAGTCGGTGCCCGCATCGGGGCACTCTTGCTCCAACGCATGGCGTGCAAGTGTGACGCGCCACGGCACCGCTGGGTCGTCGCTTTTCGCGACTAGCTCATCAATCTGGGCAAAGAAAGCGCGGTCGTCGGCTTTTAGCGGATGGCGTACCAAGCGGGCAACGACCCAGTCGCCGTCAGCAATGGTGTCCTCATCAAGGCTGTTCTTTATCCGCGCCTTGATAATATTTTTAATCGACGGATGGTCGGGGACGACAGATAGGCGACCTTCGCGCTTCTGCACCCGGGCGACAAACCGATCAAGACCCGCTTCAATCAGCTTTTCCGGCTCAATGGACTTTTTGTCACCGTTCTCGTGAATCACGCCTTCCACGCGATCACCGTGAATCACCTGCTTCATGGCGGGCGGCGGCACGAAATAGGATTCACCGTCGTCGGTTTCGAGAAACCCGAAACCTTTGTCGGTGGCTTTGATCACCCCTTCAGCGCGGGGGGTGGTTTGACGAATCTGTTGCTTGAGCTGGGCAAGCATGGCGTTGTTCTGAAGCATGAGCTCAATCAGTTGGCGAGAGTTAGGCTGCCACTATACGGATTCCCGCAGGCTGCGCCAATTGTCGCTATGCGATGTTGGCCCTGATGTTGGCTTTGGTAATGGCGAGTCAAAGGCTTACATGCGCTCAAGGGAATCGGTTAAGCTGAATATTCATACTCACGGAGCGCGCTATGACACCTCGCCTGATTGTTTCTGACCTGGATGGCACCCTATTAGGAAGCGACCACACCCTGCACGCAAGCACTGTAGAGGTGCTAAGGGCATTAGTGGAGCAGGGGCATCATGTCGCGCTCGCCTCTGGCCGCCACTACCACGATATGAAGGTGTTTCGTGATCAGTTGGATATTCCCGCGCACTTGATTAGCACCAATGGTGCTTATGTACATGATCCCAACGATGCTTTGTTGGCGGCTAATCACCTTGAGCCTGAATATGCAAAGACGCTAATCGGTCTTCCGCGCCCTCCTCAAGTACGGCTTAATCTTTATCGCGAAAGCGGCTGGCATATTGACTCAGAGGCCCCGCACTTATTATCCCTTCACGCATCCACAGGGTTTGGTTATGAAGTCGTGCCGCCCGCGCAAATGGACACTAACGGGGTAGGCAAAGTGCTCTATCTAGGCGATCCAAACGCGCTAAAACAGCTAGAAGCCCAGGCGCAAGAGGCCCACGGCGACGGGCTGCATATTACCTATTCCACCATTGATTCTCTGGAAATCATGGCCGGCGGGGTCAACAAAGGTGTGGCGCTGTCATCACTGCTGGAACGGTTGGGCTTAACGCCCGCAGATTGTTTAGCGTTTGGCGATAACCTTAACGATACCGAAATGCTCGATTTAGCAGGGGAGGCCCAGGTAATGGCTAATGCTCACCCAGCGCTATTTGACCGTGTCACCGGGGCTGAGCGTATCGGTCACCATGGCGAAGCCGCCGTTGCCCAATGGCTGAAAAAGCGCTTTGGGCTGTAGGGTTACGTATTAATTAGTAGCTCTTAATTTCGTCACTTGCAGCGACTTGGGGCTGAGGTCAATCTGAAGCAGCTCAATAGCTTGGCCTAAAATTTGGCGAGCTGCCTGTTTGGGCAGAACAGCGGCTGGAGCAAGCAACGCCTGCGCAGTTGGATGAGTGGTCTGGAGCGATCTTGACCGCCAACTCCCTTGATGAGCTGTTCAAAAACTGACGTTACGCTTTATTTATTCGCTGGTGGTTTCAGCCAATCAAACATTTTTATTATAAAGCTACGTTCAGTGGGTTTTTCATCGTTTTTGCCAATAAAAGCCTCAAGCAGACTTTGATTAAGCTGTTGAGGAAGAGCGTTGGCATCGGCCATGAGCGCTTCGCGTGAAATATCTTCCTCAGCGCTAGAATTGCTTCGCATTTACTATTATCTCTTTTCAACTAACCGTTGAGTTAGCAAAGCGTTTACCAAGGTTGGCGAAGTCGTCACTTGACATCAGTATGTCAAAAATATCTTCAGGTGCCCCTTTGCCTTCGGCGCGATGGGTTATAAAGTTGAAGTCCATCTCGATCAGGTGTTCAAGGCGTGGTGCATAGAAATCGGGATACTGCGCCTGCATGATAGGTGGCAGCTCGTTGTAATTCCCCAGCACTTCTTTGAAAAATTCGGTCATCTTGCCAGTTTGGCTGTACTCCAGCTGGCCTCGAGCAACAACCGCCTGTTTCCATGCGGTTTCTTGTGCACGTCCCTCTAGCCAAGCCGCCCGTCGCTCATTGGCAGTAAACGTGCCGCTATCATCATAAATAACCAATGCTAGTTGATCTTGGGATAGGCCGCTAAAGGGGTTGCTACCTCTGCCGCTGACAAATGAGGTGGCTTGTTTTGCTCTTTCCAGTAGTTCGGGATCATCGGTGTCAGGTACTTCAGCATCATATTTTGCCCGGTGAAGATGAAAGTCCCGAACGATTGGCTGGAGCAGTGCATCAGCTTTTTGCCCTAACGCTTTACGATCCAGGCTGGCATCACGCTCTTCGGCACGCAGGGCGCTGTCACTTAACTGCTGAGCCAACGTGGAAAGCTGGCTTGTTGGCTTCGATGAACCAGAAGTAAGCGTTGCGTTTTCGCCTTGTTCAGTTCCCTTGGTTGATACATCCTGGGTGCGGCTACCAGAAGTCGTTTGCGATGTCGCCGGGGTAGATGAACCAATACCGATTGTCATTGCGATACCTCCTTGTGTCTTTGAGTAATAGCCCAAAAAATATGTACCAAGTAGTGCATAGGGTTCCCTACATTTTTAACCGACCGTAGAGTTAGCAAAGCGTTTACCAAGGTTGGCGAAGTCTTCACTTGACATTAGTATGTCAAAAATATCTTCAGGAGCCCCCTTGCCTTCGGCGCGATGGGTCATAAAGTTGAAGTCCATCTCGATCAGGTGCTCAAGGCGTGGGGCATAGAAGTCGGGATATTGTGCCTGCATGATAGGGGGCAGCTCGTTGTAATTACCCAGCACTTCTTTGAAGAATTCTGTCATCTTGCCGGTTTGTTCATACTCCAATTTACCTCGAGCTATAACCGCTAATCTCCTTGCTGTTTCCTGGTCATACTCTTCTTTCCAGGCGGCTTTTCGCTCATTAGCCGTAAACGTGCCGCTATCATCATAAATAATCAGTGCAAGCTGATCTTGCGACAGGCCGCTAAAGGGGTTGCTGTCCCTTCCGCTGACAAAGGAGGTGGCTTGTTTTGCTCTATCTAATAGCTCGGGATCATCGGTGTTAGGTACTTCAGCGTCATATTTTGCACGGTGAAGATGAAAGTCCCGAGTTATTGGCTGGAGCAGTGCATCGGCTTTTTGCCCTAACGCTTTACGATCCAGGCTGGCATCACGCTCTTCGGCTCGTAGGGCGCTATCGCTTAACTGCTGGGCCAAAGTGGAAAGTTGGCTTGATGGCTTCGATGAACCAGAAGTAGGCGTTGTGCTGCCGCCTTGTTCAGTTCCCTTGGTTGATACACCCTGAGTGCGGCTACCCGATGTAGATTGAGAGGTCACCGGAGTAGATGGCCCGATACCGATTGTCATTGCAATACCTCCTTGTGGCTTTGCTTAATCGCTATCAATATGTGGCCGATGATAGTGGCGAAAGCGCTGGTTATTGCTCTATATCTACATTATTAATCGGCTAAGCAAACAAAAGCATTAAGTAAATATTGTATTTTTTTGTTAGCATTCTTATTAATACACAGAAATAGCGTAGCCACAGGTGATTTCATCATTAGTCGAAGGGGGCTTGAGATGCACAGTTTCCTCGACCATCATCAAGGCCCAATAACGACAATAGCGTAGGGCTGAACCCGCTGAGATGACGACAACCCCTGCTACTTTGATTGTGGTCGACGATGACCCAGAGATTTGTGAACTGCTCGCTGACTACCTGGGGCGCCATGGCTATCGGGTATTCACAGCGGACGGTGCGCAGGCGTTGCATTCTCTGCGTGCAGAACACGCCCCCGACTTGCTTATTGTCGATTTAATGCTCCCCGGTGACGATGGCTTTACCATCTGCCGTGACGTCCGAAAGCACAGCGATGTGCCGATCATAATGCTTACCGCCAGCGCCGATGAGACCGATCGCATTCTGGGTCTGGAGCTGGGTGCTGATGACTACTTGGGCAAGCCGTTTAATCCCCGCGAATTGCTGGCGCGCGTCAAAGCGGTACTGCGACGCACCCGCAGTGCTCCACCAGAGTTGCCTGCGGGGCAGGCGCGCTGGGTCAGTTTTGGTAATTGGCAACTCGACCGCATGACCCGCGAGTTGATTGACCTGCAGGGCGAGCGCGCCGCGCTTTCAGGGGCTGATTTTCAGCTATTGCAGGTGTTTTTAGAGCATCCGGCGAAGGTGCTCACTCGGGATGATCTATACGCGCTTACCCGTGGGCGGGACGCGCCGCCGCTTGATCGCTCCATTGATGTCCACGTTTGCCGCCTGCGCCAACGGCTGGGTGAAGATGCCCAGCACTCGCAGTTGATTCGAACGGTGCGCGGGGCAGGCTATGTGTTAACCGCCCAAGTAGATGCATTAACGTGAGACGCGTGGAGTGGGCAACCATTCGTCGACGCTTATCCCGACGAGCTGCCCGCTGGCTGCCGGCGTCGCTGCGCGGGCGCTTCGTGATCATCATGATCGCCGGAGTGCTTGTCGCCCAAGGGGCCAGCTACGCCATCTGGACTTCCCAGGTGCGCTCCAGCCACTTGGCACAGCTTGATGAGCTGTCCACCAATATGGCGTTTAGCATCGCCTCCACCATGAAGTTTTTCCGCTCACTGCCCGTTGATTACCGCCATATTGTGCTCGATCAGCTGCGTAATATGGGTGGCACGCGCTTTTTTGTTAGCGTCAACGAACGCAGGCTGGCCATCGACGATATCGGCTCCGGGCCGGAAAAACAGGTGGTGGTGAACAATGTGCGCTCGGTGCTCACCCAGCAGCTCAATATCGACGACGTGATTGTCGAGTTCTCCCGCCCGGAAAACCTGCGTGTGCTCAATAACGAAGTACTGCTTTACGACCTACCGCCCCGCTGGGGGCAGCACAGCCTGCTGATGGAGCCACTCTCGCCGCCGATTTTAGTGGTTCAACTGGAGCTTGCCCCAGGCACCTGGCTGTATGTGGCCACGCTGCTGGGCGTACCGGATATTTTCAGCGGTTATCGCTGGCTTTCTGAAGAGCGTTTGCTGGTCGGGTTACTGGTGCTGCTGAGTGTGCTGGCGCTTTCTCTATTGGGTATTACCAGCGTGACCCGGCCACTGGCGCGGCTTTCACGGGCAGCGAATCAGTTGGGCGATGATTTGGATATGCCGCCACTACGGGAGAGTGGCCCCAAAGAAGTGGCCGCCACCGCCGCGGCGTTCAATCGTATGCAGCGGCGTATTCGTGAGCAGATTGAGGAGCGCGAACGGCTGTTTTCGGCGATTTCCCATGATTTGAAAACCCCCTTAACCCGCATGCGCCTGCGCGCCGAGATGCTCGATGACGACTATCAGCGCGAGCGTTTTTGCGCCTCACTGGATGAGCTGGATAGCTTGGTTAAAGGTGCCTTGGCCTCGGTAAAAGGCTTAGACCTGCATGAGGAGCCCGAGCCCGTTGATCTAACACACCTGCTCGAAGAGCTGGCCGAAGAGCTTAGCCTTCAGGGGGGTAAGGTCACTATTGAGATTAAAAGTGGTTCTCTTATCGCGCCGCTGATTGTCAAACCGGTAGCGCTTAAACGCTGCCTGGCAAACCTGCTTGAGAACGCGGTGTTCTATGGCAAGCAGGCCGATGTGCAGCTAATCGATCACGGTAATGTTGTCACCATGCGTATTCGTGACCACGGCCCAGGTATACCCGAAGAGCAATTGGGGCGGGTGTTTTCGCCCTTTGTGCGCCTGGAGCCCTCACGCAGCCGGCATACTGGCGGTAGCGGCCTGGGGTTGGGCATTGCCCGGCATATTGCCCGCGCCCATGGCGGCGATATCACGCTCGCCAACCATGCTGATGGTGGGCTGGTGGTAACTCTCACGCTACCCCGCCAGGAAACTATTACAGGTTTGTAATAAAACCCCAACACTATGCAGTACTCGGTAACTCCCGTTGACGCTCCCCTTGGCGTAACCTCTTGGATGTCGAACGTCCGAGAGGACAATAACAATATAAGGAGTTACTCCATGTCGACGCTTAAGAAGACGACCCTCGCGCTTGCTCTGGCAGGTGCCACGCTAGCCACCACCGCTCAAGCGAATGAAGTTGAAGTGCTGCACTGGTGGACTTCCGGTGGTGAAGCTCGCGCTGCCAACGTGCTTAAAGAGTTAATGGAAGCTGAAGGCTACGGTTGGCAGGACTTTGCAGTGGCAGGCGGCGGCGGTGAAACCGCCATGACGGTGCTTAAATCTCGTGCCATGTCGGGCAACCCACCCTCTGCAGCCCAAATCAAAGGCCCCGAACTTCAGGAGTGGGGTGAGCTTGGCTTGCTCGGTGACCTGAACGGCGTTGCCGATGCGGAAGGCTGGGATGAGCTGCTGCCGGAAGTCGTGGCCGATATCATGCGTCACGACGGCCAATACGTGGCGGTACCCGTCAACGTACACCGGGTAAACTGGTTGTGGGCCAACCCCGAAGTGCTCGAAGCGGCAGGGGTAGAGATGCCCACCACGCTGGATGAACTATTCGAGGCAGGTGAGGCTATCCGAGAAGCGGGCTTCGTACCGCTGGCTCATGGCGGCCAATCCTGGCAGGACGCTACGGTCTTCGAAAGCGTACTGTTAGGTGGTCAGGGTAGCGAGTTTTATCAGCAGGCATTGGTAGAACTAGACCCTGAAGCCCTGGGCGGCGAACAAATGATCGATGCCCTTGAGGACTTCAAGCGTACCCGCGAGCTGATGGATGAAGGCATGCCCGGGCGTGACTGGAATGTTGCCACGGCAATGGTGATTGAAGGAGTGGCAGGGTTTCAGCTGATGGGCGATTGGGCCAAAGGGGAGTTCACTGCGGCCGGACTGACCGCCGGGGAAGATTACCTCTGTGCCGCAGCGCCGGGCACCGAAGATGCGTTCACCTTCAATATCGATAGCCTGGCCATGTTCCGGGTCACTGACGACGATGAGCGAGAAGCGCAGCAAGCGTTAGCCCGCCTAGTGCTTGAGCCTACTTTCCAGGAAGCGTTTAACCTTGCCAAAGGCTCGATTCCTGCGCGGCCAGATCTGGACATGAGCGAATTCGATAGCTGTGCCCAGCAGTCGTTGGCTGATTTCCAGCGCACCGCTGAAGAGGGTGGCCTAGTGCCCAGTATGGCCCACGGCATGGCCGTACGTGCGGATATACAGGGTGCCATTTTTGATGTGGTTACCAACTACTTCAACGACGCCGATATGCCTGCTGAAGAAGCGGCAGAACGTATGGTGAGCGCTGCCGAAGCGGCCTCTTTCTAGGCTTTTCTAGCGTTAGCGTTCTTCAGGCGCCGCTGCAACGGCGGCGCCTTCGTTGCTTGGCAAGGATACTTCTCCATGAGAGATTCCCTCCCCATGAAAAATACCTCTGCGACGCCTTTAGGGGCTGGCGCTAAGCGGTCGACGCCATCCGGCGGTTTGCAGGCGTGGCTGCCTCGCCTGGTGCTGGCACCGTCGGTGGCAATTTCGCTGTTCTTTGTTTACGGCTTCATGCTGTGGACGTTCGTACTCTCGCTAACCAGCTCGCGCATGCTGCCCAGCTATGACTTTGTCGGCTTTGGTCAATATGCACGCCTGATGGCCAATGAGCGCTGGTGGGTCGCCTCGACCAACCTGATGATTTTTGGCGTGCTGTTCGTGGTGATTTGCCTGGCGATTGGCTCGCTGCTGGCGATACTACTCGATCAAAAAATTCGCCAAGAGGGCGCACTGCGCACAATCTATCTTTACCCCATGGCGCTGTCATTTATTGTTACCGGGGTAGTGTGGAAGTGGCTACTCAACCCGCAGCTGGGCATTCAAGCGATGGTTCAAGGCTGGGGCTTTGAGTCGTTTCGCTTTGACTGGATTGTCGATCCTGATATGGCGATTTATACCCTGGTGATTGCCGCCGTATGGCAGGCGTCAGGCTTTGTGATGGCGCTGTTTTTAGCTGGCTTACGGGGTATCGATGACAGCATTATCAAAGCGGCGCAACTAGATGGCGCTAGCCTGCCGCGCATTTATTGGCGCGTAGTGATGCCCTGCCTGCGCCCGGTCGTGTTTAGCGCGGTGATGATTTTGGCCCATATTGCCATTAAGAGCTTTGACCTGGTCGTTGCGCTCACCGGCGGTGGGCCTGGCTATGCCACCGATTTACCCGCCACCTTTATGTACGCCCACGCCTTTACCCGGGCGCAGATAGGTTTGGGCTCTGCCAGCGCCATGCTGATGTTGGGCGGCGTGTTGGCGATTTTGATTCCTTATCTCTACTCCGAATTAAGGAGCCGCAAGCATGGCTAATGTGATTCGTCGTCAGACGCCCGCTGCGCGGCTGGGCCGTGGCCTGCTCTATGGCGTGCTGATACTCGCCGCGCTGTTCTATATTCTACCGCTGGTGGTCATGCTGATGACCTCGGTGAAGCCGCTGAGCGAAATCAGTGCCGGGTCGCTGCTCTCGTTTCCGCAAAATCCCACTTTCGCGCCGTGGACAAAAGCCTGGGGTGAAGCCTGTACCGGCATGCGCTGCGATGGCGTTGGCGGCTACTTCTGGAACTCCTTTGCGATTGTGATTCCAGCGGTGCTGATCTCAACCACTATCGGAGCCCTTAACGGCTATGCGCTGACCAAATGGCGCTTCAAAGGCTCTGAATTAGTCTTCGCGCTAATGCTGTTTGGCTGTTTTATTCCTTTCCAGGTGGTGCTGTTGCCCATGGCGCAAACCCTCGGCTGGCTGGGGATCTCCAGCTCCCGCGCCGGGTTGATCCTGGTTCACGTGGTCTTTGGCATCGCTTTCACCACGCTGTTTTTCCGCAACTTCTACGTGGGTATCCCCAACGAGCTGGTATCGGCGGCGAAGTTGGATGGCGCGGGCTTTTTCCGCATCTTCTGGCGCATTCTACTGCCGGTTTCGGCTCCGATTATTGTCGTCTCAGTGATTTGGCAGTTCACCCAAATCTGGAACGACTTCCTGTTTGGCGTGGCGTTTTCAGCCCACAACACCCAGCCCGTTACCGTGGCGTTAAATAACCTGGTGAATACCTCCACCGGCGTTCGCGAATACAACGTGGATATGGCGGCGGCAATGATTGCCGCGCTGCCCACCCTGGTGGTGTACGTGCTGGCGGGAAAATACTTCGTGCGCGGGCTGACAGCCGGTTCCGTTAAAGGCTAATAACAACTAGGTGAGTGGCAACCATTTCTAGAAGGTCAGAAGCAGCCCGTAGCGGGGGTCTTTCGCCAGGGATGGCGAAAGTAGCGCCCAGGGATGGGTTCACAGCGCCCCCGCGGAGGGCTGCTTCTGACCAACCCAGATGAATGGAGTTTGTCAGTCGCTTTAGAATAGGATTTTCATTATGGCAGCTTTAGAAATCCACAACGTGCGTAAAGAGTTTGGCAGCGAGCGGGTGCTCAAAGACGTTAGTATCTCCATCGATTCCGGCGAGTTTTTGATTCTGGTTGGGCCGTCAGGCTGCGGTAAGTCCACGCTGATGAACGCCATTGCCGGGCTTGAGCCAGTGACGTCCGGCAATATTTATATCGATGGTGAAGACGTAACCTGGCGAACCCCCGCGGATCGGGATATCGCCATGGTGTTTCAGTCCTACGCGCTTTACCCCAGCATGACTGTACGCCAGAACATCAGCTTCGGGCTGGAGATGCGCAAGGTGCCCAAAGCCGAGCGGGAAGCGGCCGTGGAGCGGGTAGCCGACTTACTGCAGATCACTCACCTGCTGGAACGCAAGCCTGCCCAGCTCTCCGGCGGGCAGCGTCAGCGGGTAGCCATGGGGCGGGCGCTGGCCCGGGAGCCAAAGGTCTACCTGTTTGACGAACCGCTCTCTAATCTGGATGCCAAACTGCGCGTGGATATGCGCACCGAGATCAAAAAGCTCCACCAGCGCCTGGGCACCACCATTGTTTACGTCACCCACGACCAGGTCGAAGCCATGACCCTGGCCGACTGCATTGCGGTGATGCGCGACGGCCATATTCTGCAGCTCGGCTCGCCGGATGAGGTCTACAACAACCCGGTGGATATGTTTGTGGCTGGCTTTATGGGCTCGCCGTCGATGAACTTCATTCGCGCCACACTGGAGGACGATAACGGTGGGTATCAACTGAGGATTGCCACGCCAGGTGAGGATGAGCTGGTGCTACCCTGGCCGGAGGAGCGCATCGCCCCAGATATGGCCGAACGGCTTAACCAGCCGGTCATTCTTGGCCTACGCCCAGAGCACTTCAGCGAAGAGGATGAGCGGTTAACGTCCCAAGCCGAAGGAACGCTGCTGAGCGCCAGTGTGGCGGTGGTAGAACCTACCGGGGCGGATATTTTGCTGCGCTTACCGCTTGGCGAACAGGAAGTTACCGCCCGTGTTGGGCCTAAATGCGCAGTGGTTGCAGGGGAGCGCTTATCACTACGTGTTGATATGGGCAGAGCGATTCTATTTGATGCCGAGACCGAGCAGCGTATTGCGTAAGCGATTTGACTTGAACCTGTTGTGAAATAGTGGGCCCCCTGCTGGTTTCAGCAGGGGGCCTCTTTTGTAGTTACCTAAAGGTTTCAACTGCAGGTATTACTTACGAATAAGCCGTAGCTCGCCATTGAGCGCCTTGATGATCGAGTAGCACATCAGCAGCATCACAATCGAGAACGGAATAGCGGTGGCGGTAACACCGGCCTGAAGGGCGGTCAGGCCACCACCGATAAGCAGCACAATCGCGATGAGACCCTCGACGACCGCCCAGAACATACGCTGTGGCCGCGGAGCATCGATTTTACCACCGGCGGTGATGGTATCGATGACCAGGGAGCCGGAATCCGAGGAGGTGACAAAGAAGATCAGCGCCAGCACGATGCCCAGGGTCGACATCAGCCCCGTCAAGGGTAGTTCGTTCAGCATGCCGAACAGCGAAAGCTCGGGTCTGTAGTTGTCGATGACATACTCTTTAACCAGGCTGCCCGCCGGGTCAGCATAGAGCTGTTCAAGGGCGGTTGAGCCAAAGACGCCCATCCAGACAAAGATAAACAGACTGGGAACCAGCAAAACGCAGAGGATAAATTCACGCACCGTGCGGCCCCGGGATACCCGAGCGATAAACATCCCCACAAAAGGTGCCCAGCTAATCCACCAAGCCCAGTAGAAAATCGTCCAGGACTGGCGGTAGGCATCATCCTCACGACCAAAGGGCGCGGACAGAGGAATAAACTCAGTGACATAGGTGGTAAGTCCCGACCAGAAACCCGCCATGGCCAGCAGAGTAGGGCCAGCGAAAAGCACAAAAAAGAAGAACAGAACGGCCAGGATCATGTTGATCTCTGAGAGCTTCTTCAAGCCGCCCTCAAGACCGCGCCAAACCGACACCAGCGCCACCGCCGTCACCAGAATGATGACGATGACCTGGGTTAAGGTGCTTACTTCCAGGCCGAAGACAAAGTTCATCCCCGCATTAGCCTGCTGTGCCCCAAGCCCAAGTGAGGTGGCCAGCCCGAAGAGAGTGGAAAACACCGCCAGGATATCGATCACATGGCCCCACCAGCCCCAGACACGCTCACCGAGAATGGGAAAGAACGCCGAGCGAATAGAGAATGGCAGGCCCTTGTTATAGGTAAACAGGCCCAGCGCTAGCGCCATCACCACATACACCGCCCAGCCATGGATACCCCAGTGTAGATAGGTACCCGCTAGGCCCATGGCGCTGGCATCATCAATAGCCGCTGAGTTCAGTTCGCCATCGGCGCCGAAGGGCGATGCGATGCCCAGAGGCAGCGAGACATTGGCGTGATAAACCGGTTCGAGTACGCCGAAGAACAGCAGGCCGATGCCGATTCCCGCGGTGAACAGCATGGCGAACCAGGAGAGATAGCTGTGATCCGGTCGCGCATCGGCCCCGCCCAGCCTGACTGAGCCATAAGGCAGAACCACCAGCGCTAAGCAGAACAGAATAAAGAAGTCGACCAGAATCATGAAATACCAGTCCAACGTTCCCGTCGAGAAGGCAACAATGGACTGAAAAGTGCTCCCCGCTCGCTCTGGAAACAGCAGGGTGAGGACGATGAAGATAGCGGAAGCAAGCGCGGATACCACAAAAACGCGGTTGTGGATGTCGAAACCGATGGGGCCAAGCTGCCCCTTGATATTGTCCTGGCCGACGACATAGTCGGTCTGCATGTCGCTCGTTGCCGAAGGCGACTCAGGATCATTGGGATGGTTCATACACTACGTCTCCTCTGTGGAAGATGCCATGTCAAACCCCCATCATGAGGATAAACAGCGTTGAATCCCATCTTGTGGCCGAAAACAGGCTTGTTGTCGATTACTTGATTAGCGGCTCTGCGGCACCTTTTCTTTATCGAGCCGTTTGATTTGTCGCCACAGGTCTTGGCGTAGATCGGCGATCTTGGGCTGCTCATCGGCAGTGAAGGGCACCGGGCGACAGAGCCGCTGGGCGCGTAACCCAAGGCGCGCGCTAAGCAGCCCGGTGGCGAGGCCTTGACCCGCACGGGCGGAAAGGCGGCTGGCTAAATCCAGCGAGAGCATATCCATACTGGCGTCGGTGGCCAGTTCGCTGGCACCGGCAAAAGCCATGTTGTGCAGCACGTTACGAAACAGCCGCAGGCGGCTGGCGTAGCCCAGCTCAAGCCCATAAAGGCGGCAGAGTCGATCCACCATCGCCAGGCTGCGCCAAGCCACCAGCGCCATATCCACCAGCGTTAGGGGGCTGATGGCGACCATGATGGCGGTTTCGCCGGACATACGCGTAATCAGGCGCTGGGCCTCGCGATCACGCGGCGCTAGCAGGTGGTAACGCAACAGCGTCTGGATCTCCTCACCACTATGGTGGGGTTGGCAAGCGCGCTGAAAGGCTAGCCAGTGCGGGTCATCGTCGGCGAGTTTGAGCTGACGTCTTAGCTGCTCGGCCATCGCCCGGGCCTGCTTGGGTGAGCGTAGCGGCAGCTCGGCCAGATCGCCGCGCAGTTTGTCGTGGCGCTTGAGACGGCGCAAACGGCCCACCTCTTTGAGCAGGGAGAGGCCGCCCAAGCCAATCAGGCTGATTCCGAACAGTTGCCAGGCCATGGCGAGCCACTGCGACTGAGCCATCGCATCGGGTATCCCGGTGACCAGCTCTGCCGTGCCTAGTCCGGCACCACCCACCAGGGCAAATAGCAGCCCCCAGCGGCGTTTACGCGGCGCACCTAAACTGGCGGCAGGCAGCGCTTTATCTTCTGGCAAGGGCGCCAATGGATGATGCTCGCTGGCGCCAGCAAAGGCTTCGCGCTGACGTAGGACTGTCTCTGCATCAGCGGCCTTTTCGGGCTGGTCATCCAGCGTGAAGTGGCGGCGTGGCTGTGGGGTGGTCATGTCAGTTTATCTCCAATCAGCCAGTCGATGGCGGCGTCCATGCGAATATGATCCAACGCTTCTGAGCTGGTTGGCATCGGGCGAAAGCCGGGGAAGTCGAAGCCCTGCTGCTGCCAGAAATCGGCAGCGGGCAGCCGGGCGGGCACATCGCCGGGGTAAACCAGCACTTCTTCACCCTCTAGTGTGGTGCCTCGCAGTGCAGGTGAACGCTTACCCTCATGGATCACCTCACGGGCTTCAGTGGCACGAATAGCTGCCAGCGAGAGCGCTTTAACCGGCACGTTGGCAAAGCGAAGGTCTTTGAGAGGCTCTGCCAGCAGGGCCTCCAACAGCTGTACCAAGTGGCCGTGTTGATCGGGAGTGACGTGATCGGCTTTGGTGGCGGCAATCGCCAGGCGGTCAATTTTAGGTGCGAACAGGCGCGTAAGTAGGCTGCGTTGGCCATAATCGAAGCTGTGCATTAACTGGCGTAGCGCGCTGGAAAGGTCTTCAAAGCGTTCTGGCCCGGCATTGAGCGCGCCAAGCACGTCCACCAGTACAATCTGGCGGTCAAAGCGGCGGAAGTGATCGCGATAAAAGGGCTTGACCACTTGCTGCTGGTAGTAGCGAAAGCGCGCCGCCAGGGTAGCGTAAAGGCTATTGGCAGGCAGTGCCTCCAGCGTTTCTCTAGAGGTGTTGAGTTGAGAGGCGTCGAGCTGCGGTAGCGGAAAAAACTGCAGCACCGGCGCACCTTCCAGTTCGCCGGGCAGTAAAAAACGCCCTGGCTGCAGGTCGGAAAAACCGGCCTTTTTGGCGCGGCGAAGGCCTTGAGCGTACTCCTCGGCAAGAGCAGCAAGCTGGGCTTCATCCGCTTCGCCAGCGGGGTCGAGCTGTTCTACTGCGGCAAGCCATTCGCTAAACAGGCTGCGGCGCTGTTCGCCCTCGTGTAACGCCTGTGCCTGGCTCCAGCTATAAAAGTCGTGCTGTAACAGCGGCAAATCAAGGAGCCACTCGCCAGGGTAGTCGAATAGATCCAGGGTAAGGTGGGCGATTTCTGGTGTTAGCCAGCCGCTGCGGGCAGGGCGGTAGCGCAGCTGTAAGCGTAACTCGCTGATGCCGCGGGTGGGCTCCGGCCAGCGCGGCGGCGTATCGCGTAGTGCAGCCATGCCGGGGTCGTAGGGAAACCGTGGCACGCCTAAGTCGGGCTGGTTAAGCCGCTGGGCACCCAGCAAGCGGCCTTCCCGGGCAGCGGGTAGCAAATCGAGCTGCGCCTCAACGCCCGCATGACGCAGTTGATTGACCAACGACGTCAAAAACGCGGTTTTCCCCGCTTGGGAAAGGCCGGTGACCGCCAAGCGCAGCTGGCGATCTCGCCCACGCTCTAATAAATTGCTCAGTTCGCGACTTAACGGCTGGCGCATCCTTTCGATCCCTTTGTAGGAGCCTGTCTGACTTAACACTGATCTACTGCGAATCCCAGTATTTTGGCCAACTTTATTCGATCGATTTCGTTAAATAGCACGCTATTCGCCTCAATCGATCGATAAATTTGGCTCAAAATCCGCGCTTCTCGCGACGATCGGCCAAGCCAGGCAGGCTCTCTTAGCCTTTACTGGCTAAACATTAATACCAGTTGCGAAAGCATCGGTAGGGTGGCGATCAAAAAGCCAACCCCCGCCAGGGTGTAGCCTGGCCAGCGCCGGGTCATCTTCTGCGCCAAGGTTAGGCCCACTAAGCACACCACCATACCGATTAAATTAAACGCCAGCGTGGCGGCTTCTAGCCATTGTTGCGGATCCATTGGATCTCCCTAGCTCTAATGCCATTGAGCACATGATAGCAAAGCATTGATGAACCGAAGATTAACTGCGGCTGAGGGTGGTGCCTAACAGGTGCTGGGCGCCAGGCACTAGCCAGACTGGGTCTAGGCGTGTATTGGCGGCTTCAACGCAGATAAAATGTCGTGCTACGTCGACGGGAGTGTCGCGGGGAAGGTCGTTGTTGGGGTGCCACACTACCGTGGAGTCGCTGGACTGCTTGCCGATGCGCAGGCTGCGCTCACCATCGTTGAGCAGCACGGCTTCATTGGTGTGATAAATGCGGTCAACGGCGCCTTGAACGGCCAACGTGCCTTGCTGTTCGCTCTCCGCAAAGTCGCGCAGTTTGTCGAGATAGCGTGCGCCGGAAAGGCCTTCCAGACGACACTGGTGGGTATCGGCAACGGCTAAATAGGTATGCAGCGCACCGCTGGTTTTAATCGGCGTTTCGCCGATGTTTTCGCTAATCAGCTCCACGTTTAAGCGCTGGGCATTGGCTTGTACCACCAGGCGCGCAGTAAGTAGTGTATGCAGGGGCTGTGCTGGAGAGAGGTGGAGCTCAATTCCCTCGGCGTGCTCATCAACAGCGTCTAGACGCCACTCAGCATGGCGGGCAAGGCCATGGAAAGGGCCGTCGTGGTTGGGGCTCTCATCGGCATAGCGCTCGTCGGCAAACCACGGCCAGCAGAGCGGAATACCACCCCGGATAGCGCCTGGCAGCGCCTGGGGCGTAGGCGTCAGCCATAACCAGCCGGTATCACCAGCAGGGCAGAAGTGCAGCACTTGAGCGCCCTGGAGACTAACCACCAACTCGCCCCAAGGCATATTGAAAAGCACCACGTCGCGGCCTTCCCACTGTGTCGTTTGCTGTCCTTGAGTGCTTTTAATCAGTTGATTGAGCGAGTCGGGGATCATGAATTTTCCTTTAAGAGTTGCCAAGCATCGATACCGAGTAGGCGCCGAACACTAACGCTGTGTGCTATGGTAGAACAAGCGTGACTCTAAGGTAAAACGCGTAAGTGAAACCCGTCATTAAATAGTAAGGAGACTATATGGGATCTCTTATTGGGGCATTGATTATTGGTGGTTTGGCTGGTTGGATTGCTGGCAACATCATGCGCGGCGGCGGTTTTGGTATCCTGGGTAATATCGGTGTCGGTATCGTCGGTGCGTTCATTGGCCGTATGTTGTTTGGCCTTTTGGGCCTTGCTTCCGGCAATATTATTGGTTCGCTAGTCACCGCGACCGTGGGTGCCGTGGTGCTTCTTTGGGTAATCAGTAAGGTTAAAAAAGCGTAGCGATTGAGTTGCTACCTGTATGTCACCGCCCGGCCTTTTGCCGGGCGGTGTCGTTTTATGCATACCGAGGCCGAAGGCTATCGGTGTTCGCACCACTTTCCGTTACACTAGGCAGCTTTACTTCCGGCTATTTGCTGGTGCTATTGTGCTTTTTCGAGGTGCCTCTTGATCGACGTGTTAAATGCCTGGTGGGCCCAACAGCTGGTGCTGTGTGATTGGGCGTTTACTCCTCATCCGCTGGCGGTCGATGCAGGGGCGGCAGAGCAGCGCCTGCTACAACTGGGCATTACCAATCGAGGCGAACTGGCCGAACAGCTCTTCCACGGGCTGGGGGCTCCCGCAGGTAGCGCTGACCGTTTGCTAGGCGCTTTGGAATGGGCCGCGTTGGCGGGAGCGGCTGGCTGGTTAGAGGCTGATCAAGCCCGTCATTGGGCGCATCACCTAACTCGCCGCATCACCAGTGATTATAGCGACCTACGTGCCTGGCTAGCAGACCTGCGCCGTGCGTTAGGCGCGCGGGGCTGGGAAGTGGGGGCCGATGACCGTTTTATTGACGCTTGCCAAGCGCTGGCTAAGCTTGAAACCGATGGCGAGGGGGTTACCTGGGATACGCTTGAAAATGCCCTGGCTGAACTGCCGGCTCCCGCTTCGCTATGGCCCCAGCAGCCCGAAGCGCAGAGCTGGCGGCTATGCGCGCTGTTCCGGCCGGTTATTGTCTATCCTGCCAGCCAAACCGACTGGCCTGAGGCCACCGAGTGGCTGGCCCACGTGTGGGATGTCCATGACCGTGATGCGCTAATTGGCGTGATACTTTGGCTAGGCGCTCAAGGTGAGCGCCAGCGCTGGGATATTGAAGCACGCGAATTGCTCAGTATGGACAACGCCCAACGCATGGAGTGGCAGCGTAGCGTTGTGGAAGATTCGCCCTATGCGCCGGTGCTGAATAAGTTCGTCACTCAAGGCGAGCCCCTGGAGTGGGCGGCTTGGGATTGGCTACGAATTGTGGAACTTGCCTGGGCTGGCGCCTGCTGTGGCTTGCTGAGCCAGGAAGAGGCTGATGACTTAGCGGGGCACGCCGCTGATTTACTCAGTCGGCGCTACCACGACTGGTATGCCGTGCTGAATGCGTACGGGCGCGGGCAGAGCCTGTTTGACGGCATTGACCGGCGGGGTAAAACACCCAGCGAGCGGCATCAGTTATTGCTGCACAGCGCCCATAGCCCTTGGAATAGCCCCTGGAAATGTCTCCCAGGGGAGTTATTGGATGAACCTACGCGCAAGGCATCCCAAGCGCGCATTCGGCAGTGGCGCAATACGCCCCATCACTGGTTGTTGGCGCTGGCCAGCGTACGCGAACCGGATGCCATGCTGCGCCAGATAGCCCCCTCCGCGGCGCTGCCGGAAGAGCAGCGTGCCGATGCGGCGCTCTATTTGCAGGAGTCACTTGGCTTACATGCCGATGAAGGCGCTCATGCACTGGCACGCTACTGGTTACCCGCTCAGGCGCACCATCTTAATCAGTTGGCGGCCGACGCCGTGCATGGCGTTTTGCCTCCCTCGCAAAGCTGGTTTGGTCAGCCGACTCCGGAAGAGCTTAAGCAGCGCAATGCGGTTAAAGGGGTAAGCCGCCATGCGGCGACGATCCATATGGCCGAAAAATTCGCCTTCTATCTGCATATGTCCCTCGACAGCGGTTTATTCGATCGCGCGCCGTTAATGGAGTATGCCAGCGCACTGCGAAGCTGCCTGTGCCGTTTTTATCCCAATGCCAAACGGTTGTTAGAAGCCTGGTTCGCTTGGGAGAGCTGTCTGCCCGAGCCTGAGCACGCCTCGCTGGTGAATGAAATTATTTGGCACATTGAAGATCCTGGCAGTCTGTTTCACTGGTTGGATTGGCGTCACGACGCTTGGCGCGAACCGGGTAGCCGCCCCACCTTGAGTCACTTCACCGCTATGTCGCTGGTGGGCCCGTTGAACAGTGCGGTATGGAGTGAGCCCCAGCCTGAGAGTGCCCGTGAGTGTGCCGAGATTCGCGAGTGGGTGGAGAGCCACTACCACTTGAGCAACGCAGGCGATATGCAGGAGTTTTTGACCTACATGCTCGAATCGGGGGATCGCCAGGAGTATCAGATTAACTACGCGCCCTATACCCTCAATACTGAGCGCTTAAGCGCTGAAATCGCCATTCTTGAATCCGGCGACTGTGCTGAAGATGAACGCCACCACCTGCTTCGCTTACGTCGTGTGCGCGACAACGAAGATGGCTGTAATGAGGTGGATATGGCGGCCTGGGATATTGCCCAGCTGGTCGATTTGGCCATTGCCGCGCGACAGTTAAACTGGCTGGATAGCGCTGCTTTCGCTAAGGTGTTGGATCGTGCTTACCAACTGGCGGCAGATCACTATGCCGGATGGCAGGAGTACGCCATGGGGATGTACGCAGGCTTCTCGTTTTTTATGGGCGAAACCCCGGAGCGAGAAAGCTTTTTAGCTGGTTTTCGTCAGGCGCTGGTGGCCTGGATATGCGGTGCGCCGGTTTTGGCTGGCCCATGGGTGAGCTTGGATTTTCCAGGCAATAAACCGCGCCATTTTGCGCCACTGCATATTGATACCTTACCGGGCGATCAGCGCACATTACATTGATGCTCGCCAAACATATGATAATTAGCTTATAGTCGTGCTTAGAAAAAATGAGTTTTGTCATACCGCCCTCTTATTAATGTCACGAGGTTAATCGCATGGTTGCGTCGCCACGCCCCGCTGTGACCGCTGTCCGTGTCGTAAGTGTCTGTTTTTTAGTTACATTGATCGCTGGCTGTGCAGGTTCAGCGCGACAAAACAATATTCAGGCCCCCGAGAATTACTTTTCAATGACGTTGCCGGGAATGGGGGCGAACCCACAAATGTCCCCGGTTGATCCCATCGATGCGCATTTGCGCAGCTTGCAAGTACCACCGCCAACAGTGGTTCGCGAGGCGCTGATGGCGCAACACCAGCGCTGGGCAGGAACGCCTTACCGAATTGGCGGCACCTCAGAAAGAGGCATCGACTGTTCGGCCTTGGTTCGCAATGTTTACCGTGACACCTTTAATTTAGAGCTTCCGCGCTCCACCCGTGGTCAAGTACACGAGGGACGCCCGATCGACCGCCAAGAGCTGCAGGCGGGCGATCTGGTGTTCTTCCGACCGCCGGGTCGTTATAACCATGTGGGTATCTACGTGGGCGATGGGTATTTTCTCCACGCCTCGACCTCAAAAGGGGTCATTATCTCCAGCCTGAATAATAGTTACTGGCAGCGCTACTACTGGCAGTCACGTCGCGCGCTGGAGCCAACGCATCTGGCCCAGCTGGGTGGCAGCGTTTTCCAGTAGCCAGATCGGACACGTTTTAGGAACGGCATGATTGAAGCCAAATCGCGCGCCTGGTGGCGCGCCACCTTGGCGCTTTGCCTCGGCTCATTTCTTGTTTTTATCAATTTATACGCACCACAGCCGCTGCTGCCGGGGTTAAAGGAGACCTATCAGGTCTCGACCTTAGGTGTCAGCCTGCTCATGTCGGTGTCAACTCTCTCCTTAGCCATTGCGCTGTTGGTCTTTGGGCCACTCTCGGATGCCATTGGTCGCGAAGGCATAATGCGCATTACTCTGCTGCTTGCAGGCGGCTGTTCTATTGCCTTGGCATTCGCCCCCACCTTTGAAAGCTTGCTGTTTTTGCGCCTGGTGCAGGGCTTTGTGCTGGGCGGGCTGCCAGCGGTGGCGATCGCCTGGATGGGCGATGAGTTTGAGAAGCCTGCGCTGTTAAGCGCTGTAGGACTCTATATTGGCGCTAATTCACTTGGCGGAATCAGTGGGCGTATCGTCGGTGGCGGCGCCGCTGAAATTGGCGGGCCCATGGCGGCATTTCTAGCGGTCGGCATTATGACGCTAATTGGCTGTGGAGTGTTTTGGCGCCTGTTGCCCAATAGCCGCGCCTTTACTCCCCAGCGCTTTGAGCTGCGCAAAGCGGCAAGCGATTTAGTCAATCATTTGCGTAACCCGGTGCTACTCGCTGCTTATTGCCTGGGGGGTATCAACTTCCTGATTTTTATCAATCAATACAGCTATATCACCTTTCGGTTGGCGGCAGCGCCGTATCAATTAGCCGCCAGTGGTCTGGGGCTGATTTTTTTGACCTATCTCGGCGGCACCTTCGGTTCGATGATTTCCGGGCGTCTGGCCGGGCGGTTTTCTCCCGCGGCATGCATGATGGTGGGGGTCATGATTTTAATGCTGGGCACGGCGATTACCTTAGCGGATTCGCTGCTGCTGATTATCGTCGGTTTAACCGTTAATGCCTTTGGCTTTTTCCTGGCCCATTCGTTGGCCTCCAGCTGGGTAGGGCGCTATGCCCAAGGCGCGCGGGGCAGCGCTTCGGCGCTCTACCTGGTGTTTTACTATGTGGGAGCCAGTTTGGGCGGCTTCTGGCTGGAGCCGTTCTGGCGCTGGGCCGGGTGGTCGGGCGTGAGCGTCGGTTCGTGGTTGCTGCTGAGTATCACGCTGCTAATTGCTTTCGGACTATGGCGCTTTGAGCGTCGCCAAGCGGTTGGCTAACCTTCACCAGTTGCACGCATTGATGCCGAGCGCAGGTTTCCGCGAGGGCGCTGTGAACCCCTCCCTGGGCGCTACTTTCGACATCTGACCGCCAGGGATGGCGGAAATGCCGGAATGGTCGGGAACATTTTTTCCGGCCATGTCGAAAGACCCTCGCTTCAACCTGCCCTGGCATCAACTACCATGGCTTCAGCTGCCCTTCGCTTAAGTGCAAGCGCTGTGGGCAAAGCCGTTCCAGTAGGGCGGTGTCGTGGCTAATCACCAGCACGCCCAGCTGGCGTTGTTCGGCCTCTCGTTTTAATGCCTGCCAAAGCTCAATCTGGGTAATGGGGTCGAGCATGGTGGAGATCTCATCGGCGACGAGAAAGCGTACTCCCGGCGCGAGCGCTCGCAACACGCATACCCGCTGCAGCTCTCCCCCCGATAACGACTGAGGGAAGCGCGTCAGCCATTTTGCTTTCACGCCAAACGCTTGGCACTGTGCGTCAGAAGGTGTCCAGGCTTCGCGCAGTATCTTACCTACCCGCCAGCGTGGATTCACCGCTAGCTCCGGTGATTGCGGTAGCCACTGCACGGGGTGCACACCGCTTTTCGGTAGCGCCTCGCCATCCAGGGTGACATCACCTGCCTGGGGCGCTAAGTAGCCCGCCAGCAGTTGGCCTAGCGTCGATTTACCCGCCCCCGAGTCGCCGCTTAACCCTAGCCACTGACCCGCGCACAGCGTTAGCGAAATGTTCTGAAGTAGCGGTACCTTGGGGGCAAAGTGAAAACTCAGTTGGCGTGCTTTAAGCAACGTGCGCCTCCTGTTCACGCCGGCTTATGGCAGTCGTTGCAAAAGCGTTGTCCGGCAGCGCCAGCCACAATGCCTGTGAATAAGCGTTGGTAAGCGAAGCGCCGCTGTCCTGAAAGGCGCAGGCGGGCGCAGTTTCGACCAGCTTTCCGTCACGCATAATGGTGACGCGGTCGGCGATTGGCAGCGCATGGCGCAGGTCGTGGGTAATCAGAATCACGCTTTTGCCCTGGTCGGCCAGTTCGCGTAGCGCATCCAGTACCCGCTGACGCTGGTGAGGGTCAAGGCCTACGCTGGGTTCATCGGCAATCACCAGCTTGGCTTGGCTGACATGGGCCATGGCCGTCAACACGCGCCGGGCCATGCCGCCAGATAGCTCATGGGCATAGGCCTGCTGTGCACGGGCATCTAGCTGATAGTGATCAAGGGCTTGTTGGGAGGCGTGCCAAGCATGTGCTGATGGCTGGCCTGCGCGCTGGGCTGC
This sequence comes from Vreelandella sp. 2A-K22, assembly GCF_054065485.1. Classification (NCBI taxonomy): domain Bacteria; kingdom Pseudomonadati; phylum Pseudomonadota; class Gammaproteobacteria; order Oceanospirillales; family Halomonadaceae; genus Vreelandella; species Vreelandella sp. 2A-K22. Next base: position 47,198 of record NZ_JBSUGC010000006.1, on the reverse strand, counting down.
CCAGGTCACCTGGCGCTGAGTACGCACCAGCGGATCTAAGGCGCTTAGCGATTGGGGGATCAGTGCCAGCTCACGGCCGCGAAGCTGGCGTTGGCGTGACGCGTTAAGCGGTTTGCCTTGATAGTAAAGCTGGCCGTTTAAGCGTGCAGGTGTTGGCAGTAAACCCATAATGGCATAAGCCAATAGGCTTTTTCCGGCACCGGAGGCGCCCACCACTGCATGAACCTCGCCAGGGAACACCGTTAGTGAAAATTCATCCAGGCAGGTGGCCCAGTCGCGCTTCCACCAGGAGGCATACAGAGGTAGCTGTAGCGATAATTGATCAATCGTTAACACGGCAGGCCTCCCATCAATAGTTTTACAGCCAGTGGTTTTTACAGCCAATGGTTTTCTGAAAAGCGCTAAAGCGCACGGCGTAGGTGGCTTGAGAGGCGCTCGAAACCCAGTACCATCAGTAACAGCCCCAAGCCGGGAAATACTCCCAGCCACCAGTAACCGCCGCTTAAGTAGCGCATGGCGTCGGCCAGTAACACGCCAATAGCGGGCTGGCTGGGGCTTAAGCCAAAGCCCAAAAAGGTCAATGCGGCTTCGTGGAGAATGGCGTGGGGAAACAGCAGTAACGCGCCGACCAGGCAGTGGGGAATAAGATGGGGGAGCAGGTGGCCGTGGAGCACAAACCAGCGCGATTTACCTAGAGCGCGGGAGATGCGCACATAGGGCGCCTGCCGTAACTGCCATAGTTCGGCGCGCAGCACCCGGGCTAGGCTTGGCCAGTGGGTCACCGCAACGGCAATGATCACTGCCTGGGTACCGCCACCCAGGGCAAAAGCGATCAGCATTAATAAAATCAAATGAGGCACGCTAAGCAGCGTATCAATCAGCAAACTAACCAGCGCATCCAGCCGTGCTGACAGCGTGGCTATCGCTGCCAGGCTTAATGCAATCAGCGTGCTCAGTAGTGCCGCCAAGCAGCCCACCCAGAAGCTTAGTGCCAGCCCCACCAGAGTGCGCGCCCAGAGTTCACGGCCCAGCGCGTCGGTGCCCAACCAGTGGTCAACGCTGGGCGGGGCCAGGCGGGCAGCAAACTGCATCTGTTGCGGTGAATCACCCAGCAGCCACTGGCTAGCGACTAGTCCCATGACCAGCAGGGCGGTGCCCCCCAGGCTGACGGCGGCACGAAGGCGCGGTTGAGCCTGACTCATAAACCACCTGGCTGAATACGTGGATCAATAACGGCGTAGAGGCTATCGGCGATCATATTGCCGACGCTGACAAACAGGGTGGTAAATAGCGCAATGCCCAGCAGCAGTGGGACGTCACTGCGCAGGCCTGCTGCCACTGTGGCTTGACCTAAACCGGGGTAGGCAAAGACCTGCTCGATTAAAATGGAGCCGCCAAACAGTTCGCCCAGTGAGGCAAACGCTAGCGTAATCGCCGGTACGCTGGCGTGACGAAGACCGTGGCGCCAAGCCACATCAAGACGGCTGGCGCCCTGAGCAAAGGCGTGAGTAGCAACGTCTGAGCGCATTAGCTCAAGCATGCGGGTGCGGGTGTGCAGGGTGATACTGGCGATGCCCAGCAGTGCCAGGGTAGCCACTGGCAGCAGTAAATGGTGCAACCGTGTGGCGAGGGTGACTTCCTGGTTTAACGCCCCGGCGGGGCCTGCGCAGCAGGTGGGTGTCCACCCCAGTGTTACCGAAAATAGCAGCACCGCAAGTATCGCCAGCCAAAAGGCGGGCGTGGAGGCGGTAATAAAGGCGTAGGTGCTGATGATGTTATCCAGCTTGGAGCCCTCTTTGGCACCCGCCACAACCCCGAGGCTAAACCCCACCAGCGCAGAGAGCAGCCAGGCGCTGCCGAGTAGCGCAATGGAGCGCTGAAAGCGCTGAGCGATTACCTCACTGACCGGCTGGTTGTATACGTGACTCCAGCCTAAGTCACCACTGGCTAACTGGCGCAGCCAGTGGCCAAACTGAACGGCAGCTGACTCATCAAACCCCCAACGCTGGGCAATCAGTGCGCGCTGCTCTGGGCTCACTTGGGCCATTTGTGGGCCTAGGTAGGCATCAACGGGGTCAACGGGGGAGGCTATCATAAGCCCATACGACACCAGGGCGACGCAGATTAATACCAGCGCCAGACGAGCCACGCGCTTGGCGATAGGCGCAATCAGTCGCACGTCCAGCGCCACTCAAGCAGGTTGGCGGTGATCGGCCAGCCATGGCCGTGAGGCGCTACGCTCAGATCGCCGACATCTAAGCAGGTATCGGTAAAATAGACATGCTCAAGATTGACCAGCCATGCCCAGCTACTATCGCCGCGTACTCCGTAGCCGGTGGTGCCGTCCCACTGCGCTGCCTGCCACTCGCGGTTGGCTTGCTCAAAGCTAGGCGCCGCCTGGGCGGCGTCCAAGTGGGCATCCACCTCTGGATTAGCGTAGAAACCGCTGTTATAGAAACCGTTGCCCGCATGCTGACTTTGGAAGAGGTAGTAAACTTCCTGGGGGCTATGGCTGCCAAAACCGAACATAATGGCATCCTGGTGCAGTGCTTCGCGCTGGATTTCGTCCCAGTGGCGGCCGGTGGGCTGCATCTCAATTCCCAGTGGACGCACCATCTCAGCACTGACTTCCGCAAGCAGCTGTCGGGTGGTATCGCTGGAGGGGTAGGTAAGTCGAAAGCTAGCGGGCAGGCCATCTTTATAGCGCAGGCCATCATCGCGTAGCTGCCAGCCTGCAGCGTCGAGTATCTCCTCCGCCCGGTCAAGGTCGGGAGCGGCAAGGCGCTCATCGCTATCGCTCCAGGGGAGGCCGTCCGCCGGGCCAAAGGCGGGGCGCCCATAACCGTGCAGTGCCACTTCCACCAGCGTATCGCGGTCAACCGCAAGGTTGATCGCCTGACGTATAGCAATATCTGCCGTCACATTGTTACCAATCGGCGCGCCGGAGGCGGCGTGTTCGCCATTGGCAGGCTGCATGGGAAAAAGAATGCCGCGATTATCGACACTCTCCATAATCACCCGCTGCATATGTGCTGGCACATTGGCCGCCAGTGCAGGGGGAATTGATGCAATATCCACTTGGCCAGCATGGGCGGCACTTAGCGTGGTGTCTTCACCGGTAAAGAGAAATACCAGCCGTTCAAAAGCAGGCGTAGGGCCGTAGAAGTAAGGATTGCGCTCGACAATTAGCTGCTCGCCTTCCTGCCACTCTACCAACTGATAGGGGCCAGACCCCAGGGGATGACGACCATACTGATCACTGTAGCCGTTATTACGCTCGGCGCGGGGCACAATGCCCAGTGTCAACAGCTGATCAATAAAGGTAATGCGCGGGGCCTTCAGGCGGAGCGAAACAGTGTACTTATCAAGTGCGGTTGCTTCAGCCAGGGCGCTAAGATCCGCTCGCCCGCCCGCCTGGGCTGCCGCATTAAAAGTATAAGCCACATCTTCAGCGGTCAGCGGCGTGCCGTCGGCAAAGCGGGCGTCCTCGCGGAGTGTGAGTGTCCAGGTCAGGCGGTCTTCAGAAAGCCGCCACTCAGTGGCCAGCTCTGGCTGCGGCGCAAGATCCTTGCCCCGTGAAAGTAGCGTCGACTGAAACAGTGGATTGCCATACTGCCCCCAGCCCAGCAGTGGGTCGAAACCCTGTTCGGGTTCGCCGCCAATGGCAAGTACCAGCTGTTCTTTTGCCTGCGCAGTGGAGGCTACGACTAAACAACTTAGCGCAATACCCAGTAAGATGGGCCGAGTTGGTTTAGTCATCGCTTTATCCTTTATGCTGTTAGCGTCACTAGTATGATGTTTTTACAATAACATCATACTACCGGTGGTGGCAGCGCATGCAAAGTTAATCAGTACAGGGGGCGTGAATGCAGCGTGTAACGGTAACGCTTGATGAGGAGCTGGTGGCAGAAGTGGATGCGTTGATGCGCGAGCGCGGTTATCAAAACCGCTCAGAGGCGATTCGCGATTTGACCCGCAGCGGCTTAAAACAGGCGAGAGAAGAGGCTGCACCTGACTCGCCCTGCATGGGCGCGCTGGTGTATGTCTATGATCATGCCGCTCGGGAGCTGTCCAAGCGTTTAACGCGTCACTCCCATGACCATCATGACCTGACGCTTTCGACTCTGCATGTACATATCAACCATGACAGTTGCCTGGAAGTGGCGTTGCTCAAAGGTCAGGGGCGGGCGCTCAAGCAGTTTGCCGCTGAAGTTACTTCGTCGCGCAGCGTTCGTCACGGCCAGTTGGTGCTAATACCTGACGGAGAACCTTCTTTTTAAGCATAAAAAAGGGCAACCCGATAGGGTCGCCCTTTTTGCAGCGGTTACGCGAGCGTCTTAGTGCTCAACGCCGCCTTCGCCGTGCACGTGGCCGTGCTCAACTTCTTCAGCACTTGCTTCACGTACTTCAGCGATCTCAACATCAAAGTTGAGCTGCTGGCCGGCCAGCGGGTGGTTGCCATCGACAACGACCGTATCGCCTTCGACTTTCTTAACGGTCACCATCAGAGGGCCGCCTTGAGTCTGGGCTTGGAACTGCATACCCGGCTCAATGCTTTCAACGCCTTGGAACGCATCGCGGGGTACTTCTTGCATCAGCTGCTCTTGCAGCTCGCCATAACCCTCTTCAGGGGATACGGCAACGTTCAGCTTCTCGCCTGCTGCACGACCTTCCAGCTCTTTTTCAAGACCCGGAATAATGTTACCAGCGCCGTGGAGGTAGGTAAGCGGCTCACGGCCTTCGGAACTGTCTAGCACTTCACCTGCATCGTTGGTCAGGGTGTAGTGAAACGCGACAACCGAGTTTTGCGCAATTTGCATGGAATAACCTTTCGGTGAGTGCATGTCCCAATATGGTAACGCGTGTGCGCTGGCTTGTCAGGGGGTAGCGACGCTTTTTCCTACTCACCACTTTCGGCGGTATTGCGCGTCAGGGTGACCAGGGATACCCTACAACCATCATTTTTTCCTTTGCCCTATCATTTTTGGAGCATGTAATGACGATCTTGATTATTTGGCTTATCGCTTTTTGCCTGATTGCTTATTTTGTCTATCAGCGCTGGAATAGCGGCGTTAGCGAGGGGTTAGATAAGGTGTTGCCCGGTTTTTTGAAAAGCCATGGCGACAATCGCTATCTATGGGTGATTACGCTGGCAGTGTTGGGGGCCACCACCCTGGTGCAGCCGGTTGAAATGCTGCTGGTCGTCATCCTGCTTGCCCTGATTGGCTGGGCAATCATGGCGCTGGCTAAATGGGCGGGTAATAAAACCCATCACTAAGCTGTTCGCGATAAAAAGCCCGGCCATCTTATTTGATGGCCGGGCTTTTTTATACTTGAACGCTTTTGATTAACGATTGTGCTTAATAGGGCGCAACGCTCATGCTGGCGCCGTTGCCAATCATGCGTACACGTTGGCCCGCTTGATATTGATGGTCGGCTTTCTGAACCACCACTACATTACTGCCGTCATCGCGACGAATTTCCATTTCTAGGGCGCTGATACGGTTTGTACGATCTTCTGCCGCTGTACCGGCAACAGCACCGCCGAGTGCGCCTGCTACTGTGGCTAGCTGACGGCCCGAACCGCCGCCTACTTGACTACCCAGAAGACCACCGATAATCGCGCCACCGCCGCTGCCTAAAAGACCACCGGCGCGGCTTTCCGCTTGAATCTGTACCGGGCGAATAGCCACAATGGTGCCGTAGGTGACGCTTTGCCCCGTTTGCGCTTGGCTACCGCGATAGACATCACCTGAATAGGGGGCAGTGTTGGCACAGCCTGCCAGCGTGAGAATGCTCATTGCGGCAACAGGGAGAAGAAGACGTTTCATTAAAACCTCCAGGGTGTCTATTTTTTACAACTGTCATCTAAATGCCTGCCATTTGTAAGAAGTGCACAGGATAGATTGCAGTTATAGAACAGTGTTCGTTAAAGATAGCCGATGCTAACGGCTTTGACCAGCGTTCATGAAAAAAGATCAAAGTTGGTAGAGCAGTCGCCAAAAAAAGCTTAACCGAGAGTCTAACAGCGTATTAAGAAAACAGTGTGCAAATACGTATAACCAAGCAAAAACAGGAGGCCTGGAGGCCTCCTGTTGCAGGGTTTGCATGGTGAGTTTAGGTTTTAAAACCTGCTCATTAGCCAAACTGGTTCATGGTGTTGTCTTTGCCACCGGCTTTGAGGGCGGCATCGCCGTGGAAGAACTCTTTATGGTCATCACCGATATTGGAGCCTGCCATATCCTGGTGACGTACGGTGGCGATTCCCTGGCGAATTTCCTGGCGCTGTACACCTTTCACGTAAGCCAGCATCCCTTCATCGCCGAAGTAGCCTTTCGCTAAGTTGTCGGTGGACAGGGCAGCCGTGTGGTAAGTTGGCAGCGTGATCAGGTGGTGGAAGATGCCCGCTTCGCGAGACGAGTCGCGCTGGAAATTGCGTGTCCACTCATCGGCCAGCTGGCCAAGCTCGGTATCGTCGTACTCTGCGCTCATCAGCTTGTCACGCTGGTAAGCGGAAACGTCTTTACCCTCTTCCTGCCATGCATCGAACACCTGCTGGCGGAAGTTGAGCGTCCAGTTGAACGACGGAGAGTTGTTATAGACCAGTTTGGCATCCGGCACGACCTGGCGAATGCGGTTGACCATGCTGGCGATCTGGCCAACGTGGGGCTTCTCGGTTTCGATCCACAGTAGGTCGGCGCCGTTTTGCAGGCTGGTGATGCAGTCAAGAATCACGCGATCTTCACCAGTGCCGGGTTTAAACTGGTAGAGGCCTGAAGCGAGACGCTTGGGTTTCACCAGCTTGCCGTTCTGCTTGATGACTACGTCGCCGTTGTTAATGTCGGCGGCATTTTCGATCACATCGCCGTCCAAGAAGCTGTTGTACTGATCGCCTAGGTCACCGGGTTCATTGGTGACGGCAATTTTCTGGGTCAAGCCCGCGCCGAGTGAGTCGGTACGCGCAACGATAACGCCATCTTCAATGCCGAGTTCCAAAAAGGCGTAACGTACGGCGTTGATTTTGGCCAGGAAGTCCTCGTGGGGCACAGTAACTTTACCGTCCTGGTGACCACACTGCTTCTCATCAGAGACCTGGTTTTCCAACTGGATGCAGCAGGCGCCCGCTTGAATAAACTTCTTGGCTAACAGGTAGGTGGCTTCTGCATTACCAAAGCCAGCGTCGATATCAGCAATAATCGGTACGATATGAGTTTCGTAGTTATCGATTTTACCGATCAGTTCCTGCTCTTTTGATTTGTCGCCAGCCTCTTTGGCTTCATCAAGGGCGCGGAACAAGTGGTTAAGCTCCCAGGCATCGGCTTGTTTTAGAAAGGTATAGAGCTCTTCGATCAGGTTCGCGACGGAGGTTTTTTCGTGCATCGACTGGTCGGGCAGCGGGCCGAACTCGGAGCGTAGCGCGGCAACCATCCAGCCGGAAAGGTAGAGGTAGCTACGTTTGGTGGTGCCAAAGTGCTTCTTGATCGAGATTAGCTTCTGTTGACCAATGAAGCCGTGCCAGCAACCTAGCGACTGGGTGTACTGGGCGGTATCGGCATCATAGGCGGCCATATCTTCGCGCATGATCTTGGCGGTGTAACGCGCAATATCCAGGCCAGTGTGAAAGCGGTTCTGTGCACGCATGCGAGCGGCATACTCAGGTTTGATGGTTTCCCACTTGCCGCCTTGAGCCTCGCGTAGTTGGGCCATGGCTTTGATATCGTCGAGCAGTCCTGTCATGAGCTTATCCTCTTCGGGCTGGATAGTGTTTCGCAAATCAGCTTTTGCTTATGCTGCACCTGCGAAGTTGTATTTAGCATTATTGATTTTCGTGATTGTGTCTCTAGGTCAATCGTCTCTCATGCAAACGTCTTGAAAGCTGGAAGCAGTAACGCTAGAGACCTCAGCTACAGCGTTGAGCTTGATGGATTGACCCAATCCGCTTAACGCTGCAATGCAATAACTATCCACGAGGATGGCGCCTTCAACAATTGACACTTGGGGGCAGAGGCCGTTGTAACCCGACGACAGGGAGGTAGAGGAAGGGAGGGTTTGTGTAGTCGTTTTTCGTCAAGATGGCGGCAAGAGCGCATAAAAAAGCACTGCCGAGGCAGTGCTAGAGATCCACCAAGAGGGCTTGTTAATCGAGCGAAAGCGTCATTTCTCGATGAGGGATGCCTGCATCCAGAAACTCATCGCCATGGGCGATAAAGCCTAGACGCTCATAGAACGCCAGTGCGTGTACCTGGGCACTCAGGGCCACTTGGGCGTGGCCCGCATGGCGTGCCGCTTCAATCGCGGCCTGCATCAGCAGTACACCAATACCGCTGCCACGGGCATTAGCGAGTACGGCGACGCGGCCTATATGCCCGTCGGGCAGCAGTCGTGCGGTGCCTACCGGCTGCTGATCAAGCATGGCGAGAAAGTGCTGGCACGCCGGATCCAGGCCATCCCACTCCTCATCCTGGGGCACGCTCTGCTCTTCAATAAATACCTTGCGGCGGATCTCGCTGGCCGTTGGGCCCAGCGTTTCCCAACTGCCAGTGCTAATGTGGGTAATCGCCATTAATACTCCTCGTCGTCATCACCTTCATCACTCATAAAGCCGAGGCTGCCGGTATTGACCAACTGGGTGATGAGCGCAGTTGCGCCGTCAAGCTCAAGGTCTACGGCGTAGAGAGGGGGGGTGTCGGCTAGGCGTTTGGCTAATTCAGTTGAACAGGCGTGGCCGTCACCATCCACAAATAGCGTGGTACCGCTGGCATCGCGACGCCAGGCAAAGCGTGAGCCAGGCATATGGTAGAGCGGCTCCCCCTCTTGTAGTTGAGCAACAAGCGCCTCTTCGTCCAACGGTGTTTCAAGCGGTACCACTTGATCGACATATTTTGGCTGAGTCATCACCCGGCCAAACCACTGGGCAATCTGAGTAGGGTTATCCAGCGTCGACATAATCAGCTGACGCATACGCTCAACGGCTGCGTCGTCCAGTTCACCGACCTGCTGAGCAGGCGCCATGCCCGCATCGCTGTAACGCTGAGAGGCAGGCAACTGCTCACCCAAATAGTCGGCGTAGGAGGTGATCGCCTCATCGGCCGAAGGAGCGCGAAAGCCAACTGAAATGGTCATGCAGTCATCGCTTTGGCTAACGCCGTGATGCGCCCAGCCGGGAGGGAGATAAAGCATGTCGCCGGGGTCAAGCACCCAGTCGGAGTCGGGCTCTACGGTGAATTCTTTCAGGATGCGGAGATCGATACCTTGGATGATCGGCGCATCTTCCGTGAGCTTGCCGCCCAGCTGCCAGCGGCGGTGGCCGCTGGCCTGGAGTAAAAAGACATCGTACTGATCGATGTGCGCACCCACATTTCCGCCAGGAGGTGCGTAGCTGATCATCACGTCATCGAGCCGCCAACGAGGTAGGAAGTCAAACTCATTCATTAGCGCAGCCACCGATGGAACATAGTGGTCAACCGCTTGCACCAGAAGGCTCCAGTTTTTTTCCGGGAGCCGTTCAAAAGTGGCTTCATCGAAGGGGCCGTGGGAGACCTGCCAAGGGCCATCCGGGCCCTCCTCTTCAACCAAACGCGCTTCTACGCCAGGCTCGCAGGCGAGTCCAGCCAGTTCATCGGCTTCAATCGGGCTGATGAAGTCGGGCATGGCGCCACGAATCAGCAGCGGCTTTTGCTGCCAATAATTGGCCAGAAAGTCTGCAGCGGTAAGATCGCCCAGCAGTGTTAGCGGCTTATCGTGATGGTTCATGGCGTGTCCTGGTGTAGTGGTCGCAGCAACGTTGGTCACAGCAAGTTGGTCACAACAAATGGGTTACAGAGAGTTTAGCTGATGTGTCAGTGCTTCGGCTTGCGCCTGGGCATTACCAATATAGTTGGCCGGTGAGAGCGCCTTCAATTCGGTTTTGACCTCGCTGGGCAGTTCAAGGGTATCAATAAACGCCGCAAAGCCTGCTTGGTCAATACGTTTGCCACGAGTCAGTTGCTTGAGTTTTTCATAGGGCTTTTCAATACCGTAACGGCGCATCACCGTTTGAATCGGCTCGGCGAGCACTTCCCAGCTGTTATCCAGATCAGCATCTAAACGCTCAGGGTTGGCTTCAAGCTTGCTGATGCCTTTGAGGCTGGCGTGGTAAGCAATCAACCCATATGCCAAGCCTACGCCAAGGTTACGCAGCACGGTGGAGTCAGTCAGGTCGCGCTGCCAGCGGGAGATCGGCAGCTTTTGCGCAAGGTGGCTAAGCACAGCGTTGGCCAGGCCCAGGTTGCCCTCGGAGTTTTCAAAATCAATCGGGTTAACTTTATGTGGCATGGTCGAGGAGCCAATTTCGCCCTCAACCGTGCGCTGCTTAAAGTAGCCCAGTGAGATATAGCCCCAAACGTCGCGATCGAAGTCGATCAGGATCGTATTGAAGCGGCAAATGGCGTCAAACAGTTCGGCGATATAGTCGTGGGGCTCGATCTGGGTAGTGTAAGGGTTAAAAGTCAGCCCTAAGCCTTCCACAAAGGTGCGGGCATTGGCTTCCCAATCGATCTCCGGGTAGGTGGTCAGGTGGGCGTTATAGTTGCCCACAGCGCCATTGATTTTGCCGAGCACTTCCACCGCTTCGATCTGCTTCAGCTGACGCTTAAGGCGGTACGCCACGTTGGCCATCTCTTTGCCCAGCGTGGTCGGGGTGGCGGTTTGACCGTGAGTACGCGACAGCATCGGCTGGGCGGCGTGGGCAATGGCTAGCTTGGCAATGTCATCGGCAACCTCGTGCATGGTGGGCAGCATGGCGTTCAGGCCGTCGCTGAGCATTACGCCGTAAGAGAGGTTGTTGATATCTTCGCTGGTGCAGGCAAAGTGAATGAACTCGGTCACTGCATGTAGCTCGGCCTGACCTGCGATCTTCTCTTTGAGGAAATACTCCACTGCTTTGACGTCGTGATTGGTGGTGCGCTCGATCTCTTTGATGCGTTCGGCATCCGCGATAGAAAACTCACGAATCAATTGCTCAAGGAACGCGGTAGCCTCAGCAGATAAGCGCGGTACCTCGGTAATCTGAGCATGCTCAGCCAGGCGCTGTAGCCAGCGAACCTCCACAATCACACGGGCGCGAATAAGGCCGAATTCACTGAAGTGTTCGCGCAGGGCGGCGGCTTTAGAGGCGTAGCGGCCGTCGACGGGGGAGAGGGCGGTCAAAGCGGAGAGTTGCATGGCATCGTTTCCAGGAGGTTCGAAAGAAAATTAGTCGAGAGCAAGTTAATTGAAAAGACGTCGATCGAGAACAGAGTAGCCGTCTAGTCGAGGCTATCCAGTGCCCGGCGTAGCGCTTTACGCTGGAATACCAGTTTCCAGCGGCGCCCGCCTTGCTGGTGCCACAATAATCCAAAGCGAATCCCCGCCATTAAGCAAGCGCGTACACGCTCAGGCATCATGCGGCTCTGCAGCAGTGATGGATCCCCTTGCACCACAATGCGGGTTTTAAAGGTGGATATCGTCTCTTGGTACGCTTCCCCAAGACTGGCCACCACGTTTTCATGGGTAGTGCCAAAGTGCTCGGCTTGACCCTGAATGCGGGTTAATTTTTGGCCCAGTGAATCCATCATGTCGTTATTGGTACGCAGCTTATTCATTAGCATCAGCAGCGAAAAACCGTAGCGCAACACCACCGGGTTCGCCTGCTTACGCCCCACCAGGGCTTCTAAGGTATCCAGGCCGCGGCGCAGATTATTGGGGTGCCCGCCATAAATCGCCTCGAAGCTTTCCGGGTTAGTATCCACAGTGGCCTCAATCAGCGTTTCCCAGGCGCGGGTGTCGACCTGCCCGGTGCGAGCCAGCTCATCGACCAGGCTGGCGGCTTGAAAGACGCCAGCAAGGGCAAGTGCTTGGCGGACTGCCGGAGAATCGGGGGCGCGATGAATCGGGGTAGGATTCATGCAGCAGCCTCCGCGGCTTTCTTCCAGGTAGCGCGAATAACGCCGCCGCCCAAGCATATGTCGCCATCGTAAAGCACCAACGACTGGCCAGGGGTGACCGCCCACTGCGGGTCGTCAAACGTGACCTCAACGCCACCGTCGGGCAGCGCGCGCATTTCACAGCCGCAGTCGCTTTGCCGATAGCGTGTTTTGGCGGTAAAGCGCCCCTGCTGAACCGGCGGCTCACCCGCCACCCAATCCATGGCCTCTGTGACCAAGGTATCGGAGTAGAGCAACTGGTCATGCTTACCCTGCACCGCGATCAGTACATTGCGATCAAGATCTTTTGCCGCCACGTACCAGGGGTCTTCGGAGTAGTTGGCAAGCCCGCCAATGCCTAGACCCTGGCGCTGGCCCAGGGTGTAGTACATCAGCCCCATATGTTTGCCGATGACATCGCCATCCGGCGTTTCAATGGTACCGGGCTGGGCGGGCAGGTACTGCTGGAGGAAATCGCGAAACCGGCGCTCGCCGATAAAGCAGATGCCGGTGGAGTCTTTTTTCTTAGCGGTGATCAAATCGTGCTGTTCTGCAAGCGCGCGTACGGCGGGCTTTTCCAGCTCACCTACGGGGAACAGAGTACGGGCAATGGCGGCTTCTGGCACTGCATGCAGGAAGTAGCTTTGATCTTTATTGCTATCCAGGCCTTTCAGCAGGCGCGGGCGAACATCGCCATCGCCTTGGCTAACATGCCCTTTACGAACATAGTGACCAGTGGCGATTTTGTCGGCTCCGAGCATTTCAGCGTACTCAAGGAAGACCTTAAATTTGATCTCCCGGTTACACAGAATATCCGGGTTGGGCGTGCGGCCCGCTTTGTATTCGGCTAAAAAGTGCTCGAATACATTATCCCAATACTCGGCGGCAAAGTTAGCGGTGTGCAGTTTAATGCCCAGTTTGGCGCAGACCGCCTCGGCGTCGGCGAGATCCTCTTTGGCCGTGCAATATTCGGTTCCGTCGTCTTCATCCCAGTTTTTCATAAACAGGCCTTCGACCTCATAGCCTTGTTGCATGAGGAGAAGGGCCGAAACGGACGAGTCGACGCCGCCGGACATACCGACAATCACTTTGCCATTAGCGGCTGTGGCGGATGACTCAGTGGTGGATGAGCCTGGCGTAGTTGGTTCAGTGGATGACATGGGCATCCTCAGTTGAAGTAGGGTGCAAATAAGCAGTGTGCAGTTGGGCGAGGATTATACACGATGGGGGGTAATGGCTTCGAGTGCTTCACTCGCGAATCACCGACAGGGGATAGCCAGGCCCGCTGAGTGCATCCTCGATACGTTTGAGTACCAGCGGGCTGCGTAGGCGCGCCTGCTGATCTAACGACCGTATTTGCTCAATGGTAAGCCAGTGGGTGGCAAAGATATCCGGGTCGAGGGGGAGGTCGAGTTGATGAAGCGGCGCAGCAATAAAGCCGTGGCTGTGAAACGTTTGCCCTTCGTCGGTATGAAATACGTATAAACCCAGATATCCGGTGAGCGATACCTGCCAAGCAGTCTCTTCCAGTACCTCGCGCAGAATGGCCGCTATGGGACCTTCGCCGGGTTCAATATGCCCAGCGGGCTGGTTAAACACACTTTGCGGGCCGCCACGCTGCTCTTCTACCATCAAAAAGCGCTCGCCCTGCTGGATGACGCAGGCCGCCGTGCTGCGAATAAGGCTCATCAGGGGTTCCTGCGTTTTGTGGTGGGCCGCCTACGCTGATCTTTTCGCGGAGCTATTCGTCGCTGACTTGGGGGCGTATTCGTCGGTCTGGGCGCGTGTAGGGCTTCTTTGCGCCATTCGCCAGGTGCCAAACCATCCAGCCGCCAGGGGCCGATAGCTACGCGAATCAAGCGCAGGGTGGGGTAGCCGACATGAGCAGTCATACGGCGAACCTGGCGGTTACGGCCTTCGCTTATGGTTAGCTCCAGCCAGCTAGTCGAGGGGTGGCGTTTGGGGTCGATGGGAGGGTGGCGTGGTGCGGTCGTAGGCGGATCTATTCTGTGCGCTTTGGCCGGCTGCGTTGGGCCATCTTTCAGCGCAATGCCTTGGCGCAACGCCTTCAATGCCGTGTCATCGATTTGCCCTTCCACCTGGGCCCAGTAGGTTTTGGGCTGCTTATGGCGCGGATGAGAAATGCGGTGAATCAGCTCGCCATCATCGCTGAGCAGCAGTAGGCCTTCAGAGTCGTAGTCAAGTCGTCCTGCGGGGTAAATATCTTTCACATCGACATAATGCGCCAGGGTTTGCCGCCCCTCACGGTCGCTGAATTGGCTCAGTACCTGGAAAGGCTTATGCAGTAAATAAAGGTTGCTCATGACTTCTCGTTGCCCCTTTTACTTTCTATTCGCTCTCAGGAATGGGTATGTCGACAATGCGCACGGCGGGCAGCGCTGGTATACTCCGGCTACCTGATGGGGCGCCCATCGTTGAGCTCGCGCTCCGCTCAAGATTTCTTGCCATCGCAGCGAAAAGAGAGAGGTTAACGCAAAAATGACCAAAACGCCGAAGATCATCTATACGCTCACTGACGAAGCGCCCGCGCTCGCGACGCACTCCCTACTGCCGATTATCGATGCCTTTACCGATTCTGCCGGCATTCAGGTAGAGACCCGCGATATTTCCCTGGCCGCTCGCATCATTGCTCAGTTCCCTGACTATCTGAGCGAAGAGCAACGGATCGGCGATCACCTGGCGGAGCTTGGCGAACTGACCAAGACCCCAGAAGCTAACATTATCAAATTGCCCAACATTAGCGCCTCTCTGCCTCAGCTAAAGGCGGTGATTAAAGAGTTGCAGCAGCAGGGTTACAAGCTTCCTGACTACCCTGAAGCGCCTCAAAGCGATGAAGAGAAAGACATTCAGGCGCGCTACGACAAAACTAAAGGCAGCGCCGTTAACCCGGTGTTGCGTGAAGGTAACTCGGATCGCCGCGCTCCGCTGTCGGTCAAGAATTACGCCCGCAAATATCCCCACCGCATGGGTGAGTGGAGCAGCGACTCCAAGTCCCATGTGGCGCATATGAGTGGAGGCGATTTCTACGGCAGCGAGAAGTCCGCGCTGATTGAAAAAGCCACCGATCTCAAGATCGAGCTGGTCGCTAAAGACGGCAGCACCACGGTGCTCAAGCAGAAAACCTCGGTACTGGAAGGCGAAGTCGTCGACGCTGCGGTCATGAGCCGTAACGCGCTGCGTCGTTTTGTGGCCGACGAAGTCGCTGACGCAAAAGCCAAAGACGTGCTGTTCTCGCTGCACCTTAAAGCGACCATGATGAAGGTCTCTGACCCGATCATGTTCGGTATGGTGGTCAGCGAGTTTTATCAGGACGTGCTGAGTAAGCACGCAGATGACCTCCAGCAGGCGGGCTTCGACCCCAATAACGGTATCGGCGATCTCTATTCGGCCATTAAGTCACTGCCGGAAGAGCGCCAGACCCAGATTGAGGATGAGATTCAAGCACTTTATGCCGAGCGCCCGCGTTTGGCGATGGTGAACTCCCATAAAGGGATCACCAACCTGCACGTGCCCAGCGATGTGATTATCGATGCTTCCATGCCGGCGATGATCCGCGACTCCGGTAAAATGTGGGGCGCCGACGACCAACTGCACGACGTCAAAGCCGTCATTCCTGATCGTTGCTACGCCGGTATCTATCAAACGGTCATCGACGATTGCAAACAGCACGGTGCCTTTGATCCGACGACTATGGGTAGCGTACCCAATGTAGGTTTGATGGCCCAGAAAGCTGAAGAATACGGCTCCCACGATAAGACCTTCCAGATTCCTACCGACGGTACCGTACGTGTCACCGATACCAGCGGCAATGTAGTGCTTGAGCACAGCGTTGAGCAGGGCGACATTTGGCGGATGTGCCAGACCAAGGATGCTCCGGTTCGCGATTGGGTGAAGTTGGCGGTTAATCGTGCCCGCGAAAGCGGAACGCCGGCTATCTTCTGGCTGGACGCCCAGCGCGCCCACGATGCTCAACTGATCAAGAAAGTCGAGAGCTACTTAAAAGAGCACGATACCACTGGCCTGGATATTCGTATCATGACGCCAGAGGAGGCCATGCGCTTCTCTCTGGAGCGTATCCGCAAGGGCGAAGACACTATCTCCGTCACTGGTAACGTACTGCGCGACTATCTGACTGACCTGTTCCCGATTATGGAGCTCGGCACCAGCGCCAAGATGCTCTCAATCGTACCATTGATGAATGGCGGTGGCTTGTTTGAGACCGGCGCTGGCGGCTCTGCTCCCAAGCACGTTCAGCAGTTGCTGGAAGAGAACCATCTGCGCTGGGACTCGCTGGGCGAGTTTTTGGCCCTGGCGGCATCCCTTGAACACCTGGGCAGCACCTTCGATAACGCTCGGGCAAAAATGCTGGCCAAAGCGCTCGATCAGGCGAACGGCAAGTTCCTGGATAGCAACAAGTCGCCGTCGCGCAAAGTGGGTGAGCTGGACAATCGCGGCAGCCACTTTTATTTGGCGCTATACTGGGCTGAAGCGTTGGCAGAGCAGAGCGAAGATAGCGAAATGCAGACGCTATTCGGACGCCTAGCTGACGAGCTAACGGCCAAAGAAGCGACCATTGTCGATGAGTTGAACAGCGTTCAGGGCCAGCCTGCGGATATTGGTGGCTACTTCCACCCGGATCACGAGCTGACGGCTAAGGTGATGCGCCCCAGCCAGACTCTCAACGAAACGCTTGCCATGGTCGCAAAAGGCTAATAGAGACCGCCTGTGATTAGGCTGAATGACCCCCGTCCGCTTGGCGGGCGGGGGTTTTGCATTGCACTCGCTATTGCGCGCTGTAATATTTTAAGTTTTCCATGAACCCTTGCTGATCGAAAGCGTCTTACGTTTAGGCTAATAAGCTATAGTAGTTAAGAAATTATAGTAGTTAAGAGGCTACAGTTAAGAAACTACACTAGTGAATTGGCGATGTGAGGTCTGATAAACGCTTCCATCGGTCAGTGTCGAGACAACCAACCGTGCAGCTTATGCCCAACCAAGATAGTTCATACTTGACCGTGTTACCCGTAAAAGCGGGGATGACGCGGCCAGATATGCCCGATGAAGATGGTGATATAGCGGTACAGTCAGCAGAACCGGCGCTGGCGCAACCACCGCTTTATAAGGTAGTGCTTCACAACGACGATTACACGCCGATGGAATTTGTCATTGAAGTGCTGCAAGATTTTTTTAACATGGACAGCGAGACGGCCGTTCAGGTCATGCTCGCCGTACATACCCAAGGAAAGGGCACTTGTGGCGTGTTTACGCGCGATATAGCCGAAACAAAAAGCTATCAGGTAAATGAATATGCCCGTGAGTGTGAGCACCCGTTGATAAGTGATATTGAGGCCGCCAATTAAAAGCGTTGAGAAATAATTGGTGGTGAGGCTTGCAACCGTGCCATTTGTACCCGATGTTGAGAGTGCCGGTCGACTAAATTGATCCGACGCAAGCCCTAGGTGGCGACACGCCCTAGGTAGTAGCGAAAAGGGGACTGCCATGCTGAGCAAAGAACTTGAAATGACCCTGAACACGGCCTTCACCGTGGCGCGCTCAAAGCGCCATGAGTTTATGACCGTTGAGCACCTGCTGCTAGCGTTGCTAGATAATGCCTCAGCGGTAGACGTACTGAAGGCCTGCGGGGCTAACCTCGACAAGCTGCGGTCCGATCTGCAGGATTTTATTAACTCGACTACGCCACTGATTCCAGAAGGCCAGGGTGATCGTGAGACCCAGCCCACGCTTGGTTTTCAGCGTGTTTTACAACGGGCGGTCTTCCACGTTCAGTCATCTGGCAAAAGCGAAGTGTCCGGTGCCAATGTGTTGGTGGCGATCTTTTCCGAGCAGGAGAGTCAGGCGGTATACTTCCTTAAGCAGCAGAACGTTGCGCGGGTCGATGCAGTCAACTACATCGCCCATGGTATCTCCAAAGTGGCCGGTCACGGGCCGTCTCCCTCGCCTTCTTCACCTGAGAGTGAAGACGCGGAGGAGGGTGGCAGTGAGGGCGCTGCGCATCCGCTCACTGGTTACGCTACCAATCTCAATGAACAGGCACGGCTGGGTAAAATTGATCCGCTGATTGGCCGCGACCACGAGCTTGAGCGCGTGGTACAAATTCTGGCCCGTCGGCGCAAAAACAACCCGTTGTTAGTCGGTGAGGCGGGTGTAGGTAAAACCGCAGTGGCCGAAGGCCTTGCCAAGCGTATCGTCGAAGAAGACGTTCCCGATGTTATTGCCGATGCAGTGGTCTACTCGCTGGACATGGGCGCGCTACTGGCCGGTACCAAGTACCGTGGTGATTTTGAAAAACGCCTCAAAAGCCTGCTGAGCGAACTACGCAAGCAGCCTAACGCTGTGCTATTCATTGATGAGATTCACACGGTGATTGGTGCAGGTGCCGCCTCTGGTGGCGTGATGGATGCGTCCAATCTGCTCAAGCCGCTGCTTTCTTCGGGCGAATTGCGCTGCATTGGTTCGACTACGTTCCAGGAGTTCCGCGGCATCTTTGAGAAAGATCGTGCTCTGGCACGGCGCTTCCAGAAGGTGGATGTGATGGCACCGTCGGTGGAAGACACCATCAAAATCCTCAAAGGGTTGCGTTCACGTTTTGAAGAGCACCACGAACTTAAGTACACCGATGGTGCGCTTGAAAGTGCCGCACGCTTAGCGGATCGCTACATCAATGACCGCTTCCTGCCCGACAAAGCGATTGACGTGATTGACGAGGCAGGGGCTCACCAGCGTCTATTGCCGCCAGAAGTGCGCGCCAAGACGATCGATGTCGAGCAAGTGGAAGCCGTGGTAGCGTCCATTGCACGTATCCCACCGAAGAGTGTTTCAAGCTCCGACCGCAAGCTGCTCGAGAAGCTGGATCGTGACCTGAAGATGCTGGTGTTCGGTCAGGATGAGGCGATTGATAGTCTCTCTGCGGCTATTAAGCTGTCCCGGGCCGGGCTTAAATCTCCCGATAAGCCCGTTGGTAGCTTCCTGTTTGCAGGTCCCACCGGTGTGGGTAAAACCGAAGTGGCCAAACAGCTGGCGCATATCATGGGCATTGAACTGGTGCGCTTTGATATGTCCGAGTATATGGAGCGCCATACCGTATCGCGCCTGATTGGTGCGCCTCCAGGCTATGTCGGTTACGACCAGGGTGGTCTACTGACTGAAGCGGTGACCAAGCAGCCGCACTGCGTGTTGTTGTTGGACGAGATTGAGAAAGCGCACCCGGAAGTCTTTAACCTGCTGCTGCAGGTCATGGATCATGGCCGCTTAACGGACAACAACGGGCGTGAAGCGGACTTCCGTCACGTTATCGTGATTATGACCTCTAACGCTGGTGCGGAGCAGGCGTCGCGTCGCTCCATTGGCTTCCAGCACCAGGATCACTCCACCGATGCCATGGAAGTGATCCGCCGTACCTTTTCACCGGAGTTCCGCAACCGCCTGGACGGTATTATTCAGTTCCACTCGCTGCCGGTCTCGGTGGTGCGCAATGTGGTCGACAAGTTCTTGATCGAGCTACAGGCGCAGTTGGATGAGAAGCGTGTTCAGCTGGATGTAGACGACATGGCGCGGGATTGGCTGGCCGATAAAGGCTACGATCCTGACATGGGTGCACGCCCAATGGCGCGCCTCATACAAGAGAAGCTGAAGAAGCCATTAGCCGAAATGATTCTGTTCGGAGAACTGGCTGATCAGGGCGGTATTGTCCACGTTAGCCTGGAGGAGGGCGAGTTGCACCTTTCCACAGAGACTGAGATGGCAGATGCGCCCTGAAAAGGGCGCTAAGCCGTGCTAAAAGCTATCTTTCTAATACTCATGCTATATGCATAAAAACGCAGCGCCCTGTCATCGACGGGGCGTTGTCGTTTTTAGTGAACCGCCATTGACGCTGATCGGCGCTGTCGTTAAAGGACAGTCTAGCTGGAGCAGTTAAAATCAGCCGAGCGCGTTAATGGTGTAACGACTTAGCGCGAGCGGTAAACGATACGGCCTTTAGACAGGTCGTAAGGTGTCAGCTCAACTTTTACCTTGTCGCCGGTCAGAATGCGGATATAGTTTTTGCGCATTTTGCCGGAGATATGAGCGGTAACAACGTGACCGTTTTCCAGCTCAACCCGAAACATGGTATTCGGAAGGGTATCGACGATAACGCCTTCCATTTCAATATGATCTTCGCGTGCCATATAGGCATGTCCTCACTGATGAGTTAGTAATGTCATTATCGGTCAGAATTTGAGTGCCGCTAGGTGGGCACTCAAGAAACAGCGCTATATTGTGCCGTAAGCCCGTCGTCAAGGCAAAAAAGCTGGCATTTTTAGCGAATCAGCGGCCGCCAATGGCGTCCATCGAGTATTTCCAATGGCGCGAAAGCCTGCTTGTAGCGCATCTTACGGCACTCTTCGATCCAATACCCTAAATAAAGGTGCGGCAGCGCTTTTTCGCGGCTGAGCTCGATGAGCTGAAGAATGGCAAAAGTGCCTAGTGAGCGCTTATCCAGAGTCTCGCTAACGGCAAAGAAGGTGTAGATTGCCGAGAGCCCATGCTCCAACTGGTCGAATGCAGCCACACCAACCAGCTCTTCGTCGAGGTACATCTCCATCAGATGGGCATAGGACTCATCAAGGGTAAGGAAGGTGCGGTACTGCTCGCGGCTGGGCGGGAACATATCGCCGTCAGCATGGCGCTGACGAATGTAATTCGCGTAAAGCGAGTAGTGAGTAGATGCAAAGTGAGCAGGTACAATGCGGACGTTTATATCGGCATTGCGGCGCCAAATTTTTCGTTGTGTGCGGTTAGCCGCAAACTGGTCAACCGGAATACGCACCGAGCGGCAGGCGTTGCAGCCCTCACAGTGAGGGCGGTAAAGATGGCGCCCACTGCGACGAAACCCTAGCAGCGCCAGCGAGTCATAGACACCTGGAACGGGCGACTCCTGCGGGTCGAGAAACAGCGTTGTCGCTTCCTTGCCGGGTAAATAGCTACAGGCATGCGGCACGGTAAGGAAAAAGCGCAAATCCCGCACCGGCCGACGCGGAGTGTTACTACTCACGGCCTGCCTCCTCATTGTAAAAAAATGGTTGGAACAGAATAAGTTCGTCACGATGGTTCATCACTACGCATTACCCTCGGTGGCAATCGCCTTAAGCCAGAGCGATGCAGGAACAGTGGGTGTTTCAGTGGGTGACGTGGTAAACGTAAATGCCTTATCGGGTAACCAGTTTTTAAGATAGTTGATGAATGCCTCGCGAGCGACTGTAATAGCGCCCAGGCTTGCCAGATGAGGCGTGTGCATTTGGCAGTCGATGAGTTTTCCGCCATGTTCGCGCATGGCCCTGGCGAGATGGGCCAGCGCTACCTTCGAAGCATCCGGGGCGTGGGAGAACATCGACTCGCCAAAAAACACCGGCCCCATGGCGATGCCATACAGCCCGCCCACCAATTGGCCGTGTTGATGGACTTCGATGCTATGAGCAATACCTAGAGCATGCAGCAGCCCGTAGGCCTCGCGCATTTCGTCTGTAATCCAGGTGCCCGCCTCTTCACCACGCGGGGCGGCGCAGGCCTGAATCACCTGATCGAAGTGTTGATCCAGGGTGATATGAAAGCCACCATGGCGTAATCGTTTGGTGAGGCTACGACGCTGCTTAAATTGCTCAGGTAGGAGTATCATGCGCGGGTCTGGACTCCACCACAAAATGGGGTCGTCGTCGCTGAACCAGGGAAATATGCCCTGCCGATAGGCTTCTACCAGCCAAGCGGGCGAGAGCTCCCCTCCGGCGGCCAGCAGGCCATTGGGGGAGGCCAGCGCTTGGGAGGTAGTTGGAAAATTAGGATGTGGCGAGGAAAGCCAAGGTAGCATTACTTGCTCCTGTTACGACGTTCTTGTGCTGAGCGCTTTACGATAGCCTCTGTGACGGCGGAAGGATGCTCGGTATCATGCAAACTCGCAAGTGGATTAAAGACGCCATTGAGGTGTAAAGGGAGAGTCGCTTGAAAGTGAATAAAGCAGTAAACAAGCGAACGCAGCGTAGCGCGCGTCAAACACCATCATCGGCTTCAGCTGCGCGCGTTAACGCCGCAAAGGATAAGGCTCGTCGTTTTGGCCTGCGCTTACAAGGCTCCGTGCGCGAAGGCGTAGTGGTGATCCTGCTGGCGCTGTGTGTTTTCTTATTATTAGCGCTATTTAGTTACCAACCCTCTGACCCAGGCTGGTCTTATCAGGGCCCTGAGACAGATGTGGGTAACTGGATGGGGCAGGTTGGCGCTTGGCTGGCCGATGTTCTCTACTCACTGCTTGGCGCCAGCGCTTTGTGGTGGCCGGGTATGTTCGGCTTTGCCGCTTGGTGGCTGATTCGCTCACGCCAGGTACGTTTTGAACTCGACCCCGTGGCAATTGCTGTCCATGCGGGTGGCTTAGTGCTACTTATTTTCGGCACGACCATGTTGGGGGCGCTGCACTTTTATCACCCTGAGAGCATACTGCCCTATGCCTCAGGCGGTATTTTGGGCGAAGGTTTGGTCGGTGCGTTAAGGCCTTTAGTGGGAAGTGGTGGTGTTGGTTTAATCGCTGCGGCGTTAATTTTAAGCGGCTTTCCGCTGTTTAGCGGTATGTCGTGGCTGCAAGTGGCTGATGAGCTCGGCAAGCGCATATGTCGGTTGGGTAGCTGGTTATCGGCACGACGCCAAGCGCGTCGTATGCGCGCTGCTCAGCGAGCGGCTGCTAAAACTGCCAAAACTGCGGCCAAGCCTCAAGCAGCGCCTGAAGCGCAGTCTCAAGAAGCTAAACCTGAAGCTGCACCCGCTGAGATAAAGCCTGCGGCAGAGCCAGTAGGCAAAAGCCCCAGTGGCCGCGAACGCCGTGAGCCAGGCTTCTCTGTACCACTTTCCAGTCGTGAGGCGAACAGCTCTTCAGAGAGCAATGCGTCAGAAGCGAGTCCTTCAAATAGCAACGAAACCACGGATACTTCGATTCCCTGGGAGGCCGCAGCGTTTTCAAGTAATAAGCATGTGCCTGCTAAAACACCCGCGCCTATCTCTTCGACACCTACCGCGGAGCCGACGGTTTCAGCGCCTGGGGCAGCCCCGTCAGTGACGCCAGCGGCTAAAACGGCAGAAGAGGAGGGAGCAGCGGCACCCCCAGCGCCGCGGGAAAATGCCTTTGTCCAGGCAGAGGTAACGTCAGCAGCGCCTGAGACTCAAGCACCTGCGCCCGGTGATGAACCCAAAGAAGCCGAGACTTCCTTCCCGCTGCGTGCTACTCGTCAAGAAGAGCCTCCGGCGCCTGCCAGGAGTAACTTCTTTGCCAGCGATGAGGCGCCCGCCGAGAAAGAGACTGTTCATGCCGCGCCCGTTGAGCGTCGCAGTGAGCCATCACTCACCGCTGATCCCAGCAGCAGCCAAGCTGAACCACGTGTTGGTGAGCCACATATTGGTGACACTGATGCTGCCTGGAGCCCTGAGCGCGTCACCGCGCCTGAGCCTGCACGTAAACCTGAACGTGTAGCGGAAGTAGTGCCTGAGCCGGTGTGGGACGATGAAGAGATGGATGATGAGCTGTATGCCCAAGGCCGCGATGGAGGAGCGCACTCAACGACTACTCCTCCGTCCACGCCCACCCCAGCAGCTCGCCAAGAACCCAGCTTTGCGCCCGAAGAGAGCACGCCAGAGGCGGATGAAGGCCCCGCCCTGTGGACCGTGGAGCATTTGCAGAGCCAGCGGCCTGCTTTTGAAACTCTGGACGAACCTGAGGGCGACGTGCCGAGCTTGCAGCTGTTGACACCTGCAGAACCGTATCAACCCAATTATAGTGACGAGCAGTTGGCTGATATGGCTGAGCTGCTTGAAGTGCGGCTGCGCGAATACGGTGTGAAAGCGGAAGTGGTGGATACCTGGCCTGGGCCGGTGATTACCCGCTTTGAGATCAAGCCCGCCGCGGGCGTCAAAGTGTCTAAAATCAGTAACCTTGCCAAAGACCTGGCGCGCTCCCTGATGGTGAAAAGTGTGCGCGTGGTCGAGGTTATTCCAGGGCGTCCCACGGTGGGTATTGAAATACCTAATCCCAACCGGGCCATGATCCGCCTGCGCGAAGTTATCGACTCCGACCGTTACCAGCAGGAGACGTCACCACTCACCATGGCGTTAGGCCAAGATATTGGTGGCAGCCCTGTGGTCGCCAACCTGGGCAAGATGCCCCACTTGCTAGTAGCCGGTACCACCGGGTCGGGTAAGTCGGTGGGCGTTAACGCCATGCTGATCTCAATGCTGCTTAAAGCGAAGCCTAGTGAGCTAAAGCTGATCATGGTCGACCCGAAAATGTTGGAGCTGTCGGTATATGACGGCATTCCCCATCTGCTGGCGCCCGTGGTCACCGATATGAAAGAAGCGGCCAACAGCCTGCGCTGGTGCGTGGCCGAGATGGAGCGCCGCTACAAGCTCATGGCGGCCATGGGTGTGCGCAACATCGCGGGCTTCAATGGCCGTTTGGATGAAGCGGAGCGCGCCGGTGCCCAAGTGGCAGACCCGCTCTGGGAACCGCAGCCCTGGGAAGTGCATCAGCCGCATCCAGTGCTGGAGAAACTGCCCTACATCGTCGTGGTGATCGACGAGTTTGCCGATATGTTTATGATCGTCGGCAAAAAAGTCGAAGAGCTGATTGCGCGCTTGGCGCAAAAGGCACGCGCCGCAGGTATCCATTTGATTCTGGCTACCCAGCGCCCCTCGGTGGATGTTGTGACTGGCTTGATCAAAGCCAACATTCCTTCGCGGATGGCGTTTCAGGTCTCATCCAGAATTGATTCGCGCACCATTCTGGATCAGGGCGGCGCTGAAAGTCTGTTGGGGCATGGTGACATGCTCTATCTGCCTGCAGGTTCCGGACCACCTAACCGCATCCACGGTGCCTTTGTGGACGATGACGAAGTACACCGCGTGGTCGATGACTGGAAGCGCCGTGGAGCACCCGAGTATATCGAAGAGATCCTTTCTGGTGGCGTATCCGCCGATGCCTTAACGGGTCTTGAGGCTGAGGGGGGGGATGGCGACGATGCGGAGCAGGATGCGCTCTACGATGAAGCCGTGCAGTTTGTCACTGAAACGCGCAAAGCCTCGATTTCCGCCGTGCAGCGTCGCTTTAAAATTGGCTATAACCGGGCCGCTCGCTTAGTTGAGGCAATGGAGGGCGCCGGTGTGGTGACCTCTATGGGCTCTAACGGTGCTCGGGAAGTGCTTGCCCCGCCTCCGGTGGGCCACTAACCGCTTGATGAAAGCCACAATTATGCAATAAGCGTGAAAGTAGCGCCGCGGGTGAAACCCTGCGGCGTTTTTCTCGTCTGATTGTTACGTTTTTGAGTTAGCCATGGCCGGTTAAGCCGACCTCACTGCTTGATTTTTAAGCAACAGTTTTGAGCAACAGTTACCGGGCAACGGTTGCCTAGGGAGATTATATGCGCGATACGCAAACAAAACGCACTTCAGCAATGGGCGCTTCGCCACTGGCATTTGCGGCAAGTGCCTTGGGTTTAACCTTTGGTGCTCCCGCTTGGGCAGACGATGCTGCCGAGCGTTTGACTGAACGGCTGGATCCGCTTGAGCGTTATCAAGCGGATTTTGAGCAGCAAATTCTTGATGGCAGCGGGGAACGCCTCCAAAGCGCGCGTGGTGAGATGTGGCTGTCTCGCCCCGGTATGCTGCGTTGGGAAGTGGAAGCGCCTTACTCTCAAACCGTGGTCTCTGACGGCGATGATGTGTATATGTACGATCCCGACCTTGAACAAGTCACCGTTCAAGAGATGGACGATCGAGTAACCCATACCCCTGCGTTACTGCTGTCGGGAAGCGTGGACGATTTAACCGAAAGCTATGAGGTGTTCTACGAGCAGGACGGGGGAGAAGATGTCTTTACCCTAGTGCCTATCTCGGCCGATACGCTGTTCGAAGAGCTAAGCATGGTGTTCGATGCCGATACGCTAACCGAGCTGTGGATGATGGACAGTACCGGCCAGCGCACCGCCATCACCTTTAGCAATATTACCCTCAATGGCGAGATTGCTGAGGACATGTTTGATTTCGAAATTCCCGAAGGCACCGATGTTATTCGTGAAGAGCTTTAAGGGTTGGGAGTGAGGAGTGAATGGTGAGGAGTTGGTAAAGAGTTGCTGGAGGGTGGCGGTTAATCAATAACCTGCCACTGGTTTAACCATCAGGCGCCTTAGGGCGCCTGATCTGCTTCCTGGTCAAGATTTTCCCGCCATGCCATGATTTCCCCAAAGCGCTTCTCCTGACCAAAGGCACTTGGCTTGAAGAAGGTGGCTTTAGGCAGCTCTTCAGGCCAGCAGTCGTGGGCGCTTCCCGCCGGGTAGCCGTCTGGTTCGTTATGCGCATAGCGATAGCCTTCGCCATGACCCAACTGCTCCATCAGCTTAGTGGGCGCGTTGCGCAGGTACGTCGGTACCTCAACCTGGGGCTGCTGGCGTACGTACTGCTTGGCTTCACTCCAGGCGCGGTCAATGCGGTTACTCTTGGGCGCCACTGCTAAATGAATTGCCGCGTGGGCAATTGCCCGCTGGCCTTCGTAATCGCCCAGGCGTAAATAAGCATCCCAGGCGGCAATCACCAGCGGTAGCGCGCGAGGGTCAGCATTGCCGACGTCTTCTGAGGCAATCGCGGTCAGTCTGCGCACTACGTCCAACGGGTCACCGCCGCCCTGCATAAAGCGGGCCATATACAGCAATGCCGCGTTAGGGCGTGAAGAGCGTATCGACTTATGAATGGCCGAAAGTAGATCATAATAAGCGTCCCCCTGCTTATCGAAGGCGCTGGCCTGATGGCCGATCACATCGGCGAGTACCTCTTTATGCAGTACTTCGCCGTTTGCTTCCTGAGTAGCGAAATCGCAAGCGGTTTCCAGTAATCCCAGCGCCCGTCGTGCGTCGCCAGCGCTAGCGTGGGCCAGAGCAGTTAATACTTCGTCATCAACCTGAATGTCACGCTTGCCCAGCCCTCGCTCTACGTCGCTGAGTGCCTGGCGCATCACCGTGATCAGTTCCTCATGGGTAAGCGATTTCAGCACATATACCCGCGCACGGGATAGCAACGCCGAGTTGACTTCGAAGGAGGGGTTTTCGGTGGTGGCACCAATCAACGTTAACAGGCCCGACTCCACGTGGGGCAATAATGCGTCCTGCTGGCTCTTGTTGAGGCGATGAATCTCATCTAAAAAGAGGATAACCGTGGAGGACATCTGTTGGGCCCGCTCCACCACAGCGCGAATCTCTTTTACTCCGGCCATCACCGCGCTGAGGTGCTCCAGATGGGCCTGGGAGGCTCGGGCCAACAGCTCTGCCAGCGTGGTTTTGCCAACCCCTGGCGGCCCCCATAAAATCATTGAGCGCACAATGCCTGACTCCGCCATGCGACGTAGGGGTTTATCTGGCCCCACCAGCGCTTGCTGGCCCACGTAATCGTCCAGTTGGCGTGGCCGCATACGAAAGGCTAACGGAGCATCGTCAGCCGGTGTCGCCTGAGCGCTATCAAAAAGATCCATGTAAGCTTCCGTTATAAATCAGTACGTTGAGCAACAAATTGCCAACAAGTATAGGTGGTAAACTGCGTCTTAGAGAACTACCTTAGACGTAACCTATCAGAAAGATACACTTGCGAGGATAGCTTGAGAGGGGCATTGTTTATGATAACTGTTGTTGATAACCCCCGTTAGTTACGACACGCTCAGGTTACGATATGTTTTAGCGACACAACATGTTTGTTACCTCGCGCTTATTATCGCATGCCGTCAATCACGAAGGCTCGACGGTAGGCATGACACAATAAAGGAGACAGTTCGATGTTAAACCAACTGCGTCTAGATCATGCCAACATGGCGAGATTACTCCATGTGCTGCAGCTTAAGCAGAAAACCCTTGCCCAAGGTGAGCGGCCCAACTTCCAGCTTATGCGCGAGGTCGTCGACTATATTTTGTCCTATATGGATGGTTTTGCAGCCCCTCTGGAACGCGTCTGCGTGGAGCGATTGCAAACCCAGGCCCCAGAGCACGTTGCCCTGACCGAACAGATGGCGAATGACTATCGTGAGTTAAAGCCGCGCTTACAGCGCCTCTCCAACGACATTGACATGGTGTTAATGGATAACATCATTCCGATGGATCGTTTTGCCGACGACCTGAAAGATTATTTGGAAGCGCATCGTGCCTATTTGCGTCACGAACGCGAGGGGCTGTTCCCGCTGATTGACGAGCACTTTAGCGAGGAAGATATGGACGAGCTGCGTCAGGCGCTCCCCGAAGGCGCAGAGAAAGAGCTAGAGCGCCTACAGGACGCTTATCCCGAGCTCTATGCTGAACTGCGTGGTGCTGACGTGCCTGTGGTATAGCGCTAGCGGACAAGTGGCCGCTACGGGGCATCAATAAAATGACGGAGCATGCTAAAATAGCGGCTCCGTTTTTTTTAGGCAGAGCCATGATAGGCAGAGTCAGGAAAGGCCCCGTGTTAATTTTTGATTCCGGTGTCGGCGGCCTGTCGGTGGCGCAGTCGCTGCGCCAACACTACCCTGATGCTGCCCTGTGCTATGCCTGCGACAATGCTTGGTTGCCCTATGGGCTGCGCGAAGATGCAGCCCTGACCGACCGCATTGTGGCGGTATGTCGTTCCGCTGTGGAAGCGTGCCAGCCGAGTGTTTTGGTTGTCGCCTGCAATACCGCGAGCACTCTGGCGCTGGAAAACTTGCGCGAGCAGTTGGCGATCCCTGTCGTGGGCACCGTACCTGCTATCAAACCTGCCGCAGCGATTAGCCAGACACGCCATATTGGGCTGTTAGCCACCAAGGCCACGGTAGGGCGGCCCTACACCCAGCGCTTGATTGATAGTTTTGCCAGCGACTGTGTGATTACTCGCGTCGCCGCCGATGCCTTGGTGGTCGAGGCGGAAGCATACCTGGCTGGTGTCACCCCCAATATTGATCGCATGCAGGCGGCGCTGGCGCCGTTATGGCACGCCGTTGCATCTCCATCGTCTGCGCATTGTTTATCGTCTGCTCATCAAGCGCTGGATACCCCAGAGCTAGATACAGTGGTACTGGGCTGCACTCATTTCCCGCTGCTAAAGCCCTGGCTGATGCAGCTGGCCCCCGTGCCGCTACATTGGGTCGACTCCGGCGATGCGATAGCCCGACGGGTTTCGCAAGTCGTTTCTGAGCTAAACAGTGATCAGCAGGATGGCCGCTGCTTTACCACTGCCCCTGCTGCCAATCTGACCGCTGGCCTAGCCCGCTATGGGTTTAAGGCGTCCCAATTGCTTAATGTGGGCGACTGAGCACTATTTACTACTATTGCTGATCGAATTATTCAAAGGAGCAGCCTTGGCTATCCCCGTTGTAGAACCTGAACGCTACGCTGAGCAGCTAGCCGCCAAACGCGACTATCTGGAAAGTACCTTTGCCGCTTTTCAACCACCGGCATTAGAAGTGTTTGAATCGCCGCCAGGCTATTACCGTCAGCGCTGCGAGTTTCGCATATGGCATGAAGAGGACGACCTCTTCTACGCCATGTTCGAGGTAGACCCTGAGAATCCGAAGAACAAGCGGGTGATTCGTTTAGATCAGTACGCAGTCGCCAGTGAGCGAATCAATCAGCTAATGCCGCAGCTACGCGAAGCTTGCCTTCGCTGTGATGAGCTGCGTCGGCGGCTGTTCCAGGTAGAGTTTCTAACCACGCTGTCAGGTGAGGCGCTGATAACGCTGATTTACCACCGCCCGTTAGGCGATGAGTGGGAGCGCGAAGCCCGCGCTCTGGAGGCTGAGCTGGGTATTATGATTATTGGCCGCTCCCGCAAGCAGCGTATCGTACTTACCCGAGACCACGTATGGGAGCGGCTAGAGGTGGATGGCCGCACGCTGCACTACCAGCAGGTCGAAAACAGCTTTACCCAACCCAATGCGCATATCTGCCAGAAAATGCTTAGCTGGGCGCGAGAAGTCACCGCTGGCCAGCAGGAGAGTAATGCGAAGAAAGATCTGGTCGAACTCTATTGCGGTAATGGCAATTTTACCATTGCCCTGGCGGATAACTTCCGCCGCGTGCTGGCCACAGAAATTTCCCGCACGTCAGTGGCTAGCGCCAACGTAAACCTGGAAGCCAATAGGGTAACGAACGCGCAGATTGGTCGTATGTCAGCGGAGGAGTTTTCGCTGGCGCTGAAGGGCGAAAAAGCCGGGCGTCGCGTGGCGGAAATGGCGTTGGAAGAGTACGATTTTTCCACCGTGCTGGTCGACCCGCCCCGTGCTGGTTTAGACGAGCAGAGCTGTGAGCAACTCAGCGAGTACGCTCAGATCGTCTATATTTCATGCAACCCAGCCACGTTAGCTGAAAACTTGACCATACTGACCAACACCCATGAGATAGAGCGCTTTGCGCTATTTGACCAGTTTCCGTTTACCGACCACTGTGAGTGTGGAGTTCTGTTGAAGCGGCGGACAGTCGAGTAAGCATACGACCTAATGCGTAAACGGTATGTGCCATGAACAACACGTCAAGTGATTAGGGACGCGACGATAGGTAGCGTAAGCTAGTCGTTATGTTGGCCTAAAGGCCTATTGTCCTTCGTTTTTTGGCCGTTTAATGGCCTAGGCAGTCGAGGTGATGGATGCACTACGTTGCGATTGAAGAGAGTCGGCAAGATCTTTTGAAGCAGCTCCAGGAGCGGCTACACGCGCGGTTAGACCCCGCTCGCGCCGCCACTGTGGACGCTTTTGCTCGGCACTTTTATGCCACCGTGCCGGTGGAAGACCTAGTGGATCGTCGCCTGGACGATCTGTATGGCGCAACGCTGTCGGTCTGGCAGTTTTTGCAGCATCACGACCCACAAAGTCCCAAGGTAAGAGTATTTAACCCTGATTTTGAAGAGCACGGCTGGCAGTCGACGCATACTTTTGTCGCCGTTCTCCATGAAGATATGCCGTTTTTGGTCGACTCGGTGCGTATCGAGCTCAACCGCCGCGGTTTGACGGTGCACGCCATTCAAAACGCCGTGCTGGCGGTCGCCCGTGATGAGCGCCATCAGTTGCAGGCGCTGGCCTCGCCCAGGGCAGAAAACGCGCCAGAAGCGCGCGAGTCGCTAATTGTCATCGAAGTAGACCGGCACACCGACGTAGCGTTGCTTGAGAAAATCGAAAGCAACCTAAATGACGTGCTTCGCGATGTACGTACCGCTGTGGGCGATTTCGACGCCATGTGTTCGCAAATCACCGCCTCGATTCAAGAACTCGAGAAAAACTGCCCGCCGCAGATCGATCCTGACGACCACGAAGAGGCGATTGCCTTTTTAGAGTGGATGCTCAAAGATAACTTTACTTTCCTGGGCTACGACGAGTACCTGCTGGAAGGCAGCGAGTTAAAGCGCGACGCAGATAGCGTGCTGGGCGTCTTCCGCCTGGATCAGCCGCGCTACTGCGAGCGTATTCGCACCGAAGAGGGGGTGGATGAGCACAATGATTATGTGCTGGTGCCGCAGCTACTATCGTTTGCCAAAAGCGCCCATCACTCTCGGGTGCACCGTCCTACCTACCCTGACTACATTACCGTTGATCGCTACGACGACGACGGCAATGTAATTGGTGAGCGGCGCTTCTTTGGTTTGTTTACCTCTACGGTGTATAACGAATCGCCACGCAATATCCCGCTGCTGCGCCGTAAGCTAAAAGCGGTGATGGATATTGCCGGATTCAATCCCCAGGGTCACAACGGCAAGCAATTGCTCCAGGTGCTGGAAGTTTACCCCCGGGATGATCTTTTTCAGATCGATACCGAGTCACTGGCCAGCACTGCGCTGGGCATCCTCAATATTCGCGAGCGCCGCCAGGTGCGGCTGTTTATCCGCGCCGATATCAGCGGCAAGTTCTACTCTTGCCTGGTGTTTGTCCCCCGGGACGTGTTCTCCACGGATCTGCGTCAGCGGATTCAAAACGTGTTGTGCGACGAGTTAGACGCCCACTTTGGCGACTTCAATACCTATTTATCTGAGTCGGTGCTGGCGCGTATTCAATTGATTTTACGCTTTAATGGCGACGCGCCCAGCGACTATGACCTCAAGCGTTTGGAAAGCAAAGTGTCACGGCTGGCGCGCAGCTGGCGTGACGAGCTGCAGAACGCCATGATCGAAGGCTTCGGTGAAGAGCGCGCCAACAACCTGATGGATCGGTTCCGCGAGGCGTTCTCGGCCAGCTACCGTGAAGACTTCTCTGCGCGCACCGCGGTGTTTGATGTTCAGCACCTGCTGACACTGGATAGCGAGAACGACCTCTCGCTGTCGCTCTATCGGCCACTAGAAGAACAGGGTGGTGGCGTTAACCTGAAACTGTTCCACCGTGAATCGCAGATTCCGCTCTCTGACGTGCTGCCGATGATGGAAAACCTTGGCCTGCGCGTAATTGGTGAACGCCCCTACGATATTAACGCCCCTGAACAGCGCTACTGGATTCACGATTTTGAGCTTGAGCACAGCGGTGCGGATGTCAGCCTGGGCGATATGCGTGATGTATTCACGGAAGCCTTCAAGCGCATCTGGACCGGCGAGGCCGATAACGATGCGTTTAACCGCCTGATTATCGGCGCTGGGCTGGATTGGCGCGAAGTGGCCATGCTGCGCGGCTACGCCCGCTACCTCAAACAGATCCGCTTCGGCATGTCCCAGGATTACATCGCTGCTACGCTGGCCAACTATCCTGCCATTACCCGTGAGTTAGTTGAATTATTCCGCCTGCGTTTTGATCCTGAGCAGCAGAGCCACGCCACCGACGAGTGCATCGCGAGCTTAAATGAGCGCTTGGAAGGAGTTGCCAGCCTTAACGATGACCAGCTACTGCGCCGCTTTATGGAGCTGATCCTCGCCACCCTACGCACCAACTACTACCAACTGGCTGAGGGTGGGCGCTTTAAAGATTACATCGCCTATAAGTTGGAGCCTTCCAAGGTTACCGGCATGCCCAAGCCGCGACCAATGTTTGAAATTTTTGTCTGCTCGCCGCGGGTGGAAGGTGTTCACCTGCGTGGCGGCAAAGTGGCCCGCGGTGGCCTGCGCTGGTCGGATCGCTTTGAAGATTACCGTACCGAAGTGTTGGGGCTGGTGAAAGCGCAGCAGGTTAAGAACGCCGTTATCGTACCGGTTGGTGCTAAAGGCGGTTTTGTCTGTAAACGCATGCCGGAAAATGCCAGTCGCGATGTCGCCCAGAAAGAGGGCATTGCCTGTTACCAAATCTTTATCCGTGCGCTGCTGGATGTCACTGATAACCTGGTGGGCGGCGATGTTGTGCCGCCGGAAAATGTTGTCCGCCACGATGAGAACGACGCTTATCTCGTGGTAGCTGCCGACAAAGGCACCGCTACCTTCTCAGATATCGCCAACGAAATTTCCATTGAGTATGGCCACTGGCTGGGTGATGCCTTTGCCTCTGGCGGTGCTAACGGCTACGACCACAAGAAAATGGGCATCACCGCTCGCGGTGCCTGGGAATCAGTTAAGCGCCACTTCAAAAATCTGGATCTCGACACCCAGCGCGACCTGTTTAGCGTGGTGGGAATCGGCGATATGGCCGGAGATGTCTTCGGCAACGGCATGCTGCTTTCCGACAAGATCCAACTGGTGGGTGCCTTCAACCACCTGCATATCTTTGTAGACCCCAACCCGGACGCCGAGGCGTCCTTTGCCGAGCGCAAGCGATTGTTCGCTCTGCCACGCTCCAGCTGGGAAGACTACAGCCAGGAGCTGATCTCCGCTGGGGGCGGCATCTTTAGCCGTAGCGCCAAGTCGATTAGCATCACGCCGGAGATGCAGCAGGTATTTGGTATCAAGGAAGAGCGCCTGTCGCCTAATGAACTGATCCGCGCCATGCTCAAATCCAAGGTGGACTTGATCTGGAACGGCGGTATCGGTACCTACGTGAAGGGTTCCGACGAAACCGATGCGGATGTGGGCGATAAAGCCAACGACACCCTGCGCATCAACGGCAATGACCTGAATTGCCGTGTGGTCGGCGAGGGCGGTAATCTCGGCTTGACCCAGCGCGGACGAATGGAAGCCGCCGCCAAAGGCGTGCGCGTTTACACTGACTTTATTGACAACGCCGGTGGGGTGAACTGCTCCGACCACGAGGTCAATATCAAGATTTTGATCGATGAAGTGGTCAAGCGCGGCGACATGACCGAGAAACAGCGCAATCAGTTGTTGGCGGAAATGACCAATGAGGTGGCGGATCTGGTGATCCTGGATAATTACCGCCAAAGTCAGGCGCTGGATCTATCGGCTACTCTTTCCGACCAGTCAATGGGCCCTTACCGCCGTTTTATCAGCGAGCTGGAGGCTGCCGGACAGATTGACCGCGAGCTGGAATTCCTGCCTACCGATGATGTGCTCAAAGAGCGGGCCAGCAACGATCAAGGGATGCGCCTGCCGGAGCTGTCGGTACTGATCTCCTACGCCAAGAGCACCCTGAAAGGCGACTTGATCACCTCTGACGTACCGGACGATCAATATATTCACCGCCACCTGGAGCGGCTGTTCCCATCAGTGCTGGTCGAGCGCTTTAAAGACGAAATGTACGAGCACCGTCTGAAGCGTGAAATCGTTGCGACACAGGTCGCCAACGACTTGGTCGATCATATGGGGGTCGTCTTTGTACGCCGCCTGATGGACTCCACTGGAGCGGGACGTGCCGATATTGCGCGAGCCTACATCGTGGCCCGTGATAGCTTTAACTTGCCCAGTCTATGGGCGCAAATTGAAGCCCTCGATAATCAGGTGCCCAACCGCATTCAGTACTCGATGATGCTTGACCTGATGCGCTTGATCCGCCGTGCCACGCGCTGGTTTGTGCGTCAGCACTTAGGGCTTTCGACACAAGATACCATTGAGTACTTCGCTCCTCGCTTGGCGCAGTTGCAGGAAGGTATTGGTGAGCTACTCAGTGGTGAAGAGCTTGGCGCCTGGAACTCGCGTCGTGACGAGTTGTTGGAGGCGGGTGTGCCAGATGCACTGGCATCCAGCGTGGCGGCGTCATCAAGCCTTTATGCGGGGCTGGGTATTATCCAGGCGGCGCGCCTGACCAATGAAAAACCCCAGCGGGTGGCGGAAGTGCTGTACGAAATTGGCAGCCGCCTGGAGCTACCGTGGATGATTCAGCAGGTAACCCAGCTGGAAGTGCGCGACTCCTGGCAGGCTCAGGCTCGTGAGACTTTCCGCGACGACATTGAGCGCCAGCAGTTGGCACTGACCACCAGCGTGTTGAAGCTCGACGCCGGCAGCCGCGATACCCAAGAGCGGGTTGCGCAGTGGTTGGATCAGCACGCCGATCTGCATCGCCGCTGGTGCCGCCTTATTGAAGAGGTGCGCGGTGGCAGTGAAGGAGGCTTTGCGCTCTTCGCCGTGGCGGTACGAGAGCTGGTAGATCTTGCCGAGAGCGATAGCGAAGCGTAGACGTACCCTAATCCACTTAATTAAAGCGCGCCCTGGTTCTCCACCAGGGCGCGCTTTATTGCGTTATACTGATGCCCGTTTTCAGCCCCCGCTTCAAGAGATCCGCTATGTACAACCTCGCTCGCTCACTGTTTTTCCGCGTTGACCCAGAGACCTCTCACGGGATGGCCTTGAGCGCTCTGGATGCACTGCATCGGGTGGGTGGGGTAGCACGCCTGTTTGGTCAGCAGGTGAACGATCCTATCGAGCTGATGGGGCTGCGATTTGCCAATCGGGTGGGTCTTGCCGCTGGGTTGGACAAGAACGCCGACCACCTGGATGCCCTTGGCGCGTTGGGGTTTGGGTTTGTCGAAGTTGGCACGGTGACGCCTAAGCCGCAGCCAGGCAATCCTAAGCCTCGGCTATTTCGCTTAGCGCAGCATGAGGCGATCATCAACCGCTTTGGCTTTAACAATAAGGGGGTCGAGCACCTGATCCAGCAGGTCAAACAGCGCCACTACGGCGGCATTGTGGGCATTAATATTGGTAAAAACCTGACGACGTCAGTAGAACACGCGCTGGATGACTACTTGGTATGCTTAGACGCGGTGCACTCTTATGCGGATTACATTGCCGTTAACGTCTCTTCACCGAATACCCCTGGGCTGCGCAGCCTACAGTTCGGCGAACAGCTGGATGCGCTGTTGGGGCCGATTCGAGCACGAGCCTTAGAGCTCAATGACCAAACGGGCCGCAACGTACCATTGCTGATTAAGATAGCCCCGGATATGAACGCTGAAGAAGTAGCCTTGATGGCAGAAAGTATTCAGCGCAATGCACTTGATGGCGTGATTGCCACCAATACGACGGTTTCCCGCGCGGGGGTAGAGGGTGACTCACAAGCGGAGGAGGCTGGAGGACTCTCTGGGAAACCGGTCTTCGAGGTATCCAATCGCGTCATTCGCCAACTGCGTGAGCATCTACCATCGTTACCTATCATAGGTGTCGGTGGGATCGATAGTGCTGCTGCTGCTCAGGCCAAAATCGCGGCGGGAGCTGATTTAGTGCAACTCTACTCGGGGTTGATCTATCAAGGTCCTAAACTGGTCGGTGAATGCGCGAGGGCACTGAAAGCTAAAGGTTGAGTGAGCAGATGATTGGCGGAGCAGTGTGGGCATAAAAGCGCACTAAAAAGCCCACTTGAAAAAGTGGGCTCATTGAAAACCTCTCGCTTAAAATCTTTCTTTTAAAACCTTGAAAAATAAAACGTTAGGCCATGACTAAGGGATTTTTGTGGATGCCCGAGATGCCGGTCATCCCATCCCACTGGTCGCCGCGACCTTCACGCCAACCGCTCATCCAGTATTCGCGTAAATTGATATCTTGACTGGGACAGTCGTCACGAGAACGACCCGATACACCCGCTTTGTAGCCGTGGACATAAGCCCGCTGGAAGCGATCACGTTTTTGCCGTTTCATTGGCTAACCTCTTTTCACGAAAGCCTTTGATAAGAAATAGGGTGTTATCGACTTATGTTATCAACAACAACCACTATTCCGAGAGCTTGCTTCAAGAGCGAGACGCCGCTTCAGCCCTGTTGTTTGGCACTCACGGGCGGAACGAGCCGAGCGGCAATCTCTTACAAAGAACACTTATACGCCATGGGTCTGGTCTTGAACCGACCCTGACAAGAAACGCATGCGTTTTTCAGTAGCTACTCTCTTATTGTTAGACCATGATGGGGTCATCTGTCGACTACCAAATTGTCATAAAACGTAAACTCATTTGCTATATACAGGAATATTGCGCCTTTACGCGCCGTTATTATCATGACCGAGTTGAATCAAAACGCCCCCTTGAGTCTGCTAGCCACTTGCCCCAAAGGCATTGAAGGCTTGCTTCACGATGAACTAGTGGCATTGGGCGCCACGCCGGGTAAAACCACTGTGGCGGGCGTCTATTTCACTGCCAGCCAAGCGATCGCTTATCGTGTCTGCCTGTGGTCTCGGTTAGCTAACCGGGTCATTTTGACCCTGGTACGCGAATCGATGATCGATACCGCTGAGCAAGTGCGCGATGTGGTTGCCCGTATTGCCTGGACGCAGCACCTAGCGCCGGGTAACACCTTGGCGGTCGATTTCCACGGCCGCAGCGAACATATTCGCCACACCCGTTTTGGTGCCCAGACCGTTAAGGACGGCGTAGTTGATGCCCTTCAACTGGCAGGGCAGGAACGTCCCAACGTTGATACTAAAACCCCACATTTGCGCATATACGCCCACCTCCACCGGATGAACCTGACTATTGGGTTGGATCTCTCTGGTGAAAGCCTGCACCGTCGCGGTTATCGCCGGGATGTGGGCCATGCGCCGCTAAAAGAGAATCTGGCCGCCGCGCTGCTGGTGCGCGCAGGCTGGCCTGAGCGCCTCAAAGCCGGTGAACCGCTGATTGATCCGCTTT
This sequence comes from Vreelandella sp. 2A-K22, assembly GCF_054065485.1. Lineage (NCBI taxonomy): Bacteria > Pseudomonadati > Pseudomonadota > Gammaproteobacteria > Oceanospirillales > Halomonadaceae > Vreelandella > Vreelandella sp. 2A-K22. The sequence continues at coordinate 9,317 of NZ_JBSUGC010000006.1, read as the reverse complement.
GTGGTGCAGGCACGTTACTGATCGAAGCCGCCATGATGGCCGCTGATCAAGCACCTAACCTGAACCGCGAGCGGTTCGGCTTTCACGGCTGGGCAGGGCACGATGACGAAGCGTGGCAGGAACAGAAGCGTGAAGCCGAAGCGCGCGCGTCGATTGGTCGCAAGCGCTGCAAAGCCCAGCTATTAGGTTTCGACCAGAGTCCCGCGGCGCTTACGGCGGCGAAGTCCAATGCTATGCGGGCAGGCATCCCAGCCTTGATTACCCTGCATGGGCAGAGCCTTGCCCAGTTGACGCGTCCCGAAACACTGACTGCTGAGAGCGGCCTGCTGATCACCAATCCCCCTTACGGCGAGCGGCTGGGCGAGCTGCCCGAACTGGTGCGTCTCTATGCCCAGCTAGGTGATAAAGCCAAAGCGCTGTTTCCCGGCTGGACCCTGGCGGTGTTTACTGGCAACCCGGATTTAGGCCACCGGCTGGGTATGCGTGCGCACAAACAGTACGCACTCAAAAACGGTGCCCTGGAGGCCAAGCTGCTGCTTATGGAGATTGGTGGCGCCGAGCACCCGCCTGCTGCGAGCGATACAAAGCCCGTTCAGAACGAGAACAGTGCAGTAGCGACGCCTAGTGAAGAGGCTAGCGAAGAGCAAACTGTTCACAAAAACCAAGACAATGCCCAGATGTTTGCCAATCGGCTGATCAAAAATCAGAAGCGCTTGAAGAAATGGCTGAAGCAGAGCGGTGAGACCAGCTATCGTGTGTATGATGCCGATATGCCCGAGTATGCACTAGCGGTAGATCGCTACGGTGACCGCGTGCACGTGCAAGAGTACGCGGCGCCCAGTTCGATCAATCCGGCTCAAGCGCAGAAGCGCTTGTACGATGCCTTGGAAGTCATGCCCGAGGCGCTTAACGTTGACGCCAGCAAAATCTATATCAAGCGCCGCGAGCGCCAAACCGGCAGCGCCCAGTATCAGAAGCGTGCCGCTAGTGGCGAGCGTTTTGAGGTGCAAGAGGGCAAAGCACGGGTCTGGGTCAATCTGCGTGACTACCTGGATACCGGGTTGTTCCTTGATCACCGCCCAGTACGACGAATGCTGGGCGAAATGGCCAGCGGCAAGCGCTTTTTAAACCTGTTCTGCTACACCGCCACGGCAACGGTGCAGGCCGCCTTAGGCGGCGCCAGCGACAGCGTGAGCGTGGATATGTCCAACACCTACCTGGAGTGGGCCAAGGACAACTTTGCGCTGAATAAGCTCGATACACGACTGCACCGCGTGGTGCGCGACGACTGTTTCCGCTGGCTGGAAACCGCCAATGCTGAGTTTGACCTGATCTTTATGGATCCGCCGACGTTCTCTAACTCGAAGAAAATGCGCGATACCCTCGACGTGCAGCGTGATCATCCGCGGCTTGTGGAGCTCGCTATGGCGCGCTTGGCACCCGGTGGAACCTTGGTGTTTTCTAATAACCAGCGCCGCTTTAAACTCGATGAAGCGCTTAGCGAGCGCTACGTGGTAGAGGATATCACCGGGCGCAGTTTCGATCCCGACTTCCAGCGGCGCACCAACCTGCACCACGTGTTTTTACTTCGTCATAAGGCGTCATAAGAGAGCTTTTGCATGATTCAGCTATCGCTTTACACAACGATGGGCTGCCACCTATGCAGCCAGTTAGAGGCTTTGGTGGCGGCACTAGCGAATCAAAAGGTGTGGCTGCACCACATCGAGATTAGCGACGACGACGCCCTGGTTGAGCGCTACGGCGTGCGGATACCGGTGCTGGTGGATGGTGACGGCAATGAGCTGGATCGTGGCTTTGAGCTGGAGCGATTAAGTGCATGGTTGCGCGAGCGCGGCTGGCTGGATGAAGACGCGCTGGCGGGGTTCACAGTACCGCCAGACACTACGCCGCCTAAAGGCGCCCATAAGCGTCATGGGCGGCGTTTCTTAGGTTAACAAGTGCGTGGTTAACAAGTGCATGGCTGGGTTCGAGTGGTTTACATCACGTCCAGTAGCGATAGTTGACGCATGGCTTCTTGGCCTTCGGGGGTATGGTCGGCCACTTCCAGCACCTTGCGAAAGCCTCGTGAGGACTGGATAGTGGTCTCGTCCTCCAGCCACATATGGGCTTGATCCAGCGTATCGGCTAGCTGATGTTTCAGACCGCCAAACTGAGTGCCGATTTGGCCCCAGGCGCGGCTGAAAATCCAGTCACCAAACATATCCTGGTGAATATGAACCAACACATAGTCATGGTTGGTTTCCCAGCGTACGATCACAACACTCTCCTTAAATACCCTTTAAACACGCCTGCCCATCAAGCCGTCGCGGGCGTATTGTAAAGCCCGGATACCAAAACGCCTATGAAACTTGTCGTCGACGCCAATATCCCCGCTGCCGAACGCTGTTTCGGCCATTTCGGTAAGCTCATCCGCGTGCCAGGGCGGGAGATAAACGCCGCCCACTTGCAGGACGCCGATGCGCTTATCGTCCGCTCCATTACCCAGGTCAACGATAAGCTGCTTGCCGATAGCCCTGTGCGCTTTGTTGGTACTTGCACCATCGGAACCGATCATATCGATCAGGCAGCGCTTGCCCAGCGCGATATTGCCTTCGCCAGTGCGCCAGGCTGCAATGCCGAAGCGGTGGTTGATTATGTGCTGAGCAGCCTGCTAACGCTGGCGGAACGCGATGGCTGGGTACTTAGCGAGCGTACCGTGGGTATTGTGGGGGCGGGCAATGTCGGCAGCCGGCTGCAAGCGCGGCTAACCGCCATGGGCGTGGCAACGCTGGCCTGTGACCCGCCCAAGGCAGCTGTAGAGAGGGCAGAAGAGGAGCCTGAGCAAGGCTTTCACTCCTTGGACGCCCTGATCGAGCGCTGTGACGTGCTCTGCCTGCATACACCACTAACCCGTGAAGGCCCGCACGCGACTTATCAGCTACTCAACGCCCAGCGTATCGATGAGCTGGCGCCAGGTAGCGTAGTGCTGAATGCGGGGCGTGGGGACTGTGTGGATGGTTTAGCGCTGCGGAGTCGTCTTGCGGGCAAGGGCGATATCAGTGCCATACTGGATGTGTGGGAGGAAGAGCCCGATATTGACGCTGGCTTGCGTGATTTGGTCTCTCTGGCAACGCCGCATATTGCCGGGCATAGCCTAGATGGCAAGCTGCGCGGTACCTGGATGATTGAGCAGGCGCTAGCCCGCTACTGCGGCCAGCCAAGCGATCTCACGTTTGCTGATATTTGCCCGCCGCCTGCGCTGGCGTCCCTGCATCTGCAGCACGCACTTCCCCCGGAAGACGCCCTGCGGCTCTGTATGAGAGCGGTATATGACGTGCGTCGTGACCACGATGCTCTCCAGCGCCAAACCCTGAATTATGGAATGCGTAAAGGCTTTGATGACTGCCGCGCCAACTACCCGCTGCGGCGTGAATTCGCTACGCTCAACGTGCAGCTATCAGGGGAAGCGGTAGCGCTAGAGGGCTTACTGCGTGGGGCAGGGTTTGTAGTAACGCTAGCTAAGTAGTGAAAAAAAAGTAGTGAAAAACAGTAAGGCCCGCAGATGCGGGCCTTAAATGTATAAACAGCAGAGAAAACTTACCGACGATAAGCGGCTTCTTTTAACGCACGGATGCGCTCATCCAGCGGCGGGTGGCTGGCAAATAGCTTTTCCACCAGCGAGCGTGTTTGGCCTTTGGTGATCGCCATGGCACGCAGCGTATCCGGCATTTGGTCGGGCAGTTCGGTTTCGGTTTTCAAGCGTGCCAGGGCGCTGACCATCGCGTTGGTGCCAGCTAAGCGCGCACCGGCTTCGTCGGCGCGGTATTCGCGGTAGCGCGAGAACCAGGCGACGATAGCCGAGGCCAGAATACCAAACACAATTTCAGCGACCATGACCACCGCAAAGTAGCCCATAAAGCCCAGGCCGCCTTCGCCATCGCTGCGGCTGCGCAGGAAGTTATCGACTAGATGCGCCACGACCCGGGCAAAGAACATCACAAAGGTGTTCACCACGCCCTGAATCAGCGCCAGCGTTACCATATCGCCGTTAGCGACGTGACCAATTTCGTGAGCCAGTACTGCACGCACCTCTTCTGGACGCATGCGATTCATTAAGCCTGCCGAGACGGCTACCAGCGCATCGTCTTTGTTCCAACCCGTGGCAAAGGCGTTTGACTGCTGAGCCGGGAAAATACCCACTTCCGGGGTTTTGATACCCGCCTCGCGGGAGAGCTCAGCCACTGTGTCCAACAGCCACTGTTCGGTAGAGTTGGAGGGCGTTTCGATAATCACCGTGCCGGTGCTGCGTTTAGCCATCCATTTGGAGATAAACAGCGAGATAATGGAGCCCGCCATACCGAAAATAAAGCAGAAAATCAGCAGGCTGGTGAAGTTGATGCCCTGGCCGCGCAGGTAACCCTCTACGCCTAGCAGGCGCAGGGTAATGCTGGCGACCAGCAAGACCGCTATATTGGTGCCTAAAAACAGCAGAATTCGCATCATGGTGCAGGTTCTCCCCTCAAGTTCATCGAAGCATTACTAGATTAATGGCTTAGATACGTGCTGTTCATGGCAGTTTCAAGTCATGGCTACAAAAGCTACTGCCGATAGCGTGACAAGAAGTTGGCAAAACGGTCGAGTGCATCGCCTAATTGGTCGGCCCAGGGCAGCGTGACGATGCGCACATGATCCGGCTCTGGCCAGTTAAAGGCCGTGCCTTGTACCAGTAAGATTTTTTCCTGTAGCAGCAGATCCAGCACCATCTGCTGGTCGTCTTTGATATTGAAGACCTTGGGGTCGAGCCGTGGAAAGGCGTACAGCGCGCCTTTAGGTTTTACGCAGGAGACGCCGGGGATTGCGTTCAGTTTCTCCACCGTGATGTCTCGCTGGGCCAACAGCCGCCCGCCGGGCAGGATTAAATCATTGATCGACTGGTAGCCCCCCAGCGCGGTTTGAATCGCGTGCTGGGCGGGTACGTTGGCACACAGTCGCATAGAGGCCAGCATATTCAGCCCCTGGATATAGTCCTGAGCGTTTAGCTTGGCCAAGGTGCCGGAGATAGTCATCCAGCCCGAGCGAAAACCTGCACAGCGATAGCTTTTGGAGAGACCGTTCATGGTGATGACCAGTTGGTCATCGTCCGCTAGTGCGCCCGTGGCAGTATGTTCGACGCCGTCATAAAGGATCTTGTCGTAGATTTCGTCTGAGAACACCACCAGGTTGTGCTGTTTGGCGATCGCCAATACCTCTTTCACCACGGCGGGTGGATACACCGCGCCGGTGGGGTTGTTGGGGTTGATCAGCACAATGGCACGTGTGTGGCTGGTGATCTTGGCGCGAATATCCGCTGTGTCAGGCGTCCAGTCCGCCTGCTCGTCGCATAGGTAGTGCACCGCGTGACCACCGGAAAGGTGGGCGGCGGCGGTCCAGAGCGGGTAGTCCGGCGCGGGAATGAGTACTTCATCGCCGTCGTTGAGCAGCGCCTGCATGGTCATCACGATCAGCTCAGAGACGCCGTTGCCGATGAAGATATCTTCGATACCTACGCCGGGAATCTGTTTGCGCTGGCACTCCTGCATAATCGCTTTACGGGCAGAGTAGAGGCCTTTGGAGTCGCAGTAGCCCTGGGCCGTGGGCAGGTTGCGCATCACATCCTGGAGAATCTCTTCCGGCGCCTCAAAACCAAAGGGCGCAGGGTTGCCAATGTTTAGCTTGAGAATTCGTTGACCTTCCTCTTCCAAGCGCTTGGCGTGGTCGAGTACCGGGCCGCGAATGTCGTAGCAGACATTGTGCAGCTTATGAGATTTCTTTAACGGTTGTGATTCGTGCGACTGCGGGGTATCCATGAGGTGTCTGTCCAAAAGTAGCTAGAGGCCCAAAAGTGTCCAAAAAGCATGAGTGACTAAAAACAGCGTCCACAAGCCATCGTCGGCTATAGAGCTATTAGGCCATTATGCGTCGGAAAGTGCTTGATTGTCTTCGTCGTTTTGCACGGGCGGCGGAGGAATGTCTGCCGGGGTTTCAAGCGTTAGCCTGCCCAGCTTGCCATCACGCAGTTCGTGAAGCAGCACTTCCGCGCCGCGGTGCAGATCAACGGCGCCGCCGGGACGCAGGCCGCCTCGGCGGGCAGCGATATCTTTTAAGATAGCGTTACCGTCGAAGCCAGCAATAGCGAGAAAGTTGGGCTTTTTCGGGCCGTCCGCATCAATGTCATGGGGGATATCCGGCGCGGCGTAAGGGGGCAGCTCTTTGAGCTTATAACGCTCGGTGAGCGCTTCGGGGTAGCGTTTGGCCAGCTCTGCGCTGGTAACAATGGCTACATCGGCGTACTCGATAGCGGTATCGCGAATGGCGCCGGTGGCGGCAAGCCGATAGGCGCTGGCCTGGTCCTCAATCTTCGGCCACAGCACTCCCGGGGTGTCGGTGAGTGCCACACGCCCATCGATACGCACCTTTTGCTGGCGCTTGGTGACTGCTGGCTCGTTGCCGGTTTTAGCGATTTTTCGCCCGGCCAGGCCGTTAATCAGCGTGGATTTTCCCACGTTGGGAATACCCATCACCATCACGCGCACATCCCGGTCAGCACGAACGGCACCGGCCAGCTCATGGCACAGCTTGGGAATTTTCTTTAGCTCGCGGGTGTTGGTCGTCGTGACTGCCAAGGCACGCATATTCTCTTGGGCATCGAAATAAGCCACCCATTCGGCCGTTCGCTCCGGGTCAGCGAGATCTGCCCGGGAGAGAATTTTCAGCACCGGCTTATGGCGGGTTAGCTCGGCCAGCATTGGGTTGGCGCTGGAGTAGGGCAGACGCGCATCGAGTACCTCGATGACTACGTCAATTTCAGGCAGCACCTCCTTAATCTGGCGGCGGGCCTTGTTCATATGTCCGGGGAACCAGCCGAGCATGGGTTTCTCCTGCAAGTACAAAATAGCGGCACAAAAAAGCGGGCTGCCATTCTAGCAGATGGCGCCCGCCTTGCTGGGTTTCCTTGAGAGGATTTATCAGCGATTACTCGTCGGGGTGAAATTCCAACGACACTGAGTTAATGCAGTAGCGCAACCCAGTAGTCTCCGGTGGGCCGTCGGGGAACACATGGCCCAGATGAGCATCGCAGTGGGAACAAACTACCTCCGTGCGCTGCATGCCGTGAGTGGTATCCGTATGCTCCTCAACGCAGCGGCTACCCAGTGGCCGATCAAAGCTTGGCCAACCGCAGCCAGCATCGAATTTGTGCTCATTCTCAAACAGCGGCGCATGACAGCAGACGCAGTGGTAAATACCCTGCGCATCACGCACCTGATAATCGCCAGTGAATGGGCGTTCTGTGCCTTTCTCACGTGCTACGCGGTACTGCTCTGGGGTTAGCTGCTGTTGCCACTCGTCAGGGGATTTTTCTATTTTCGCCATGCTCTGTTCCTCTCCCTTATGCATTGCGCTTACATCGCTGAGGCCAAGTGTTGTTTGGACTCACTAGCCTAGTGACACCACTTGATCATCATGAGTTTCAGCATGGGCGATTATACATCGCTGTGCCAGTGTAAGCGCTATACGCTAGCCGCGCCGCCGTTACTGCGCGGGTCGTGGGCGCTCTCCATCAACCCATCCGGATGGTGCACAATACCGCCTGCATGGCCCATGGTGTCACTGAATGCCTCGGGCAGCACTTCCACATCGTGGCCTGCCGTTGCCAGGGCGGTGACTAGGGTGTCGTCAAAACGCGCTTCGAGTTTCAAGTTAGTGCTGGTTTCGCCCCAGGTGCGCCCCAGCAGCCAGCGGGGGGCCGTAATCGCCTGCTGCAGCGGCATGCCATGCAGCGCGTAGCGCGAAAATACCGCTGCCTGGGTTTGCGGCTGGCCTTCACCGCCCATAGTGCCGTAAACCATGGTGCGGCCATCGTTAAACTTGGCAAGCGCCGGGTTAAGAGTGTGGAAAGGTTTACGTCCAGGGGCTAAGCCGCGCAGGTCGTCGGGGTTAAGCGAGAAGCTGATGCCGCGGTTTTGCCATAGCACGCCGCTTTCTGGCAGCACCACGCCACTACCAAACTCCCAGTAGATGCTCTGAATAAAGCTCACCGAACGTCCTTCGCTATCCACGGTGCCCATCCAAATGGTATCGCCTGGCGCTGGTTCGTGGGGCCAGGGTAGGGCGTGCTGCGGGTCGATCTGAGCCGCTTCTAAGCCAATGTTCTCTTCGCTGAGCAAATCTTGCAGCGGTGTTGGCACACGGCCGGGGTCAGTGATGTTTTGGTCGCGCAGGATAAAGGCGCGTTTGGTGGCTTCAATCAGGCCATGCAGGTGGCCAAAACCGTTGGGCTCGGCGGCTTTTAGGCGCTCGTAGATACCTAAAATCATTAACGAGGCCATGCCTTGGGTCGGCGCAGGCAGGTTATAGAGCGTGGCATCCTGAAGAGTTACTTCCAGCGGTGTGACTCGCTGGGCGCGGTAGGCGTGAAAGTCTGCCAGTCGTAATGGGCTGCCTACCGCCTCTAAATCTCGCGCCATGCTGGCGGCCAACTCGCCGCGGTAGAAATCATCCAATCCCGCTTCCGCCAAGCGCTTAAGTGTCGTGGCCAAGCGCGGCTGGCGCAGCCGTTCGCCTTCCTGGGGTACCTGGGCGTTAAGCAGTAGGGCGTCACTAAAGCCTGGGCTTTGGGTTAAACGCTCAAGGTGTTTAGCGGTAAGCGCTTCCTGGCTCTGGGAGACCGCAATACCCGTCTCGGCATGATGAATGGCGTCGGCCAGTAGCGTGGTGAGAGGCAACTGCTTGCCCCATGCTGACGCCACGATCAGCGCTTCTTGCCAACCGCCGATGGTACCCGCCATGGTCAGAGCAGCTTTAGGGCCGCGCTCGGGAATCTGCGTTTCACCGGCGTAGAAATCTGCATCGGCGAGCCCCGCCGCCGGACCACAGGCGTCAATGGCAATGGGCGCTTTACCCGGTTCATGAATTAACCAGAAGCCATCGCCACCCAGGGCGTTCATATGCGGGTAGACCACCGCAATGGCCGCGGCGGCAGCGACCATGGCTTCCACCGCGTTACCACCCTGTTTAAGTACATCGCGCCCGGCGCTGGCAGCTAGGTGATGAGGGGCGACGCAGCTGCCGCCGTAACTACGTTGGGTGTGGAGCATCTTTGAATCCTTGTTTTTAAGTAAATAATTATTAAGTAAATATTTGTTAAATAAATCCTGAATCCGTGAGACCGGCCCCCAGGAATGCTTCTAACCTACTGAACTGCATGGCAATATAGCGAATATCGCCATTCACCCAGACAGTGCCATGCCCAACGTCAAATTCCGCGCCAGTCGCCGCAC